>CAKTLG010000013.1 GCA_934572465.1 uncultured Oscillospiraceae bacterium
TCACGCTCCAGCACGGCGTGCTGCATCGTGAGCAGACGCTCGCCGACGGCGGGGAATACTGCGACTATTTCATCACGGGCGAAAAGGAGTAAAAAAATCTGCGACATGCTGTCGCAGATTTTTTTATTCTTTCAGCAGCTTCATCCGCTCGCGCCAGTCGGGCATGTAGCGCTCGATGAGCGCGTAGAACGCGGGGGAGTGGTCGTGGTGGCGGATGTGCGCGAGCTCGTGGACGACGACATAGTCGATGGCTTCGCGCGGATACTGCATCAGCCGCCAGGAAAAGCAAAGGCTGTTTTTCCCACTGCACGAGCCAAAGCGCGTGCGCGCGGACGTGATCTTGAGGCCCGTCGGCGTGAGGCCCATGATGCCGCTCCAGTAATCGACGCGCATCGGGAGGTATTCCTTCGCACGCGCGATGAGCGCTTTGCGCTCCTCGTCCGTCGGCTCGGGATGGGCAAGGCGGCGCGCCTGCTGCTTTTCGCGGGCGCGGGTAAGCCAGCCCTCGTGCTCGGCGACGAAGCGGTCGATAAATTCCTTTTTGACGCCGTAGGGCGCGCGGACGACGGCGCGGCCGTCGCGGTCCAATTGCAGGGACATCGTACGGCGCTTGGCGCGAATCAGCGTATAGCCCGTCATTCGCCGATATAGGTGAAGCGGCGGAACGTCTTGCCGTCGCGCTCGACAGTCTCGTTCCACATGCTCACGGGCCGCACCCAGAGGCCGAAGTCGCCGTACAGCGCGCGATAGACGACGAGCTCCTCCTCCGTCTCTGAATGACGTGCGACGCCGAGGACCTCATATTCTTTGCCCTTGAAGTGGCGGTAGCGCCCGGGCTTGATGCTTTCCATGAATGATGCCTCCTGCAAAGGATTTGGATAGAGTATAGCACGAAGAAGCGAAAAAAGGAAGCGGCGCGTGCCGCTTCCTTTTTGATTTGATTTTGAAGTTTGCTTCTTAGTAGCTGCCGAGGTCGGCGGACTTGTCGCCCGTGACGCTGACGCCGAACTCGTAGTCGTTGCCGGGGAGGATGGCGTTCAGGATGACACCGCACAGGGCCGCGATGGCGAGGCCGGAGAGGGTGACGGCCGCGCCGCCGACAGTGAAGGTGATGCCGCCGACCGAGCTGAAGCCGAGGCCGCTGACGAACATGACCGCTGCGATGATCAGGTTGCGGGACTTGGTGAGGTCGACCTGGTTTTCCACGATATTGCGCACACCGACCGCGGAGATCATACCGTAGAGGATGAAGCTGACGCCGCCGACGATGGCCGCGGGGATGGAGTTGACGAGCGCGTCAAACTTGGGGGAGAAGCTCAGGACGATGGCGTAGAGCGCGGCGAGGCGCACGACGCGGGGGTCGTAGACCTTGGAGAGAGCGAGCACGCCGGTGTTTTCGCCGTAGGTGGTGTTGGCGGGGCCGCCGAACATACCGGCGAGCGCGGTGGCGAGACCGTCGCCGATGAGCGTGCGGTGCAGGCCGGGATCCTCGATGAAGTTCCTGCCGGTGGTGGAGGAGATGGCGGAGATGTCGCCGATGTGCTCCATCATGGCGGCGATGGCGATGGGCGCCATGACGAGGATGGATGTGAGGTCAAACTTTGCGATGACAAACTGCTGGAGGCCGACGAGGTGCGCCTCGCTGACGGCGGCGAAGTTGACGAGCGGCTGCATCACGCCGTTCGCATCGGGGAGCTGCGCGCCGCAGGCGGTGGCGATCAGGGCGACGATGTAGCTGCCGACGACGCCGAGCAGGATGGGGATGATCTTGACCATGCCCTTGCCCCAGATGTTGGCGACCACGATGATCGCCATGGCGACAAGCGCGAGCCACCAGCAGGTCGCGGCGTTGTTGATCGCGGAGCCGGAGAGGTTCAGGCCGATCATGATGATCATGGGGCCGGTGACGATGGGCGGGAAGTAGCGCATGACCTTCTTGGCGCCGAGGAGCTTGAACAGCAGCGCGAGCACGAGGTAGAGAAGACCGGCGATCACGATGCCGCCGAGCGCGTAGGCGAGCTTTTCATTGCCGCTCATGGCGGCGTACTTGCCGGAGTCCAGCTTGGCGACGGTCTCAAAGCCGCCGAGGTAGGCGAACGAGGAGCCGAGGAACGCGGGGACCTTCAGCTTGGTGCAGACATGGAACAGCAGCGTGCCGAGACCGGCAAACAGCAGCGTGGTCTGGATGGAGAGCGGCAGACCGTAGCCCTGCACGAGAATGGGGACGAGCACCGTTGCGCCGAACATGGCGAACATGTGCTGCAGGCCCAGTACCAGCATTCTGGGGGTGCCCAGCTGGCGGGCTTCGTAGATGACTTCCTGTCCGAGTTCTTTCTTCATGTGATCTTCCCTCTTTCTTTTCGTTTTTTGATCTATGTTCATATTTGACCAAACGGCTTCGCGCCCCGCGCGGGCAAAAAGAAAGACCGGTAAAACGATTACCGGTCAATAGAAACAATATCAATAAAAAAAACAGAAACACCAACGGCGGGGACTTTCTTTTTCGGCACCGTGCAGAGCTTCATGGCGTGTTCCCTCCGTTTCATTTTCTTCTGGCATAGGATACATGAAAGCGGCGGAAAATGCAAGCTGGGATATCGAACAAGAATGATGAAAGTGCGCCGTCATTTTTGTGAAAAATGACGGCGCAAAACAGGGGAATCTCATGCAAAAGGGTATTGCCAAGGATATAAAGATGCTGTAGAATAGAGAAACTCCTATTGATGCAATCTATAAGTAGGAGATATTTTAAGAAAGTGTGTGTGGAGCATGGAAAAGAAAAAACTCAGCCTGCCGGTGCAGATCGTTATTGCGCTCATCCTCGGTATTGCGGCCGGTCTTATCTTCTATTTTATCGGTAAGCCCGAATTTACCACCAACTACTTAAAGCCCTTCGGCACGATCTTCGTCAACCTCCTCAAGTTTATCGTTGTCCCTGTCGTGCTGCTGTCGATGATCGACGGTATCATCTCCATGGGCGATATGAAGAAGGTCGGCTCCGTCGGCTGGAAGACGGTCGCCTACTTCCTCGTGACCACCGCGATCGCCTGTGTGATCGGTCTGGTGTTCGCCAACCTCTTCAACAATGCAGGCTGGTTTCCCACGCTCGCGCTGGAGGACGGCGCGGTCTGGGATAAGGCCACCAGCGCCAACTTCATGGATACTCTGGTCGCCATCTTCCCGAGCAATATGTGGAAATCCTTTACCGATGCGAACATGCTGCAGGTCATCGTCATCGCGCTGATGTTCGGCGGCGGCATTCTTGCTACAGGCGAAAAGGGCAAGCTTGCCAAGGACCTGATCTCCACGCTCTATGCCGTCATTGAGCGCGTGATGGCTTTCATCATTTCCCTGAGCCCCATCGGCGTGTTCACGATGATGGCGTGGGTCGTCGCCACGCAGGGACCTGAGATCCTCGGCTCCCTCGCCGTCGTGCTCGGCTGTGCCTACTTGGGCTACATCGTCCACGCGATCCTCTGCTATTCCTTCTCGGCCAAAGCGTTTGCGGGCATCAGCCCCTTCGCCTTCTTCAAAAAGGCTTCTCCCGCGATGATCTTTGCCTTCACCTCCACCTCCTCCGCCGCCACCATCCCCCTGAGCAAGGAGTGCGCGGATGAGCTGGGCGCGGAGAACGACGTGTCCTCCTTCGTCATCCCCCTCGGCGCGACGATCAACATGGACGGCACAGCCATCTACCAGTGCGTTGCGACGATCTTCCTCGCCACCTGCTGCGGCATGACGCTGACTGCCGGCCAGATGGTCACGATCGTCGTCACCGCGACGCTTGCCTCCATCGGCACAGCCGGTACGCCGGGCGCGGGCATGATCATGCTCGCCATGGTGCTCGAGGCGATGAACATTCCTGTCGACATGATCATGATCATCTACGGCATCGACCGCCTCTTCGACATGGGCCGTACCTGCCTCAACATCACGGGCGACATCTCCTGCGCCTGCTGCGTGACCAAGTGGGAGAGCAAGAAGGCCGCGCAGATCGCCAAGTAAGCGCCATCCTCTTGTACAAAGCAGATGAAAAGCGCCGCTTCCGTACGGAAGCGGCGCCTTCTTGCGGGAAAACGGATACGTCATGGTTGCTTTTTCCGCGTGCGCGGCGTAAAATGGCGAGGACGTGCCGCGAGGACAGCGGGGCGGAGAAAGGGACGAGAAGGTATGACGGATCGAAAGCGCGGATATCTGTACATTCTGCTGGCGGCGGCGCTGTATTCGACCACTGAGGTCGCGCTCAAGGGGCTTGGCGGGGCGTTCGCGCCCATGCAGGTGACGGTAGAGCGCGTGCTGCTCGGCGCGGCGGCGCTGCTGCCGTTTGCTCTGCGGGACCTGAAAAAGCGCGGTATCACGCTGACAGGGTCGGACTGGGGCTACTTTGCGCTGCTCGGCTTTTTGACCGTTACGCTGCATATGTCGCTTTTGCAGATGGCGGTGCTGCATATGGACGCCTCGGCCACGTCGATCATCTATTCGGGCAACCCCGTGTTCGCGCTGGCGGCGGCGCACCTCATCCTGCACGAGCCGCTGAAGAAGAATCACCTGCTCGCCATCGGCGTGGAGCTGATCGGCATTCTCCTTATCCTGAATCCGGCGCATCTGGAGATCAGCGTGCGCGGCTTTCTGGAGATCATCACCGCCACGGTGCTCTTTGCCATGTACGGCACGCTCTGCAAGCTGCGCCTGCCGCGGCTGGGGGCGCTTGTGATCACGACCTTCAATATGGTCGTCGGCGGGGTGGAGCTGCTCTTTCTGCTGCTGCTCGGCGAGCTGCCGGCGATCGGCGCGCTGTATACCGGCCTGGGGCTGGATATTTTCGCGGGCGTTCCGTTTTTCACGGGCTTTACGCTCAAGTCGGCGCTGCTTTTGTGCCATGTCGGCATCGGCTGCGCGGCCATCGGCTTTCTGCTCACGGCGAAGATCACGGAGTACACCTCCGCAACGGAGGCGTCGTTTGTATATCTCATCAAGCCCATCCTTGCAACGATACTGGCTGTTGCCGTGTACCACGAGCACATCAGCGTGAACCGCATGATCGGCATTGCGTTCTTTGTGGCGGCGTCGCTGTGCGTCAGCGTGCCGGTGCTGCGCGAGCTGCGGCGCGAGCGCGCGCGGACAAAGACATAATAAAACGGGAAAGGCACCGGCCTTTCCCGTTTTCATTTATTCGTCGATGCGGGTGATATCATGCACCCATCTGCCGCTGTGAACGCGCAGGATGCCGATGGGCGTTTTGACGGCGGATTCGACCATCAGGCACAGGCAGAAGACCTCGTTGGGCACCTTGAGCACGATGCCCAGCAGATACATCGCCGGCAGCGCCGCGCACCAGAGCGGAATATTGTCGATCAGGAGCGAGGCGCGCACATCGCCGCCGCCGCGCAGCACGCCCACGACCATCGTGGTCGAAAAGCTGTGGAGCGGCATGGCACAGGCGTAACAGGCGATCATCACGCTGCAGAGCCGTTCGGCAGAAGCGGAGAGGGAAAAGAGCGGCATGACCACGGGACGCATCAGCGTGAGGAACATCACATATTCCAGCGCGCCGATCACCACGCCGAACGCCGCCGCCGTGAAGCAGAGCGCGCGGCCGATGCTGTAAACGCCCTTGAGGTTGCCCGCGCCGATCTCCTTGCCGACGATGACGGCGACCGCCGCGGCGATGCCGAAGATGCCGGAGGTCATGAGCTTGTCGATGTTGCCGGCGAGCGTGTAGGCGGCGATGAGGTCAGAGCTTGCGGCCATGTGGCCCATGATGACCGTTATCATGGAAAAGCCAAAGCCCCAGAGCGTCTCGTTGGCGAGCACGGGCGCGCTGTAGCGCAGGAACTTGCGCAGCATATCCACGCCCGGGCGCAGCAGGGCGCGCGGCAGCAGCGGCACCGTGCGGCAGCGGAGGGCGTAGGAGAAGGCAAGGACGAACTCCACCACGCGCGAGAGCAGCGTCGCCACTGCCGCGCCCGTAATGCCGAGCGCGGGCAGACCGAGCTTGCCGAAGATGAGCACGTAGTTGCCTACGGTGTTGAAGAGCATCGACGCGCCGAACACGAGCATGCCGAAGCGCGGATTTTCAATGCTGCGCTGCATCCCGATGTAGATCGAGGAGAGGGAGTTGAAGATGTACGAAAAGCCGACGATGCGCAGATACGGTTCGCCCAGCGTGACGAGCGTCACATTATCGGTGACGAGATAGAGCACCTGCGCGGGGAAGAGGAACAGGATCAGCGCAAAGAGGACGCTCACGCCGCCCGCAATGAGAAAGCCGATGCCCATGACGCGGTTGATGCTCTCGCGGTCGCCGCGGCCCCAGTACTGGCTGATAAGTACGCTCGAGCCGCTTTGCAGGCCGAATACGACGAGCTGAATGATGAATACCGGCACGTTCGCCACCGTGACGGCGGACATCTGGTCGCTGCTGAGAAGTCCCACCATGAACGTATCGAGAAAGCCGAGCGATGTGGTGATGAGATTCTGCACGATGACCGGCAGCGCCAGCAGGAACAATCGCCGGTAAAAGCCCTTGGGCTGATGAAGATAGGAAAACATGGAGACCTCGAATGTTGAATTTACAGCATGGGGAAGCGCGTGTCCCGATGCGCCTTGAGCGCGTCGGCGAGCGCGTCGATGTCCGTCTCCGTCGTCTCGGGATCGAAGCTGACGCGCAGCACGCCCGCGGCAGTCTTTTTGTCGAGCCCCAGCGCGCGGTAAACGTGGCTGAGCTGGCCGCGATGGCACGCCGAGCCTGCCGAGATGCAGATGCCCTGCGCGCCGAGCTCCGTGACGACGTTGGCCGACGGGTAGCCGACGAGCGAGATGGCAAGGATGTGCGGCGCTTTTCCGCCGCCGACGCGGACGACGCCGTCGATCGCGAGCAGCTTTTCCTCGGCGTAGGCCTTGATGGCGGCCATGCGCGCGAGCTTTTCGTCTAAATGGTCGACACGCAGCGCGACCGCCCTGGCAAAGCCGGCGATCTGGCCCGTGGCCTCGGTGCCGGAGCGGAGACCGCCCTCCTGTCCGCCGCCGAGAATGAGCGGCTGCGGCGCGTGGATGCGCTCACCGAGGTACAGACCGCCGACACCCTTGGGCGCGCCGAGCTTGTGGCCGCTGACGGAGATGAGATCCGCGCCCAGCGTGTCGGCGCGGAAGGGGACCTTCAAAAAGGCCTGCACGGCGTCGGTGTGCAGCAGCGCGCGGGATTTTTTCGCCTTCAGCAGCTGCGCGACCTCGCCGACGGGAAAGATGCAGCCCGTTTCGTTGTTGACGAGCATCATCGTCACGAGCGCTGTGTCCTCGCGCAGCGCGGCCTCGACCTGCGCCGCCGTGATATCGCCGTTTTTGTCGGGCTTCAGGTATGTGACGGAATAGCCCTCCTGCTCGAGCGCCTTGCAGGGGTTCAGCACCGCGCTGTGCTCTACGGCGGTGGTGATGATGTGCCTGCCCGCATGGCGGTTCTGGTGCGCGGCAAGGCGGATGGCCCAGTTGTCGCTCTCCGAGCCGCAGGAGGTGAAGACGAATTGCTCGCTCTTGCAGCCGA
Source organism: uncultured Oscillospiraceae bacterium (assembly GCA_934572465.1). Classification (GTDB taxonomy): domain Bacteria; phylum Bacillota; class Clostridia; order Oscillospirales; family Oscillospiraceae; genus Hominicoprocola. Next base: position 7,541 of record CAKTLG010000013.1, read on the forward strand.
GCGCGGCGGCGACCGTCCCGCGCGCGGCGGCGACGGCGTCGCGCGCAGCCTTTCCGATGGGGTACTGCGAGCTGGGGTTGCCCCAGCCGCTTGTCAGCGTATCATAAACGGCCTGCGCCACCTCCGCGGGGACGGGGGTGGTGGCCGCGTGATCGAGATAGATCATATCGGGAAAATCCTTTCTTTGGACTTGTCAGAATGCCGAAATGATTATACAATATAACGGCAAAAAAGCAAGAGCGGCGGCCGCTTTACGCGCGAAAATGCGGGAAAAGCGCGGCCATTGCCGCACACAGCATGGAAAAGGACACGAATACCGATGAAAGTTGCGATCTGCACCCTCGGGTGCAAGGTGAATCAATATGAAACGCAGGCGCTCGAGCAGGAGCTCGTGCGCCGCGGGCACGAGCTTGCCGGCTTTGAGGAGACGGCAGACGCTTACGTCGTCAACACCTGCTCGGTCACGGCGGTGAGCGACAAAAAGTCGCGCCAGATGCTCCGTCAGGCGCGGCGCCGCAATCCCGAGGCGGTCATTGCCGCCTGCGGCTGCTACGCCCAGACGCATCCCGAGGATGTCAAAAAGCTCGGGCTTGACGTTGTCGCCGGCACGAACGACCGCGCGCATTTTATTGACCTTTTGGAGCGTGCGGCGCGGGAGAAAACGCCGATCGTCGACGTCGACGACGTGTGGGCGCGGCGCGACTTCGAGGTGCTGCCCGCGGGCGGCATGGCGAACCGCACGCGCGCGATGCTCAAGGTAGAGGACGGGTGCGTGAACTTCTGCACCTACTGCCTCATCCCCTATGCGCGCGGACGCGTGCGCTCGCTGCCGATGGACGAGGCTGAAAAGCAGGTGCGCGCGCTCCGCGAGGAGGGCTACCGCGAGATCGTGGTCACGGGCATCGAGATCTCGTCCTACGGCTCGGACTTCAAGGACGGGACCTCGCTCATTGACCTTCTGGAGCTCATCGCGCGCGTGGGCGGCGATATGCGCGTCCGTCTCGGCTCGCTCGAGCCGAGGACCATCACGGAGGAGTTCTGCGAGCGGGCGTCAAAGCTCCCGTATCTTTGCCCGCACTTCCACCTGTCGATGCAGTCGGGCTGCGACGCGACCTTAAAGCGCATGAACCGCAGATACGACACGGCGCGCTTTCTGGAGTCCTGCGAGCTGCTGCGCAGGTATTTTGACGATCCCGCCATCACGACCGATCTCATTACGGGCTTTCCCGAGGAGACGGAGGAGGAGTTTGCGCAGACGCTCGATTTCATCACGCGCGTCGGCTTTGCCGATATGCACGTATTCCCCTACTCCATCCGCCCGGGCACAAAGGCTGCGGAGATGCGACAAATCGACATGCCCGTGCGCGAGGAGCGCGCCGCGCGCGCCTCGGCTGCCGCGAGAACGATGCACGAAGCGTATCTTGCGCGCTGCGTGGGCAAGACCTTCCCCGTGCTTTTTGAGCGCGACCGCAAGGGCGGCAGCGCGGGTCACGCGCCGAACTATATGGAGGTCTCCGTCGCGCGGGAAGGGCTGCACAATCAGGTGAAGCGCGTGAGGATCACAGCGGCCGACGGCGACGGCCTTCGCGGAGAACTGGAGGACTGACACATGGCAAACCATTTTTACGCCTATATCTCGCGTATGCGCTGCGTCAAGCGCTGGGCGCTGATGCGCAACACCGAGGAGGAGAACATTCAGGAGCACAGCCACATGGTCGCGGTGCTCGCGCACGCGCTTGCGCTCATCCGCACGCGCGTTTATGGCATCCCGACGGATGCGAACGCCGTGGCGGTCGCCGCGCTCTACCACGACGCGACGGAGATCCTGACCGGCGACATGCCGACGCCCATCAAATACTACAATCCCGAGATCAGCGCCGCCTACCGCAAGGTAGAGGCTGTGGCAAGCGACAAGCTGCTCTCAATGCTGCCGGACGAGCTGCGCGCGGACTACGCGCCCATCATCAAGCCCGAGGACGAGACGGTGCATCGCATCGTCAAGGCGGCGGACAAGCTCTCGGCCTATATCAAGTGCGTGGAGGAGCTCAAGGCGGGGAATATGGAATTCAAAAAGGCCGCCGAGCAGACGCGCCGCGCGCTGGACGAGATGCGCCTGCCGGAGCTTGACTACTTCATGGCGCACTGCATGGAGAGCTTTTCGATGACGCTTGATGAGCTGGAGTGAGGAAAACAGCGGACTTTGGGAACCTTTTGCGCAAAACGAACGTCTAAACCCTCAGAAACCCCAAAAAACAAAAATGAGGTGAATGAAAATGAAAAGACTTGCTTCCCTTTTGCTTGCGCTGGTGCTGGCGCTGTCTCTCGCCGCGTGCGGCGCGAAGTCTGCCAGCTACGACAGCGCGTCGATGGCGGCGGAGAGCTATAACGACAACGGCTCAGACCTGCCGAAGACGGAGTACAGCTACACTGCGTCGGACGATGGGGCGTGGGACGGGCAGAGCGTTTCGTCCCCTGCCGCGGATCTTGCCGCGCGCGGCGTCAAGATGATCTACAGCGCGAGCATCGAGATGCAGACGCTGGAATTTGATCAGGCGGCGCAGGACATCGCCGCGCTCGTGGAGCGCATGGGCGGCTACTTCGAGCAGAAGAGCCTTTCCAACTATTCAAGCGGCTACCGCCACGCAAGCTATACCGTGCGTGTGCCCGCTGCGCAGTTCACGGACTTCTGCGTGCAGGTCGGCACGCTCTGCCATGTGACGTGGCAGAACGATACGGCGGAGGACATCAGCGAGCAGTATTACGACACGCAGTCGCGCCTTGAGACGGCGCGGATCAAGCTTGAGCGGCTGCAGGAGCTTCTCAAAAAGGCGGAGAGCATGGAGGATATCATCACCATCGAGTCCGCCATCTCGGAGACGGAGCGCGAGATCGAGAATCTTTCCGGCACGATGCGGCACTATGACGCGCTGGTGGACTATGCGACCGTCAGTCTTGAGCTGAACGAGGTCTACAGGCTCTCCGGCACGGAGGACGCGCCGAAGAGCTTTGGCGAAAAGCTCGGCAATGCCTTTTCTGACGGCCTTGCCGCTACGGCGCAGGCGCTGGAGGACTTTGCGGTATGGCTGGCCTACAGCTGGCTCGATATCCTGATCTTTGCGGCGGTTGTGTTCGCCCTTGTGAAGCTCGTGCAGTACCTGCGCCGCGGGAGAAGGCTGCCGCGGCTCGGCAGGAAAAGAAAAAACGCGGATGCGTCCGCGGATCAGGCGAAACCGGAGGAATAAACGATGAACATTACCTGGCTGGGGCATTCCTGCTTTTTGATCGAGAGCGGCGGCTACCGCGTCGTGCTCGACCCCTATTACGTGGAGACGTATCCCGCGCTGCATGTCAGCGCGGACGAGGCGCTCTGCTCCCACGGCCACCGTGACCATGCCTTTGTGGAGGCGGTGGCGCTCTCGGGCCGCGATCCGGCGGAAAGCCCCTTCACGGTCGGAACCGTTCCGACCTTCCACGATGATGCCGGCGGCGCAAAGCGCGGGCAGAACACCATCCACATCCTGCGCGCCGAGGGGCTGACAGTGGCGCACTGCGGCGACCTTGGCCATATGCCGGATGATGCGCAGCTCGCGGCGCTCAGAGGCTGCGACGCGCTGCTGATCCCCGTCGGCGGATACTACACCATCGATGCGGAGACCGCGAAGGCGGTCGCGGACGCGATCGCGCCGCGCGTGACCGTGCCGATGCATTACCGCTTCGGCACGCATGGGTACGACGAGATCGGCACGCTGGATGAATTTCTGGCGCTTTGTGATGCCGCGCAGGTGCACCGGCTGGACGGGAACAGCTTTACGCTGACGAAGGACGCGCCCTCCGGTGTGGTCGTGCCGCGCTTTGCGGAATGAAGAGAAAGGATCAAAAGCCGCCCGTAAGGGCGGCTTTTGCCGTATAAAGCCCGTCTTTTCTGCGTAGACTGAGATAGCATCGAATGCATGAAGGAGGACGGGATATGAAACGCGAGCTGCGCCGGTGGGAGATCGCCGGCTTTCTGGTGACGGCGGGCCTTGGCTCGCTGCTGCATTTTGTGTACGACTGGTCGGGCGGCAGCCGTCTGGTCGCGGCGTTTGCGGCGGTGAACGAATCGACATGGGAGCATATGAAGCTGCTCTTTATCCCGTTCCTGCTCTTCACGGTGGCGGAGTTCGTTGTCTTTTCCGAGCCGCTGCGCAATTTCTTCGCCGTCAAGGCTGCGTCCATCCTGCTGGGGCTGATCGCCATTCCGGCGCTCTACTATACGCTCACCGGTATGCTCGGCAAGCTGCCGAGCTGGGTGGATATGAGCATCTTTTTCCTTGCCGACGCGCTGATGTATTTCATCAGCTACCGGATGCTGACGGAGGGACGGCTGCGCGGCGGCGCGATGCAGCTCCTCGGCTTTGTGACGCTGTGGGTGCTGCTTTTCGCGTTCGTCTGGTTTACGTACCGCACGCCGCATCTGCCGCTGTTCCTCGACCCTGTGAGCGGCTGCTACGGGCTGGAGACCGTTTGCTGAAGTATATTCCCCCGCCGCTCTGCGCGGCGGGGGAATACAAATAGTATTGATGCGCCGCTTCCTGCAAAACGGACGATCCGATCACAGCGCGCCGCGCGGAAAAACGGAAGGGCCGATTCGACGGAAGTTGCTAAAAGCGGACAGACGATGCGTTTTCCAAACATTCCGCGCCGATCTTCGCTGGAAAGCACGTCGTTCAGACAGATTTACATAAAAAATTCAATAATGAGTTCTACAAGGAGTTATCCACAGTTTCCACAGGCTTTTCCACAGGCGGGGAAATGCGGGAAGTGGCTTACTATCTCGTCATATTCGCAAAAGGAAACAGACCGTCAGGCAAAAACGCAGCAGCTTTGAGGGTTATGTCGGAATTTACATAATATTGAAAAAATAGAGGCGATATGGGAACATCCTTTCGAGTGGTTGCCATAATGCGTGGGATTTGCAAGACGGTGCGTTTCGCCGTCAAAAAGGAAAGGCGCAGACCTTGACAAAGCGCAGAGGGACGCTCTGCCGGTGGCAGTAAAACGCGCGGCATACCGGCGGGGCGAACAACCGGCGCGGGGGACTTCAATACGGGCAGAAAGAAAAGGAGGGAGGGCCGTCTCTTTTTAAGAGACGACCCTCCCTTATGAGCTGTTACGACCAGAGCGCCTGCATCGCAAGGATGGCCAGCGCGCCGGCAGCGAGAAAGACGGCGCCGATCAGAAGACCGGCCTTGAGCGCGCCGCCGATGGCGGCATTGCGCTCCTCACGGCTCAGCTCGCCGCTCGTGTCCCACGGGCGGTCGTTCGCTGCGGGGGCGTCAGGCTCCCTGAGATCCGCGCGGCCGCGGCGTTTGGGGATGCGGGGAAGGAACATCGGCTGCGGCTCGACGCCGCTCATGTCGGCGATCGTGCGCCCGTCGTCATCCTCGTAAAAACGATCCTTTTTGCGCATCACTTGTCGTACAGGTGGCAGCAGACGAAGTGACCCGGCTCGATCTCACGCTGGACGGGAGCCTCCTCCTCGCAGCACTTCATGCAGTTTGCGCAGCGGGTGTGGAACTTGCAGCCCTTGGGCGGATTCGCGGGGGAGGGAATGGAGCCCTCAAGCACGATGCGGTTCATCTTGGCCGTCGGATCGGGAATGGGGATGGCGGAGAACAGCGCCTTCGTGTAGGGGTGCAGCGGGTTGCGGAAGATATCCTCCTTCGCGCCGTACTCCACGAGGTTGCCGAGGTACATGACGCCGACCGTGTCGGAGATGTGCTCGACAACGGAGAGGTCGTGGCTGATAAACAGATACGTCAGCTTGTACTGATCCTGCAGCTCGTTCAAAAGGTTGATGATCTGCGCCTGAATGGACACGTCGAGCGCGGAGACCGGCTCGTCGCAGACGATGAACTCAGGGTTCAGCGCGAGCGCGCGCGCGATGCAGATGCGCTGGCGCTGGCCGCCGGAGAACTCGTGCGGGTAGCGGTCCTTGTGGAAGGGCTGAAGGCCGCAGTTGTCCATGACCTGATCGATGTAATCGTCGAACTCCTCCTTGGGCACGAGGTTGTGCTCGCGCACGGCCTCGCCGATGATCTCGCCGACCGGCATACGCGGGGAGAGCGAGGAGAACGGATCCTGGAAGATGATCTGCATTTTGGTGCGCAGGGCGCGCAGCTCCTTGTGGGAGAGGTCGTAGACCTCCTGCCCGTTGAAGAGCACCTGACCGGCGGTCTTGCTGTCGTACAGGCGGAGAATGGTGCGGCCGGTGGTCGTCTTGCCGCAGCCGGATTCGCCGACGAGACCCATCGTCGTGCCGCGCTTGAGGTTGAACGTGACGCCGTCGACAGCCTTGACATAGCCGACCGTGTGGGCGATCATGCCGCTTTTGATGGGGAAGTATTTCTTCAGGTGGTTGACCTGAAGAATGTACTGCGGGTCATACTCCACGGGGGTGAAATTGGGATCCTCAAACGGATTGACCTTCTGATCTGCCATATTATTCACCCTCCTTGTTCTGATTTTCCGGATAGTAGCGGTAGCAGGAGACCTTGTGCGTGGGGGAGAGGGAGATCTCGTGCGGATACTCGCCGTCACAGCCGTTCACGCACATCTCGCAGCGATCCTTGAAATAGCAGTAGTCCGGCATGTTGATGGGATTGGGCACCTTGCCGGGGATGGAATAGAGCTTGTCGACCTGCTTGCCGACGACCGGCTTGGAGGCCATCAGACCGATGGTATAGGGGTGCGCGGGATGGGCGAAGATCTCCTCCGCCGTGCCCTGTTCAACGATGCGGCCGGCGTACATGACCACCACATAATCCGCCATCTCGGCGATGACGCCGAGGTCGTGCGTGATGAACATGATGGAGGAATTGATCTTATCCTTGAGGTTGCGCAGAAGGTCAAGGATCTGCGCCTGAATGGTCACGTCGAGCGCGGTGGTGGGCTCGTCGGCGATGATGAGCTTGGGGCTGCACGCGAGCGCCATGGCGATCATGACGCGCTGGCGCATACCGCCGGAGAGCTCGTGCGGGTACATCTTGTAGACGCCCGCGCTGTTGGCGATGCCGACCATCTCGAGGAGATTGATGGTGCGCTCCTTGATCTGCTCCTTGCTGTGGCCCTCCTCGTTGTGCAGGGCAATGACCTCATCGACCTGATCGCCGATGCGGAAGACGGGGTTCAGCGCGGTCATCGGCTCCTGGAAGATCATGGAGATCATGTTGCCGCGCAGGTGCTGCATGACGGTGTCGGGCGCCTTCGTGACGTCGTAGGCCTTGCTGCCGAGGTTCAGACGGATCTCGCCCTCCACGACCTGGCCCTGCGGACGCTGCAGAAGCTGCATGATCGAAAGGCTCGTGACCGATTTGCCGCAGCCGGATTCGCCCACGACGCCGACCGTCTTGCCAACGGGGACGTTGAAGGTGATGCCGTCGACGGAGTGCACGGTGCCGACATCGGTAAAGAAATAGGTGTGCAGGTTTTCGATCTCAAGAACGTTGGACGCATCGTGCATCGTGGTCAGATACTCGCTTTCGGGAACGTTCTTGCGCTTGTGCTGCTTTTCGAGCTGATTGGTGATCTTGCGGTTCGCCTTGGAAATGCGGCGGGATTCCTTTGCGGAAAGATAGCCGTCGTTATGCTTCTTAGCCATTTACATTCCCTCCTTCCTTAGCGCTTCATCTTCGGGTCGAACGCGTCGCGCAGACCGTCGCCGACGAGGTTGAAGGCAAGAACGGTGAGCAGGAGCAGCAGACCCGCGGGGATCCAGATGAACCAGTAGGTCGTCAGCACGTGGGTGTTGTTGACGTCGTTGATGATATTGCCCCAGGAGGCGAACGGGAACTTGACGCCGAGGCCCAGGAAGCTGAGCGTGGCCTCCAAAATGATAACGGAGCCGAGACCCATCGTGCAGTTGACGATCAGCTGCGGGATGACGTTGGGGATCAGGTGCTTGAAGATACGGCTCTTGACGCTGATGCCGCAGGCCTCCGTGGCGGTCATGAATTCCTGCTCGCGCAGCGAGAGGATCTGGCCGCGGACGAGACGGGCGATGCCCGCCCAGCCGAGGATACCGAGGATCAGCATGAGGTAGATCAATCGTCTGCCGGGCTCCACGCGCTGCTGGTCCATGGCCGCGCCGAGGATCAGGATGATGGGCATGGAGGGGATGCAGTAGAAGATATCGACAAGACGCATGATGAGATCGTCGATCCAGCCGCCGAAATAGCCGGCGATGCCGCCCATGATGACGCCGAGCACGGTCTCAATGATGATGACGATGAAGCCGATCATCAGCGACACGCGGCCGCCGTACATCAGGCGCGTGAGCATATCCATGCCGGAGCGGTCCGTACCGAGCCAGTGCTTGGCGCTGGGGAAGGTATAGGAATCGTACTGGCGGGAGGACTGCTGCTGGCGGATGACCCAGTTGGCATGATTCTGGCTGCGCTCGATGGTGTATTCGGCGGTGGCGCTGGTGGTGGTGTTATCCTCCAGACCGTCGTCCATCGTGCCGATGCCGACCTCTTCGCCGTCAGACACGGCGTCCGGCTCGTTGTCAAGGATCAGAGACTCGTCGGTATAGGTGAACTTCGTTTCACCGGCGGCGATGGAGTCGATCAGCTTTTCCTTGAAATCACGGGTGAGGAAAATGTCGGGCATGATGGCCTGCACGATGTAGCGGCTGATATAGGCGACCTCCGTGCCGCCCTGACGGACATAGCCGTCCTCGTCGATGACGTATTCGCTGCCGTTGAAGGTGAAGGTCTCCTCCGCGGGGGCGGCGGGAGTCTCGGCGGGGACTTCGGCGGGGTCAGCCGTTTCCTCGGCGGGGGGATCGACAATGAGATCCTCCGTCACGACCGGCGCGACATGCGCCTTGAGCGCGGCGAAGACAAAGTCGAAGTCGAGCTTCTGCCCCTCGACGGAGGAGTTGACCACGTCCTTGTACGCGATGCCGACGATCGCGCCGCCAGAGGAGATGGAATAGAAGTCCTCGCCCTCCTGCGTGACGGTGTAGCTGTTGCCGCCGTAGGTGAAGCCGCCGCTGTCCTTCTGGATGGCAAGGACGGTCTGCGCCTGCGCGGGGGAGCCGAACAGGGACGAGTCCTTGGCCATATAGCGGAATTCGGTGTTCTCGGTGACGACGGCGAATTCCTTGTTGATGAAATCGTCGCGGTAGAAAAGCTCATCCTCGCCATAGGGGGAGAGAAGGCCGCCGATGAACGAGAAGATGAACATGAAGATGAGGATGCTCAAGCCCACGACCGCGAGGCGGTTGCGGAAAAAGCGCTTGGCGACGAGCGCGCCCGGGGAGAGGACCTTGACGCGGCGGTCGTCGTTGAGGGAATAATGCTCCTCGCCGCCGCCGGAGGGGGTGTTGTCCTGCTTGGCGTACTTGTCCTGATTGTCCTGCGTCGCGCGCTTGGCGGCGTTTTCCGCCATACCGGAAGCGTGGAACGGCTTCTGGTTATCCTGGTTTTTATCGTAATCAAAAACGCTCATGATCTTTCCCCCTTTCTTAAGCGATGCGCACGCGCGGGTCGACCACGGCGTACAGAATGTCGGAGATGAGGTTGCCGAGCAGCGTCAGCACCGACAGGAAGACCATGTAGAACATGGAGAACGGGATATCGCCGCCGACCATCGCCTGATAGGAGATGTAGCCGATGCCGGGAATGGCAAAGAGCGTCTCGGTGATCAGCGCACCGGAGAACAGGCCCGGCAGGCTGCCGCCGATGATGGTGACGAGCGGGATGAGGGTGTTGCGGAAGGCGTGGTGATAGATGACCTTTTTCTCGGAAAGACCCTTGGCGCGGGCGGTACGGATATAGTCCGCGTTGAGCACCTCGAGCATGTTGGTGCGCGTGTAGCGCATCAGCGAGCCGACGCTGATGACGACCAGCGTGACGATGGGCAGGACGAGGTGATTCGCCTTGTCAAGAAACTGTCCCCAGGCGTCGAGCTGGTTATAGTTGCGCCCGACAAGACCGAACAGGTCGAACCAGCCGAGCTTGACGGAGAAGACCAGCTTCAAAAGCGACGCGAAGAAGAACGTCGGCAGCGAAATGCCCGCCAGCGCAATGACGGAGATGGTGTAGTCCGCCTTGCTGTACTGCTTCGTCGCGGCGATGATGCCGAGAGGGATGGCGATGATCAGCTCAAGGATGAACGCGATGCCGCCCATCACGAAGGACAGCCACACGCAGTCGTTGAACTTTTCCAGAACGGGGACCGTGTAAAGCCAGCTGTCGCCGAACTCGCCGCGGATGGCGTTGCCGAGCCAGGCGAAATAGCCGGGGATGATATTCTTATCCATGTTGTACATGGCCTTGAGCTGCGCCATCCATTCATCAAAGCTCTTTGAGCCGGGCTGCATGGATTTCTGGCGGGCCATGTTCTCAATGAAGGACGTGGGCAGACAGCGCATCAGCGCATAAATGATGAAGCCCACAAAGAACAGGATCACAATGGAGATCAGGATTCTTTTCACTATGTATTTTCGCAAACAAATTACCTCCGTTCTGATGTGCGGCGCTCTTTCACTATCTCTCACAGGAATGCCTGCTGCACACCAAGCAGCGCTCCGTAGCGCCGGAACGCTCCTTGTCGTGCAGTTGGCAGCCCGACGGCCGGTGAAGACCGCCGGGCTGCTTGATGACTAAGTCCGGACTATGATTGTCCGTAAGGGGTTATGCAGTTAGTTCAGCTCGATGTTCTCGATCTCGCTCAGCCAGCCGTAGAAGGTGGTGATGTCGGGCGTGACGGTGCTCATGTTGACGCGCTCGGTCGAGAAGATGATGGCGTTCTGACGCTGATAGACGGGAACCTCAACAGCCCAGTCGACAACGAGGTCGAGGCAGGCCTTGTACATGGCCTTACGATAGCTCTGGTCGAGGGAGTTACGGGCGGCAAGGATCATTTCGTCGAGCTCGGGGTCAGCGATGCAGTACATCTTGTTGGAACCACCCTGGGCAGGGCCGCCGTAGGGGTTGGTGCCGGTGCCGAGATCCTCGGTGTGGTTGGCGATATCAGAGTAATAGATCTGATACATATCGGGGTCGATCGTGGCGCCCCATGCAGCGCACCACATATCCACCTGGCGGGCATCGATGGCATCCCACAGGCCGGAGCTGTCGCTCAGGTCGGTGATGATGAGCTTCATGCCGATGGTCTCGAGCGCCTTGGAGGCCTCGGTGACCATCATGAACGCGGGGTGATCGCCGGAGCCGTCAGCGGGGATCTGCAGCTCGTACTCAAGGGAAGCGCCCTCGGGAGCGGCGGTGAGCTTGCCGTCGGTGACGGTGTAGCCGGCAGCCTCGAAGTAGCCCAGAGCGGCCTGCAGAGCGGCGGCGTAGCGCTCGTCGGCGCTCATGCCGGAGGTGTAGATGTCGTTGCCGTTGACGTCAACGGAGAAAGCGACCTTGTAGCCGTCGTCCGTGGCCTGAGGGGCGGCCCAGGAGGTGTTGGAGATGGGGTAGTTGATGACGGTAGCGCGCTCGCCGTAGTAGGACTCGACAGCAACGTTACGGTAGACGGAGAAGACGGTGGCAAAGGCCTTGCGCAGATCCTTGGAGGCCTCGCTGGCCGGGTCGCCGCCAACGTTCACGCAGACCGCGCTGATGCCGAGGTAGCCGTAGCCGAGGTTATCGACGAGGTCGGTGGTGATGACGTCGCCGTCAATGCCGGCGCCGTTGTTGGCCTTGGTGACAGCGTCGACCGTGTCGTTGGAGAAGGAAGGATCGGTGATATCGATGGTGCCGGTGATGACGCCGTTGAGCTTGTCGTCATCGCTCATGCACTGCTGGAAGTTGACGTACTTGGTCTTGGGAGCGCCCTTGAAGTACAGCTCGTTGGCTTCGAAGTAGACAACGCCGTCCTCAAACTTGATGAACTTGTAGGGGCCGGCGCCCATCGGAGTGGTGGTCTTGGCGCGGACGCTGCTCAGATCGCCCTTGGGGAAGCCGAACTGGTTGTTGTCGTAGTCATACAGGCTCTTATCGCCGTAGTAGTGCATCGGGGCGATGGACAGGGACAGCTGATAGATGGCGGTCGCATCGACCTGGGTCAGCGTGACGGTCATGCTGTAGTCGCCGGTCTTCTTGATGCCCTTGATGTTGGCGGCGGACTCACCGGTCTGCACGCCGGCGGTATACTCGCTCCAGCTGTCGCCGATCTCGTTGGAGATGAAAGTGGTGATGGAGTCGGTGGCGACCTCGGCGTTGATGCCGCTGTCGGACAGGTCGTAGCCATACTTCTCAACGATCTTGGCCCACAGGTCGGCAGCGTCGGTGGCGGTGAAGCCCCACATCTCAACAGCGGAAGCGAAGTCGGCCGCACCGTAATTTTCCATCACGTAGTCAGCGATGGACTGGGCGAACTTCTCGCCGCCGGCATTGAAAGCGGTCCAGAAGGTGTTGTACTGATCCTCGGTGTAATAGTCCGTGGCGACATAGCCATCCGGACCGGCGGCGAGAATCAGGTCAACGCGCTTGCTCATGCCGCTGCGGTAAGCGTCCATACCCTCGATGGCAACAGCGTACAGCGTGGAGTTGCCGTCATAGGTCGGGTCGCAGAGGACGTACATGGTGAAGATGACGTCGTCGATGGTGAGCTTTTCACCGTCGGAGAAGACGAGGTCCTCGCGCAGCTTGAAGTTGTAGTCAACGGTGCCGTCGGCGTTTTCAACGATCTCGCAGTCGGCGGGGCCATAATAAGTATAGTCGGTGCCGTTGTAGTTGTTGGTCTCGCCCTCGATGCCGTTGAGGATCATCGCGCCCTGACGGTCATTGCCGAGCAGGCCGAGCTGCGTCATGGCATAGACGTCCTGGTCATAGGCCGTCTCGGAGAAGAAGGGGGAGAACTTTTCGTTGAACGGGGCATAGCCCGCGACCAACGGCGTGGTGTTTTCCGTCTGCTGGCCGTCGGTGTTGCCGTCATCGGTCTTCTTGTCGCCGCAGCCGGCGAGAAGGCCAACGCACATGACCAGAGACAGGATCAGTGCAAGTGCTCTTTTCATTGAATCAAACTCCTTTTTTATTTTTTGCTTCAACGGAATGCGAGTTCCGTGTGGCACGGGATCGGCGCCGCGCGATCTCGCGCGGACAAAAAAGGGCGCACGCCCTTTTTTGATGGACCTGTGCGGCGATGAGGGGGCAACACAGGCTTTTTATCACTATAACATAGAACGCGGTCTATTGTACAGTAAAAATTTTTAGCAATCGGTGTTTTTTGGCACTTTGGCCCAATTTGTCTGCAATATTTCACGCCGTATCAACAGCGCACAGAGAGCGGCAAGCAGCTTGAGCAGGAAATAGAGCGCGGCGAAGATCGTTTGTCCGCCGGAGGAGGACAGTATGAGGTGCACCGCCTCGGCAATGAAGCCGAGCGCGGCGAATACGGCGGCGGCCGCCGCCCGCCGCGGCAAAGCCGGAACGGTGCGCTCATAGACGTATTCGCGCACAGCCGTCCAGTCCCGACCGAGCTTTACGAGCGCCCAGCCGACCGTGAGCGCGGCGATCAGCTCACCAAGGTAGGGCAGGATGACGTAAAAGTGGTTCTGCATCCCCGGCGCGGGGATGCACCCGCCCGCAACGGCAAGAAGCGCGAGCAGCGCGCCCGCGGCCCAGATCCGCCGCTGCGCGGTACGGATCGCGGCCGCATCCGCCTGACAGGCATAGAGCGTGCCGTCATAGATATATTCGCCCGCAAGGTTGGGGTGAAAGTCGTTGAGATACGAGTTTTCGCCGCGCTTTCTGCGCTTTTTCGCCATCATTCGATGCCCGTGAGGTCAAAATCGTCCAGCGCCCGCTCCGCCTCGGCGCACACGCCACGCAGACACTTTTCGTCAAACGGGCTGTCGAGCTCCGCGTTTTTGAGCAGGTCGGTGAACGTCCGGCTGCCGCCCTGCACGGTGTAGGCCATGTAGTGCTGCCAGGCGTTTTTGACGTCCTTGCGGATCATGGCCCAGAATTCGAGCGCCACGGTCTGGGCAAGGCAGTAGTCGATATAGTAGAAGGGGCTCGAGTAAATGTGGTGCTGGCGCTGCCAGCCCATGCCCTCGGCGTAGAACGGGATCTCGCCGTCGAGCTTCATCCACGGCATGTAAACGCCGAGCAGCTCCTTCCATACGGCGTGGCGCTCGGCGGGCGTCATCTCCGGCTTTTCGTACACGATGTGCTGGAAGTGGTCGACCATCGTGCCGTAGGGGATGAACGTCAGCGCGCCGGAGAGGTGGCTGTAGAGGAACTTCTTCGCATCCTTGCCGAAAAAGCCCTCCGCCCACGGCTCCGCGAAGAACTCCATGGACATCGAGTGGACCTCGCAGGCCTCAAGGCTCGGCCAGATGTACTCGATGGGGATGCGCTTGCGGTTCGTCCAGGCCTCGAAGGCGTGGCCGGCCTCGTGCGTCACGACCTCCACGTCGTGCTGCGTGCCGTTGAAGTTGGCGAAGATGAACGGCACCTGATAGTCCATAATGCTGGTGCAGTAGCCGCCCGAGCGCTTGCCCTCGGTGGAGAGCACGTCGAGCAGCTCGTTGTCGAGCATCGTGCGGAAGAACTCCTCGGTCTCGGGGGAGAGCTCGCTGTAGAACTTCATGCCTTGCGCGAGGATCTCATCCGGCGTGCCGACGGGGCGGGGATTGCCGGAGCGGAACTCGAGCGCGTTGTCGGCAAAACTCATCGGATACTGCTTGCCGAGGCGCTCGGCCTGCTTGCGGTAGACCTTGTCGGCCACGGGGACGAGGTACTTCACGACCGCCGCGCGGAACTTTTCAACGTCTTCTTTCGTGTAGCAGTTGCGGCTCATGCGGTAGTAGCCGAGCGTGGTGTAGCCCTCGTAGCCGAGCTTTTTGCCCATCGTGTCGCGCAGATGCACGAGCTTGTCGTAAAGCTCGTCAAACTTTGCCTGATTGTCCTTGTACCACTGGCCCTCGGACTTCCATGCGGCAAGACGCTTTTCATCGTCTGCGCAGGTCTTGAACGGGGAGAGCTGGGAGAGCGTATAGGTCTTGCCCTCAAAGGGGATCTGCGCCGAGGCGAGCAGCTTTTCATACTCCTGCGTCAGCTCGTTTTCCTGCTGCAGCTCGGGGATGATCTCGGGGGAAAAGGTCTTGAGCTCGAGCTCGGCGTTGACGAACAGAAGATCGCCGAATTCCTTTTCAAAGTCCGCGCGGAAGGGGCTTTCGAGCAGGGCCTGCGTCCACTGCTGGGTGTACTCCTGCAGCTCGGGATAGAAGCCGTTCCAGAATTTTTCCTCCGCGTCGTAGAACGCGTCGCGCGTGTCGATGGAATGGCGGACGCTGGCGAGCGTCGAGGCGGTGGCGATGTGCTTGGACTGCTCCTGCTGGGCAAGGAAGACCGCGCGGGCCTCCTCGTAGCTCTTCGCGGCCCTGAGCTGCGCGGTCAGCGCGGCGCACTGCTGCTTGACTGCCTCCGCGTCGGGGCGGGCGTAGGGCATCTGAGAAAATTTCATGGCGTACCTCCGTATATATACCATTGTATTATTGCTGGCGGTTGTAGATGGCGGAAACGGCGTCGCGTCCCCCGCCGATGACCACGACGGCGGAGGCCGTCGTGATGAGCAGGAAGCCCGTGAGCACAAGGCGCGGCGGCAGGAAGGCCGTCAGCGCGCCGGCGAGCAGGTTGCCTGTGAAGCTGCCGACGGTGTTGAGCATGTTGAACGCGCCGTTGAAGCGGCCCTTCTTCTCGTCGGGCACGTAGCTCTGCGTGGCGGAGATGCGGATGGTGTAGCTCGTGACGCCGAGAATGCCCGTGAGGAAGCACGAGACCATCATCACCGGCAGCGGACAGTAGAGATAGAACGCCTCGAGCAGCGAAATGGCGATGTACACCGTGAGCGCGATGGAGTACTTCCGCTGCACGGGCAGGCTGACCTTGTAATGAATGCCGCCGCCGATGGCGCGGCCGAAGATGGCCATGCCCCAGACGAGCATATAGATGTATTCGCCGTTTTCAAAGGTCGACTTGAAGTACGGCAGCGTGATGACGCTCGACGCGCCCGCCGAAAGCGAGCTGAATGTGAAGTAGATCGCGACGCAGAGAAGACCCCTCTCGCTCAGAAGGTAGCGGAAGCCCTCCTTGATGTCGCGCAGGAGCTGGCGGCCGGAGGCCTGCTTCTGCTCGAGCGCGAGCGCGGCGCGCTGCTTTTCGATGTAGTGCTCCTCGGCGCGGATCTGTGTTTCGGCGGAGGCGGCGATGAAGAAGCACAGGGCGTTGACGCCCAGCAGCGGCGCGATGCCGACGAGGTTGTAAAAGTATGTCGCGATCGGGATGATGAGCGCCGAGAGCGTTTCGAGCACGCTTGCGATGGAATAGGCTTTCGAGTAGTTGCCCTCGGAAATGAGAAGCGGATAGAAGCTGTCGTAGGCGACATAGTAGATGCTGTTGATCGAGCCGATGATAAAGCAGAAGATCGCAAGCATCGGGAAGCTGAACCAGCCGCGGCTCAGGATCAGCGCGGCGATCAGGTAGACGCCCGAGGAGATGAAGTCCAGCGTGTAGATCGTCTTTTTGCGCGAAAAGCGGTCGAGGATCGCGCCGGAGAAAATGGGCATCACGATCTGCGGCAGGGTGAAGGTCGCGATATAGATGGCGTAGAGCAGGTTCGAGCCGGTGTAGTCGAGCACGAGCAGACTCAGCGCGAAGCCGGACATCGCGTTGCCCAGCATCGACACGACGCTGCCGAGCGTGATGATGGTGAAGTCCCGCGTCCAGAGCCTGCTGCTCTGCGGGGCGGGAGAATTATGGGTGTTCATAAATGGCGAACGCCTCCTTTCAGTGCGGAGGTGCAGTGCAGAGCCTGAGGGGCCGCCGCGGTGAAAAAACGGCGGAGGCTTTGTCCCGCGCGCGGCGGGAGGACGGAAATCTCCTGCTAGTATAAAGGATATTTTACAAATAAGCAACCATATTTCCGCGAAGCGTGAACAAAGAAAGGAAAAAATTCCACCGCTCACGCTCCGGCGGGCGGAAAAGCCGTCTTGCCGCGGGGAAAAGGCTATGGTATAATGCGGCAAAAGCTCAACGATACGGAGGATCTGAGAAGATGAGTGACAAGCTGACGAGAGAGCTGCTGGACTTTATCGCGGACAGCCCCACCTGCTATCATGTGACGGAGAACATCCGCAGAAGACTGCTGGAGGAGGGCTATCGCGAGCTTTCCGAGCGCGATCGCTGGACGCTCAGCGCGGGGGAAAATTACTTCGTGCAGCGCAGCGGCTCGAGCACCATCGCCTTCCGCGTGCCGAAAACGCCCGCGGGCGGCTTTGCGATGGCGGCGGCGCACTCCGACTCGCCGACATTCCGCTTAAAGGAGCGTCCCGACCGCCGCGGCGCGCACTACGTCCAGCTCTCGACCGAGAAATATGGCGGGATGCTGATGTCCACGTGGTTCGACCGCCCGCTCTCTGTCGCGGGACGCGTGTTCGTGCGCGAAAACGGGGCGCTCGTGCAAAGGCTCGTAAACGTGGACCGCGATCTGCTCGTGATCCCGAACGTCGCCATCCACATGAACCGCAGCGCGAACGACGGGATGAAATATCTGGCGAACGTGGACACGCTGCCGCTGCTCGGTGGGAAGGACAGCGGCGGCATTCTGCCGCTCGTCGCGGACGCGGCGGGCGTCGCCGAGGGCGATATCCTCGGCAGCGACCTTTTCCTTTACTGCCGCGGAAAAGGCACGGTCCTCGGCGGGAACGGGGAATATATGCTTTCGCCCAAGCTTGACGACCTTGAGTGCGCCAGCGGCTGCCTTGAGGGCTTCCTTGCGTCGGAGGAGGGCGAAAATATCGCCGTCTGCTGCATTTTTGACAATGAAGAGGTCGGCTCGGCGACAAAACAGGGCGCGGGGTCAACGTTCCTGCGCGATACGCTGCGCCGCATCGCGCTGTGCCTTGGAAAAGACGAGCAGGATTTTCAGACGATGCTCGCGCGCAGCTTCCTCGTTTCGGCGGACAACGCGCACGCCCAGCATCCCAACCATCCGGAATACGCCGATCCCGACAACTGCCCCTATATGAACGAGGGCGTCGTCGTCAAGTTCAACGCAAACCAGCGCTACGCGACCGACGGCCGCTCCTGCGCGGTGTTCCGCGCCGTGTGCGAAGGCGCGGGCGTTCCCGTGCAGATCATGTCCAACCGCTCCGATCTGCCCGGCGGGTCGACGCTCGGCTCCATCTCCGATACGCTCGTGCCGGTGAGCACCGTGGACATCGGCCTTGCCCAGCTCGCGATGCACTCGAGCTGGGAGACGGCGGGCGTGCGGGACTATGAATATCTCGTGCGCGCGATGACGGCCTATTACGGCGCGGCGCTGTAAGCGATGCACTGGAACGAAGAGACCGTCGCCCTTGCGTGCGACGCGCTGCGGGTGAACGACTATTACGGCGCGATCGCGCGGCGCATCGCGCCGCTGCTCACGCCGGCCGACCGCGTGTGCGACGCGGGCTGCGGCCTTGGCGAGCTGAGCCTTGCGCTGCGGCCGTACTGCGCGGGCGTGGACGCGGTGGACAGCAGCGCCGTCGCCATCGCCGCGCTGCGCGTTCGTGCATCGGAGGGCGTGCGGCCCATGTGCATGGACGTTTCCGCGCTTTGCCCCGAGCGGCCGTACGATGTGATGATCTTCTGCCTGTTCGGCCGCACGGAGGATGCGCTGAAGCTCGCCGCGCGCTGCTGCCGCGGAACGGTCGTGCTCGTCAAGCGCGACTATGCCTATCACCGCTTCAGCGCGGGACAGGTGAGCCTCGGCGAATTTACGGCGCAGTGTGCGGAGGAAACGCTTGCCGCGCGCGGCATCCCCTATGCCGCCGCGCGCTTTTCGGCGGAGTTCGGCCAGCCGTTCCGCTCGCTCGCGGCGGCGGAGCGCTTTTTTGCGATCTATGACCGCAGCGGGGAGGGCCTTTCCCGCGCGGAGATTGAAGCGCGGCTCGTGCCGGGGCCGTCGGAGGAATTTCCATACTATCTGCCGCATGAAAAGCGCCTGGCGCTGTTTCACTTCCGCGCGCAGGATATTCGGGGGGAATGACGGTGGAAAAGAGACATCTTCTTATCTGCGGGGAGCGTGGCGTGGGCAAGAGCACGCTGATCCGGCGGCTGTTGGCGCACAGTGCGCGCCCGCTCGGCGGATTTGTGACGCTGCGGCTGAGAACGCCGGACGAAAACGGCTTTTATCCCATCTACCTCTACGACGCGGCGCTGCCGGAGAGCGAGCGGCGCAGCACGGGGGAAAACCTCGCCGCCGCCTGCGACAGCCGCTCGAGCGTGCGCCACAGCGAGGTGTTTGACACGCTGGGGACGCGGTACATCGAAAGCACGCCGGAAAACGGCCTGATCCTGATGGACGAGCTGGGGTTTCTGGAGGGCGATGCGCATATTTTCCAGCGCGCGGTGCTTGATGCGCTGGAGGGGGAGACGCCAGTGCTCGCGGCGGTGAAGCCAAAGGATACGGACTTTCTGCGCGCGGTGCGCGGCCACGAAAACGCGGAGCTCGTTTTTATCGACGGGACGAACCGCGACGCGCTCTATGAGATGCTGCGCGGGCGCATCCTGACATGGAACGCCGTTCGTCCGTAGACAAAGCGGCGCGGCTGTGCTATACTGAACCATATATCTGCAAAATACTTTCCGAAGAAAGGGACATATATTATGGATGTGAAGGAAATTCTGCGTCATGTGGACCATACGCTGCTCAAGCAGACCGCCACCTGGGAGGATATCAAGGAAGTCTGCGACGACGGCATCAAATACGGCTGCGCGAGCGTCTGCATCCCGCAGACCTACGTCAACCACGCCGCGCACTATGTCGCCGAGCAGCAGCATTACGGCTTCGGCCAGCTGCCCATCTGCACCGTCATCGGCTTTCCCAACGGCTATACGC
This sequence comes from uncultured Oscillospiraceae bacterium, assembly GCA_934572465.1. Lineage (GTDB taxonomy): Bacteria > Bacillota > Clostridia > Oscillospirales > Oscillospiraceae > Hominicoprocola. The sequence continues at coordinate 27,422 of CAKTLG010000013.1, forward strand.
CCAGCGGCATTAAGTGCATGGAGGCGGAGTCCGCCGTCGCCGACGGCGCGACCGAGATCGACATGGTCATCAACCTCGGCTGGGTCAAGGAAGGCCAGTACGACAAGATCCTTCAGGAGATCAACTCCGTCAAGATCTCCTGCCACGGCAATATCCTGAAGGTCATCATCGAGACGTGCCTGCTCACCGACGAGGAGAAGATCCGGCTCTGCGAGGTCGTGTCCAACTCCCATGCCGACTACATCAAGACCTCCACGGGCTTTGCCGGCGGCGGCGCGACCCGTGAGGACGTCGCGCTCATGGCCGCCCACATGACGAACGGCAAGAAGATCAAGGCTGCCGGCGGCATCGCGGGTCTTCAGGACGCCGAGGACTTCCTCAAGCTCGGCGCCGACCGTCTCGGCACCAGCCGCATCGTCAAGGCCGTCAAGGAGCTTGAGGCCAAGGGCCAGCTTTAAGAAGAAAAGAGGGGATCCAGCTATGCCGACTCCGCACAACAGCGCGAAAAAGGGCGACTTCGCCAAAACCGTTCTGATGCCAGGCGATCCGCTGCGCGCAAAGTTCATCGCCGAAACGTTCCTCGATGAGCCGCGGCTCGTCAACAACGTGCGCGGCGTGCAGGGCTATACGGGCGCGTATAAGGGCGTGCCCGTGAGCGTGATGGCCAGCGGCATGGGAATGCCGTCCATCGGCATCTATTCCTACGAGCTTTTCACGCAGTACGACGTCGAGAGCATTATCCGCGTCGGCTCGGCGGGCGCGATCCAGAAGGAGCTGAAGCTCGGCAGCATCGTCGCGGGCATGGGCGCGTGCACGAACTCAAATTACGCCGCGCAGTACGGTCTTGGCGGCACGTTCGCGCCCATCGCCGATTTTGAGCTGCTCTCCGCCGCCGTGCAGTCGGCGAAGGAGCTGGGACTGACGATGCCCGTCGGCAACCTTTATTCGTCCGACACGTTCTACGATGCCTCGGGTTCCTCGCTCAAGTGGGCGGAGCTGGGCGTGCTCGCCATCGAGATGGAGGCCGCCGCCCTCTACTGCAACGCCGCCTACACGAAAAAGCGCGCGCTTTCCATCTGCTCGATCTCCGACAATATCGTCACGGGCGAGGAGCTTTCGCCCGAGGAGCGGCAGACGGGCTTCGGCAATATGATAAGGCTCGCGCTGGAGACCGCCGTGAAGATGGCGGCGCTGTAAATTCCCGGAAAGGAGACATACGCCATGCGCGTTATTGATATTGAAAACATCACCACCAGCATGCGGGACGATACCCGCTTCGTGCTGCGCTGCGAGGAGGTCTTCCACGATAAGATCAGCTCCGCCGCGGCGAGCATCCTGATGAACAAGCGGCAAAAGCCGCTCGTCTGCCTCACCGGCCCCAGCGGCTCCGGCAAGACGACGACGGCCATGCGTCTGAAAGCCTACCTTGAAAACCTCGGCGTGACGGTGTGCCTGCTCAGCATGGACAATTTCTTCCTGCCGCTCGACCAGCGCCCGAGCGAGGCGAGCGACTGGGAGTCGCCCTACTGCGTCAACCGCGCGCTGCTGATCGAGGACATCCACCGCCTGATGGACGGCGAGCTCGTGCAGCTGCCGGTCTACGACTTCAAGTCCGGCGGCATCGGCGGTTATAAGCCCATGCAGGGCGACCGCGACGCGGTCATCATCGCCGAGGGCATCCATATGCTCAACCCCCTGATCTTCGACCAGCTCAAGAGCGAGGCCACGGGCGTTTACGTCGCCCCGCGCACGCGCATCATCACCGAGAAGGACCGCATCGTGCGCCCTGAGCAGCTGCGCGTGGCGCGCCGCATGATCCGCGACTATCAGGGCCGCGGACATTCCCTGCGCCAGACCGTTGAGCGCGCTGAGAGCGTGGACGCGGGCGAGCGCAATTACATCATGCCCAACAAGCCCAACGCCAGCATCCATATCGACACCTTCCACGATTACGAGCCGTGTATCCTTGCACGTTACTTAAAGGAGATCCCTGAGTTCTACAGCCAGCTCGACGAGACGTTTATCGCCGAGCACGGACTGAGCGACCTTTTCGACGTGGTCAACTCCGTGCCGCCGCTGCGCACCGATTATGTGCCGCGCGACTCCATCGTGCGCGAGTTCGTCGGCGGGAGCTGCTTTGAGTACTAAAGCGATAACGATCGGTAATTTTTAACGAAGATTATCCGATTTGTAGTCGGATAAGGACGGTTTTTGACGAACGGAGGGGAGAAGCGGTGCATTCTGACGAGCGGCGGCGGGCCATTGCGGAGATCCTGCGCGCATCGGACGGCCCCATCAGCGCGTCGGCGCTGGCGGAGAGGTTTTCCGTTTCGCGGCAGATCGTCGTGGGCGATATCGCGCTGCTGCGCTCGGCGGGCGAGGAGATCCTTGCCACCCCGCGCGGCTATGTCACGCCGAACGAAGCGCACGGCCTTGTGCGCCGCGTTGCCGTAAAGCATACGCCGCAGGAGATGGAGGAAGAGCTCAACGCCATCGTCGATCACGGCTGCACCGTGGTCGACGTGATCGTCGACCATCCCGTTTACGGCCAGCTCACCGGCCCGCTCCAGATCTCAAACCGCTACGAGGTCGGGCAGTTTATCGAGCGCTGCGAAAATGCCGAGCCGCTCTCGCGCCTTACGGATGGCATCCACCTGCACACGCTCTCGTGTCCCGACGAGGCGGCGTTTGCGCGCGTGAAGGACGCGCTGCGCGCGCTGGGCGTGCTGCTCGAGGAGAACTGAGCGGAAACAACGCTTGACAAGTGAAGAAGGAACGGATATAGTGTAATGCGCACGTGTCAAGACACCTGTACATTACACTATATCTTTATTGATGAGATCGTGAGGCTGCCATGGAAACGATAAAGGCGTTCTGGAAAAGAATTAAGGCTTTCTGGGAGAAGATCAAGGCGTTCTGCAGGCGCAAAAACATCGAGGTATCCGCCAAGCGCTACGGCATCGACGCGCTCGGCGCGATGGCACAGGGACTTTTCTGCTCGCTGCTGATCGGCACGATCATCAAAACGCTGGGCGACCAGCTCGGCGTTTCCTTTCTGGCAGATATCGGCAAATACGCCATGAGCGTTTCCGGCCCCGCGATGGCCGTCGCCATCGGCTATGCGCTCAAGGCTGACCCCATGGTGCTCTTTTCCCTTGCCGCGGTCGGCTGGGCGGCCAACGCCGAGGGCGGCGCGGGCGGCCCGCTCGCGGTGCTCGTCATTGCCATCCTTGCTGCAGAGTGCGGCAAGGCCGTGAGCAAGGAGACGAAGATCGACATTTTGGTCACGCCCGCCGTGACGATCCTCGTCGGCGTGGCGCTCGCCAAATGGATCGCCCCGCCCATCGGGACGGCGGCCTCGGCCTTCGGCAGCCTGATCGACCGCGCGATGCTGCTCCAGCCGTTCTGGATGGGGATCGCGGTATCGGTGCTCGTCGGCGTCGCGCTCACGCTGCCCATCTCGTCCGCGGCCATCTGCGCGGTGCTGAAGATGACCGGCCTTGCCGGCGGCGCGGCGGTCGCGGGCTGCTGCGCGCAGATGGTCGGCTTCGCTGTGATGAGCTTCAGGGAAAACCGCTGGGGCGGGCTTGTGTCGCAGGGGCTCGGCACGTCGATGCTCCAGATGCCGAACATCGTGCGCAATCCCCGCATCTGGATCGCGCCGACACTGGCCTCGGCCATCACCGGCCCCATCGCTACCTGCGTATTTAAGCTTGAGATGAACGGCGCGCCCATCAACTCCGGCATGGGCACCTGCGGGCTCTGCGGCCCCATCGGCGTGTGGACGGGCTGGCTTGCCCCCTCGGAGGACGCGGTCGCCAAGGGCGCGGCGGCCATCAGTCCCACGGGCTTTGACTGGCTGGGGCTTATCCTGATCGCCGTCGTGCTGCCTGCGGTCCTCGCGCCCGCCATCAACATGGTATGCCGCCGCCTCGGCTGGGTCAAGGACGGGGATCTCAAGCTCCCGTGAGCGAAAATTGATAAAATCCTCATCAAAAAACAAACAAATTTTACAAAAACACAGGAAAGCGGAGAATCAGGCTTGATTCTCCGCTTCGTTTTTGCTATACTACCACCGGAGTGTGTCCGCACTCCGTAAACCGAATGGCGGACTTTGTCCGCCGGACGGAAAAAATTTAAGGAAGGTTTAGAAGAATGAAGAAGTTTTTTGCAATGCTTCTCGCTCTCGTCATGGTCCTCTCCCTTGTTGCCTGCGGCAATAAGACCGACGACTCCCAGGGCGACAAGCCCGCTGACGATCAGCAGCAGCAGACGGAAGAACCCACCGTTTACACCAACCCCGATGATATCGACGACAACATGACGTCCGCGGACGGCAAGTATGAAGTCGCGTTCATCACCGACGTTGGCCAGCTGAAGGACAAGTCCTTCAACCAGGGCACGTTCGACGGCGTGAAGCTCTATGCCGCCAACAACAGCCTGAGCTACAAGTATTATCAGCCCGCCAACGGCGATCAGGCCACTGACGACGACCGTTACGACGCCATGAAGGCGGCCGTGGACGGCGGCGCGAAGGTCATCGTCTGCGCCGGCTTCATGCAGGGCACCGCTCTGCAGAAGGCTGCTGAGGAATTCACCGACACCAAGTTCGTCTTCATCGACGGTTGGTCCCTCGGCCTTGACAACGTTGCGGGCATCGCCTTCAACGAAGAGCAGTGCGGCTACTTCGCCGGCTACGCCGTCGTCAAGGAAGGCTATGAGAAGCTCGGCTTCACCGGCGGCGGCGGCGGCACGAACCCCGCCTGCATCCGTTACGGCTGGGGCTTTGCACAGGGCGCGAACGACGCTGCTAAGGAAATGGACAAGACCGTTGAGCTGAACTACTCCTGGGAGTACGGCGCTTCCTTCTCCGCCTCCAGCGAGCTGCAGACCATGATCTCCGGCTGGTATGCCAACGGCACTGAGATCGTCTTCGCCTGCGGCGGCTCCATGTTCCAGTCTGTCGCGGCTGCGGCCGGCGCTGAGGACGGCGCTGTCGTCGGCGTCGACGTCGACCAGTCCAGCGAGTCCGACACCGTCGTCACCTCCGCCATGAAGGGCCTGAGCGACGCTGTTGTCTGGGCCGTTACCAAGGCCTATGACGGCTCCTGGGGCGACATCGGCAACAATGCCACCTCTCTGGGCGTTGCTGAGAACGCTGTCGGTCTGCCGACCGCTACCTGGTCCATGCAGAACTTCACCGTCGCCGACTATGAGGCCCTCTTCCAGAAGGTCCTGAACGGCGAGATCACCATTGACAACAACGCTGAGATGGCCAACCCCGCTGAGGGCGGCCTGACCAACGTCACGGTGAACTACATCTAATTCTCTGCACAACATAAAAAACGGGAAGCTTCGGCTTCCCGTTTTTTTGTCGGATTTGCTGATTTATCCGGAAAAAAGCTTTTGCTTTATCAGAGGGAATGTAGTATAATACATTTATTCATGGTTTCCGTCCTCGCAGCGCAGCGCGTGCGGGCCATAAAACGGAAGGAGGGCGAAAAAGCTTGGAGAATACATATGCCATCGAAATGCTCAACATTACGAAGAAATTCCCCGGTATTATCGCCAATGACAACATCACCTTACAGCTGAAAAAGGGTGAGATCCACGCGCTCCTCGGTGAGAACGGCGCGGGTAAATCGACGCTGATGTCGGTCCTGTTCGGCCTTTATCAGCCGGAGGAGGGCATCATCAAAAAGGACGGGCAGGTCGTGTCGATCAAGGACCCGAACGACGCCACCGCCCTCGGCATCGGCATGGTGCACCAGCACTTCAAGCTGGTGGACGTTTTCACGGTGCTCGACAACATCATCCTCGGCGCGGAGACGACGAAGTTCGGCTTTATCCAGAAGAAGGAGGCGCGCAGGAAGGTCGAGGAGATCTCTCAGCGCTACGGGCTGCACGTCGACCTTGACGCCAAGGTCGAGGACATCACCGTCGGAATGCAGCAGCGCGTGGAGATCCTCAAGATGCTCTACCGCGACAATGAGATCCTGATCTTCGACGAGCCGACGGCGGTTTTGACCCCGCAGGAGATCGAGGAGCTGATGGCGACGATGAAGGAGTTCGCGCGCGAGGGCAAGTCCATCCTCTTCATCTCCCACAAGCTCAACGAGATCATGGAGGTCTCCGACCGCGTGAGCGTTCTGCGCAAGGGCAAGTACATCGGCACGGTCAACACCGCGGAGACCACCAAGCAGGAGCTTTCCAACATGATGGTCGGCCGCCCCGTGCAGCTTGAGGTCGTCAAGGACGAGGCGAAGCCGAAGGAAGAGGTGCTCAAGGTCGAGCATCTGTGCGTCCACTCCCACATCCAGAAGCGCAACGCCGTCAACGACGTGTCGTTTACCGCCCGCGCCGGAGAGATCGTCTGTATCGCGGGCATCGACGGCAACGGCCAGACCGAGCTTGTCTACGGCCTGACGGGGCTTGACAAGCCCGCCAGCGGCACCATCACCCTCTGCGGAAAGGACATCTCGCACGCGAGCATCCATCAGCGCGGCGAGAACATGAGCCATATCCCCGAGGATCGCCATAAGCACGGCCTCGTGCTCGACTTTACGCTTGAGGAAAATCTGGTGCTCCAGCGCTTCAACGAGCCGCGTTTTGAAACTCACGGCTTTATCAACGGCAGGGCCGTACGCGAGTACGCGGACTATCTGATCGACAAGTTCGACGTGCGCAGCGGTCAGGGCCCCATCACGAAGGCGCGCTCCATGTCCGGCGGCAACCAGCAGAAGGCGATCATCGCCCGCGAGATCGACCGCGACAAGGAGCTGATCGTCGCCGTCCAGCCCACGCGCGGTCTGGACGTCGGCGCCATCGAATACATCCACAGCCAGCTCGTAGCCGAGCGCGACCGCGGCAAGGCGGTGCTGCTGATCTCGCTGGAGCTGGACGAGGTCATGAGCCTGTCCGACCGCATCCTCGTCATGTACGAGGGCGAGATCGTCGGCGAGCTGGATCCCAAGAAAACGACCGTCGAGGAGCTTGGCCTGTATATGGCGGGCGCCAAGCGCATGACGAGAGAGGAGGCGGCGGTGTGAAAAAGGAAAGCTTCCTGCAAAGCGAGGGCTTTAAGGCCGTCGCGGCATCCGTTCTGTCTATTCTCATCGGCCTTGCGGCCGGCAGCGTCGTCATTCTGATCGTCGGCCTGACGAGCAAGAACCTGTCGCTCTCCGCCGCGTGGGACGGCATCCGCATCGTGTTTGCGGGCCTGTTCTCCACGGGCCGCAGCGCCGCCGGCACGCTGACCTGGGGCTTTAACCCCACGAACGTCGGCAATATGCTCTTCCGCGCCGCGCCGCTCATCATGACGGGCCTTTCCGTCGGCATGGCGTACAAGACCGGCCTTTTCAACATCGGCGCGCCGGGCCAGTACCTGATGGGCACGCTCGCCTCGCTCTCCATCGCGCTGAGCATCCCGTCCGATACGGTCCCCACGGCGGTCATCTGGCTGCTGGCGTTCCTCGGCGGTACGCTTGCCGGTGCGATCTGGGGCGCGATCCCCGGGCTTTTCAAGGCGCTGCTCAACATCAACGAGGTGCTTGCCTGCATTATGACGAACTGGATCGCGGCAAACCTCGTCACCTGGCTTTTTGACATCAGCAATTTCAAGAACGTGACCGAATCGACCAAGACCGGCTACATCTACAAGACCACCTACAACGGTGTCGCCACGGCAAAGATGGGGCTTGACAAGATCTTCCCCAATTCTCAGGTCAACGGCGGTATCCTGATCGCCATTGCCTGCGCCATCGGCGTTTACATCCTGATGTCGAAGACGACGTTCGGCTATCAGCTCAAGGCCTGCGGCTCCAACCGCCACGCCGCGCGCTATGCCGGCATCGCCGACAAGAGGAACATCGTCATCTCCATGGCGATCGCGGGCGCGCTGAGCGCGGCGGGCGCGTCGCTCTACTACCTCTCCGGCAACACGGAGTTCTTCTGGTCGACGTATCAGTCGCTGCCGGGCATCGGCTTCAACGGCATTCCGGTGGCGATGCTGGCCTCGTGCAACCCCATCGGCATCATCTTTACGGCCATCTTCATGTCCACGCTGGATATCTCCGGCCTCCAGCTGACGAATCTTACGGCCTATAACGAGTATATCACCGACGTTATCATCGCCGTCATCGTCTATCTCAGCGCCTTTGCGCTGGTCATCAAGATGTGGATCGGCAAGCTCGGCAAAAAGAAGGAGGGCGGCGCGGACGCGAACGCGGAGCCGGCCGCTGTGACTGCTCCGGCTGCCGCCGCAGACGCGGAAACGGAGAAAGGAGGCGACGCGCAGTGACATTCCTCATTCAGCAGACGCTCATTTACGCAGTCCCTCTGATGATCGTGGCGCTCGCTGGCGTGTTCGCAGAGCGCAGCGGCATCATCAACCTGGCGCTGGAAGGTATCATGGTCTTCGGCGCGTTCATCGGCGTGTGGTTCGTGCGCATCTTGCAGACGAGCGACGCCATCCTTGCGCTCAAGCAGGACGGCAACTGGGTCGCGCTGCAGGGCGTGGAGCTGCTGGTAATGCTGGTCGCGGCGGCGTTCGGCGCGCTGTTCTCGCTGCTGCTGAGCTTTGCCTCCATCAACCTGCGCGCCGACCAGACCATCGGCGGCACGGCGCTGAACCTGCTGGCGCCCGCGCTCGTGCTGTTCCTCATCCGTATCATCGCCAACCAGAACACGCTGCAAATGCTCACGGGCGACGCGGCGAGCTGGTTCATGATCAAAAAGTCCACGCTCGGCATCGACAAGAACACGGATCTCGGCTTCTTTGGCGAAACGTTCGTCAACAAGGTCTACCTTGCGACCTACGTCTGCATTCTGCTGTTCATCGTCCTGTCGATCCTGCTCTATAAGACGCGCTTCGGCCTGCGTCTGCGCGCTTGCGGCGAAAATCCGCAGGCGGCGGACTCGCTGGGCATCAACGTCTACAAGATGCGCTATGCGGGCACGACGATCTCCGGCGCGCTTGCGGGCATGGGCGGCTTCGTCTATGCGCTGACGACCGCAAACTGCGCCTCGAACGGCGACGTGGCGGGCTTCGGCTTCCTCGCGCTGGCCGTTATGATCTTTGGCAACTGGAAGCCGGTGAACATCGCGGTCTCGTCGCTGCTGTTCGGCCTCTTCAAGTGCATTGCGGCGAGCTACGCGAGCATCGACATCAACGGCGACGGTGTTTTCCTGCTGGCGGAGGCCGGCATCAGCTCGCACCTTTACCGTATGCTGCCCTACATCGTCACGCTGCTCGTGCTGGCGTTCACATCCAAGAGCTCCCGCGCGCCCAAGGCCGAGGGCATTCCCTACGACAAGGGCCAGCGGTAAGCAAATCAACACCCCAAAATGCAGCATGGCAAGCCATGCTGCATTTTTCTGCAAAAGCCGCGCTGCAAGCGGCAAAAAACGATCCTGAGAGGAGAAAAAATGGAGATCAGAGAACAAAAGAACGCGGCGGACAAGCAGCGCATCACCCGACAGATCCTTGAAGCGCTGCCCGACTGGTTCGGCATCCCCGAGGCCCGCGAGGGGTATATTGAAAAGAGCGCTGAGCAGCCGTTTTTCGCGGCCTTCGACGGCGAAACGCCCGTCGGCTTTCTCTACCTCGTCCAGACAGGGCGCGACACGGCGGAGCTGTACGTCATGGGCGTTCTGAAAGAATACCATCGCCGCGGCATCGGCAGAACGCTCTTTGCAGCGGCAAAGCGGCGGGCAAAGGAGCTGGGCTATTCCTTTTTGCAGGTCAAGACCGTGCAGATGGGGAAGTATCCGGAGTACGACGCGACGAACCGCTTTTATCTCGCCCTCGGCTTTCGTGAGTTCGAGGTCTTTCCCACGCTCTGGGACGAGTGGAACCCGTGCCAGATCTATGTGATGGCGCTGTAGGGTCAACCGCAGGTTGCGGCGCGCTTGCCGTATGGTCGGTGGATTTCCGTGCCGCGGCGCGCGATAATGGCGTTACCGGTACCGAGACTGACATAAGGAGAAATAAGAACGATGAAAGAACTGGGAACGCAGATCCGCGCGCTGCGCCGCGCACGCGGCATGACGCAGGAGAGTCTTGCCGAGCGCCTGCATGTCAGCGCGCAGGCGGTGAGCAAGTGGGAAAATCATCTGAGCGCGCCGGACGTTTCACTTCTGCCTGCGCTTGCGGCGGTGTTTGATACGACGATCGACGAGCTGTTCGGCTATGATCGCAGCGAGATCGAAGGCGCCGTGATGGACGTGTGCCGCGCGTCGTGGGAATACCGCGAAAGCGACCGGCTCAAAAGCCGCGATATTCTGAAAGCCGGACTCGAGCGCTTTCCCTGCAACGCGATCCTGCTCAATAACTACCTCTACACGCTGGACTATGAGACGGAGAACGATGAGATCATCGCCGTCGCCGCAAAGCTCGCTGAGAGCGTGGAGGGCGACGCGGGGAGCGACGATGTGCGCTACGACGCGCTGCGCTTTCTTGCGGGCGCTTACGCACGCAAGGGCGAATACGACTTTGCCCGCGCAACGCTCGAGCGCATTCCCGAGATCTACTTCACCAAGCTCTCCGCTGCGGCGGAGACGCTGCGCGGCAAGGAGAAGTACGACGCCGCCAACGCGCAGAAGTGGGTCTGCCTTGAGCTGATGGTGGATATGATGCGCGAGCTTGCGGCCTACTACGCGGGCGAGGGCGAGACGGATAAGGCGGCCGCCGAGAAGGCAAAGGCGCGCGAGCTGATCGCGCTGTTCGCCCCCGAGCGCGACTGGATCGCCTCGCTGCTGAAGGAAGTGGAATAAGCCCCGGCCTGCCGGAAGCCGGAAGGTCTGCAGAAAAGCGCCCTTCGCCGTTTGGCGGAGGGCGCTTTTGCCGCCGGCGCGTCACGGAAACAGCGCCGGCAGCGCGGGCAGCGCCAGCAGCAGCGATACGGCTGCCTGCACCGCCTTGCCGCGCAGGTAGTATTTTCCCGTCAGCGGGGAATCGGCAAGCGCGCTGAGCGTCTGACAATGGACGCTGAGCCCGCCCCAGCCGAGCATGGCCGCGCAGAGGAGAAAGCCCGCGCGTGAGTTCGGCAGCGCCGTGACGCCGCTCGTCAGCTCCAGCAGACCGAGCAGCACCGCACAGGGCAGCGACCGCGCGGCGGCGTCGGGCAGGAGCGAGAGCGCCAGACGCGCGAGCACCGTGAAAAACACCACGAACGCGCAGACGTTCAGAATGCCGCTCAGCGCGCCCTGTACCGCCGCGGGCAGCGCGGCGGAAAGGGACGCGCACCTTTGCTCCGCCGTCCGTGCGGCGCGGGCGGCGCGTATAGGCGGCAGACGGCGGCAGAGCAGCAGCCCCGTGAGCAGCGCCGAGGCCACGTGGATAAGATACAGCGCCGCGCCCGCGCGCGGCGAGGCGAACACCGCCCCGCCGCAGATGCCGAGCAGGAAGCCTGGCCCTGCGTTGTTGCAGAAGCTCAGCAATCGCTCGCCCTCCTCGCGCGTCAGCGCGCCGGAACGCGTCAGCTCCGCGCTCGTGCGCGCGCCGACGGGATAGCCGCCGCAAAGCCCCAGCGCCAGCGCCGCCGCACCCGCGCCGGAAAGGCCGAAGAGCGGACGCATCAGCGGCGCGAGCAGCGAGGACAGCGCCTCGCCCGCCCCGCAGGAGACGAGCAGCGACGAGAGCACAAAAAACGGAAACAGCGACGGGATCACCGTCTGCGCGCAGAGCGTGAGCGCGTCCCGCGCCGCCGCCGCCGACGTCTCCGGCAGAAGCAGCAGCGCCAGCAGGCACGAAAGCGCCGCGGCCCAGAAGATCCCCTTGCGCCAGCTCATTGCATCGCCCCCTCTCGCAAGCCTATGCGCGGGGAAAGACAAACTTGCCGCCGCGGGACAGGCAAATCCGTGCACGGCGGCGCATAGAGTCTTGCCAAAGGGGAGATGACGATGGGACGAAACGAACGGCCGCAGCACATGATGACACGCATTGCGGAGCTATTCGACCTGCCGGCGGACGTGGTGGCGGGGCTGTGCCATGTGGAATTGCTGGGCGACCGGCAGCTTTTTCTTGAGGGGCACGGCGGCATCCTGGCCTACGGTACGGAGCAGATCGACATCAACGCCGGCGCGCTCATCCTGCGCGTGCAGGGCAGCGGACTGACGCTGTGCAGCATGACGGACGCAGAGGTGCGCATCTCCGGCAGGATCGACGCGATCGGATATGTGAGATGAGGGAGCCATGCTGAAAAAGGGCGTCAAGCTGCTGCGCGGCAGCGTCTGCGTGCGCGTGCGGAGCGCATACCCCGAGCGGGTGCTCAACCTCTGCTCGGCGCGCGGCATCGAATTTTGGGATATGAAATGGCTCGGCGCGGCGGAGCTGTCGTTCTGCGTGTCGCGCGCGGGTCTGCGCGCGCTGCGGCGCGCCGCGGAGGGCGTGGACGCGGAGCTTACGGTGGAGCGCACGGCGGGCGCGCCGTTTTTCGCCGCGCGCTTCCGCCGCCGCTATGCGCTGCTGGCCGGACTCGTGCTGTGCTGTGCGCTGCTGCTGGTCAATTCGCTGTTCATCTGGGACTTTGCGGTCACGGGCAACGACACGGTGCCGGCCGAGCAGATCCTGCGCGCGCTGCGCGAGGTGGGCGTGCACCGCGGCACGCCCGTCTATTCCTTCGACACGCAGGACGTGTGCAACCGCGTGCTGCCGCAGCTGAAGGATCTCTGCTGGGTGGGGATCAACGTGCGCGGCTGCAGGGCCTATGTGCAGGTGCGCGAGCGCGTCCGTCCGGTCGAGCGGGCAAACGAAAAAACACCGACCAACGTGATCGCGCGCCGCGCGGGGCTCGTGACAAAGGTGCTGGCGCTGGACGGGGAGAAAAAAGTGCTCGCGGGGACGAGCGTGCAGCAGGGGCAGCTGCTCATCGCGGGCGTGGTGGACACCGGCGGCACAGAGCGCCCGGGCGTGCCGACGCGCCTGCTCGCCGGCAAGGGCGAGGTCTGGGCAAGGACGTGGTATGAGCTGAGCGTCCGCATCCCGCTGCGGTATGAGGAAAAGACGTACACAGGGGAGCGTCGGCGCGGCTACGCCCTCTGCTGGGGCGAAAATCGTCTGAAAATTGGCGCAAAAGGGAGTAGCATTCTGCACGGTGATTGTGATAAAATAAAGAATCAAACACAGTGGACGCTTTTCGGCGTATTGTCCCTGCCCGTCACGTGGGAAACGGAGACGCGCCTTATCTATGAGACGCAGACGCGCACCCGCACGCGCGAGGAGGCGGAGGCGCGGGGAAAGGCCGTGCTCGAGGAATACCTCGTCTCGCTGCTCGGAAAGGACGGGAGCGTGACGAGCGGGCGCGTGGCCTCCGCCGTACAGGGCGAGTACCTGCTCGTGACGCTCAGCGCGGAGTGTCTGGAGCAGATCGGCGTGGAAACGCCCATTCAAATCGACTAAGGACAGCAGTTCAGGAGGAATGACAGCATGGAACAGCGCATCAGCATCGAGCGCATGGAGCAGGCGGTGGATCTATTCGGCTCGTTCGACGAGAACGTGCGGCTGATCGAATCGGAGTTTAAGGTCACGGTCGCCAACCGCGAGGGCGAGCTGCGCGTGAACGGCGAACCGGAGGACACGATGCTCGCCTGCAAAGCCCTTTCTGCACTGCTGACGGTCTCGAACCGCGGCGAGCCGATCACCGAGCAGAACGTGCGCTATGTCATCGGCCTTGTGCGCGCGGGGCAGGAGGAGCGCATCAGCGAGCTGACGCAGGACGTTATCTGCATCAGCGCCAAGGGCCGCCCCATTAAGCCGAAGACGCTGGGACAGAAGCAGTACGTCGCGTCCATCGCGGAAAACACCGTGACCATCGGCGTCGGCCCCGCCGGTACGGGAAAGACCTATCTTGCCGTCGCCGCGGCGGTCGCGGCGTTCCGCGAGCGCAAGATCAACCGCATCATCCTGACGCGCCCCGCGGTCGAGGCGGGCGAGCGGCTCGGCTTCCTGCCGGGCGACCTGCAAAGCAAGGTCGACCCCTATCTGCGCCCGCTGTACGACGCGCTTTTCGATATGCTCGGCGCGGAGACGTACCAGAAATATTTAGAGCGCGGCAACATTGAGGTCGCGCCCCTTGCCTATATGCGCGGCCGCACGCTTGACGACAGCTTTATCATTCTCGACGAGGCGCAGAACACCTCCTGCGAGCAGATGAAGATGTTCCTGACGCGCATGGGCTTCGGCTCGAAGATGGTCATTACCGGCGACGCGACGCAGATCGACCTGCCGGCGGACAAGCTGAGCGGACTCAAGCAGGCTGTGCGCGTACTCAAGGGCGTCGAGGGCGTCGGCATCTGTGAGCTGACCGATCAGGACGTGGTGCGCCACGTGATGGTCCAGCGCATCATCAAGGCTTACGCGGACTATGAGACCGCGCGCAGCGAAAAGAGGAAAAAGTGATGGCAAAGAGACACTATATCCCCATCACGTCGGACGTGTCCGGCGTGAGCGACAGCAAATGCGCCTTTATCCGCAGGGTCGTCCGCACGGCGCTTGCCAGTGAGGGGGTGGACTTCCCCTGCGAGATCGACGTGCGGCTGACGGATGACGAGACCATCCGCGAGATCAACCGCGAGATGCGGCAGGTCGACCGCGCGACGGATGTTTTGAGCTTTCCGATGTTCGAGCTTTCCCCAGGCGAGCTGCCGGACGAGGAGGACGCCGACCCCGGCACGGGGCTTGTGCCGCTCGGCGATATGGTCATCTCGATCGAGCATGTCGCCGCGCAGGCAAAGGAATACGGCCACTCGAACCGCCGCGAGCTTGCGTACCTTGTGACGCATTCGGTGCTGCACCTGCTCGGCTACGACCATCTGGACGAGGGGCCGATGAAGGCGCAGATGCGCGAGCATGAGGAGACAATTATGAAGCTGCTCGAACTCGAGCGGAGATAATTCCGCACAGGTGCGGAGGGAAATGCCGCCTGCGGGCGGTGTGACCGTCCAAAAGAAAGGCGTTTCCCATTGCAAGCGAGCAGCTCGAAGGGCTGCAATGCTTGCCGATTGCACTGCCCCTAGCGCGGCGTTGCCGCGTTTAGCGTTGCAAGACGATTTGCTGCTGCTCCTATCATCCGCTGTTGCGCAGCCGTTGGCAGCTTTGCTGCCTTACGGATGCGGCACACCCCTTGCGGGTGCCGCTCTGCTCATCTCGTAGGAGTGCGGAGTGGTTGCCGTCTGCCGCATTCGGCAGGCAGTCCGCCGCCGGGGAAACGTCACTCGCGCCTCACGGCAGTAAGGCGCGGTTGAAAACGGTAACGGACAGTAGGGGTTCATGGCGAAGCCATGTACACCGCACCTACACTGCGCAGCGCATGCAGTCCTTCAAGCCGCAAATTCACAATGTCGGGGGTCGAGGGGTCCTCCCCTCGTCCTTCTCTGGGGGATACAAAGGGGGTATTCTCTTCGAGAAGAGAATACCCCCTTTGCCCTGCGTCCCCACAGTAGGTGGGGGCAGAACACCGCGCCCTTTGGGCGTCAAAAAAGAGAATACAGCTTGCGCTGTATCAATAAAACGTTCAACACGAAAGAAAGTTGAGGATCACCTATGAACAAAACGAAGACCGCCATGATCACCGTCTGCGGACGGCCCAACGTCGGCAAATCCAGCCTGACGAACGCCCTCGTGGGCGAGAAGATTGCCATTGTGTCAAACAAGCCCCAGACCACGCGCAACCGCATCTACGGCGTGGTGAACCGCGGCGATACGCAGTATGTGCTGCTCGACACGCCGGGCTTCCACAAGGCGCGCAACCGCCTGGGCGACTACATGGTCAAGGTCACGCGCGAATCCATTGCGGACGTGGACGCGGTGCTGCTGCTCGTTGAGCCGGTGGCGCACGTCGGTATTCCCGAGGCCGAGCTTATTGAAAAAATCAGGCAATCGCATCTGCCGGCCATCCTCTGCATCAACAAGATCGACACGGTTGAGAAAAAGGACGAGCTGCTCGCCGTCATCGCGGCCTACAGCGCGGCCTACTCCTTCGACGCCATCATCCCCATTTCCGCGCGCACGCACGAGGGCCTCGATGAGCTGATGAACGAGCTTGCAAAATATGCCGCCGAAGGCCCCCAGCTCTTTCCCGACGGTATGACGACCGACCAGCCGGATCGTCAGGTCGTGGGCGAGATCGTGCGCGAAAAGCTGCTGCGCAACCTCGATAAAGAGATCCCGCACGGCACGGCGGTGGAGATCACGCGCTTTATCGAGCGCGACGACGAGGTCATTGAGGTCGATGCGACCATCTATTGCGAAAAGGCGAGTCACAAGGGTATCATCATCGGTAGAAACGGCGCGATGCTCAAGAAGATATCGACCGAGGCGCGGCAGGACATTGAGCGCTTCATGGGCACGAAGGTCTACCTCGAGACCTGGGTCAAGGTCAAGGAAAACTGGCGCGACAATATGAATTATATTCGCTCATTCGGCTACGACGAGCAGTAAGCTGCGCGAAAGAAGCGGCGCG
>CAKTLG010000014.1 GCA_934572465.1 uncultured Oscillospiraceae bacterium
CCCGCGGACATCTCGGAGATCTCGATGCCGGACTCCTTGAGAAAGCCGCCGTCGATGTTGATCTCGCCGAATTCGTTTTCGATCAGCACGAGCTTTTCGCCGCTGTAGGCCTCGGCGATCAGCTTTTTGATGAGCGTCGTTTTGCCCGCGCCCAGAAAGCCGGAGAAAATGTCGATCTTTGTCATAAGAAATACGCTTCCTTCTTCTTAAATATTACTGAACAGGTATTATATGCCCCATTTGTGAACGTTTCAAGACCCTTTTGCGCAAAAATCACAGCGTCGGCAGCGGCACACGCCGCTCGAGCATCACGCGGCCGAAGCACGCAAGGCTCCGCCCGCTGCCCGCCGTGAGAACGACGTCCGCGTCGCTGCGCGCGCGGTTGAGCGAAAAGAGGTACGCCGTGCCGAGGGGGTCGAGGTAGTACTGCTTGCAGAGGATCCCGCCGTCGACGCAGAAAATGCCGACGTCGCCCGCGGCAAGGGGATCGTGGTTGACGTAGACCACGCCGCCGTCGTGGATGTAGGGCTCCATGCTGTCGCCCTGGATGCGCACGGCAAATTCCGCGCCGAGCGGCACCTCGCCGTCGGCGGCGAGATAGTCGAAATCCTCGCCGAGCACGGGGGCGGCATAGCCCGCGGCGGCGGGGGAGCGGTAGAGCGGGATGCGGCGCGGCTCGAACGGGGCGGGCGGCTGCTCGAGCGACTGCTCCTCGCGCAGCGCGCACAGCGCGCTGACCATGCTGTGGATCGTCTGCCGGCCGAGCGGGGAGAGCGAGCGGCACTTTTCGATCAGCGCCTGCTCGGCGTTCGTGCAGACGAAGCCGCCGGTGCGGAACGAGTCGCGGTAGAAATAGTTCGGGTCTGTCTGCAGCGCGTCGAACAGCCGCAGCAGAATATCCTCCTTGGGCGAGCTGAGACCGTTTTCATAGTTGCTGATGGCGGAGGGCGTGACGTTCAGCTCCTTGGCGAGCTGCGCGCGGGTCAGTCCAAGCTCCTCGCGGCGCAGCCGCAGTTGTGTTCCAAAACTCATACGATACCTCCGTTGAGATGCACAATACAGGTTTTCTGTTATTCTATCGTGAAGCAAACGTGCTGTCAATAAAAAAGACAAGAAACTTGTCAAAATGGACTTGACAAGATAGAACATATGTGCTATTTTAATCATGCTCACAAGATGCTTGTGAGCATGAGCGCGCAAAAGGCCGCTGTTTGCCGCCCCGCAGCGGGCCGCGCGCGGAAAAAAGAAAACCGCCGCACCTGACGGCGCGGCGGTTTGGTGGGGGAAGGTGGATCTAAGTGACAACAAATTTGACAACAAAATATGTCCAAAACATTCCAAAATGGTACAATTGTTTCCTGCCCGAAAATCCGCAATCAAAACACAAAAAAACCGCAGAAGCCTTGATTTCTCAGCACTTCTGCGGTTTGGTGGGGGAAGGTGGATTCGAACCACCGAAGTCACTGACAACAGATTTACAGTCTGCCCCCTTTGGCCACTCGGGAATTCCCCCATATGAAGTTTTGCTTTTTTTGTCGGTGGAGCTGGTAGACGGATTCGAACCCCCGACCTGCTGATTACAAATCAGCTGCTCTACCAGCTGAGCTATACCAGCATCTCAGCAACGAATCACATATTAACAGATGGATCGCGCTTTGTCAAGCCGAAGTTTTGAAAAAAGGAGGAAATTTGTTGCAGATCATGAGCAGGCGCCGCCGTGCGGCGGGAGCGGGAGGGCCGCGGGCGGTCTGCACGCTCTGCGCGCAGGAGATCCGCGCGGGAGAGAGACTGTGGTACCGCAGCGGGATCACGGTCTGCGCGGACTGCTTCACGCGCTTTGCGCGCGAGGAGCTGAGAGCCTTTGAATACACACTGGGAGAGGAGACGGAAGAATGACGCTATATCAGATGTCCTTCGTCTATCGGGAGGATGCGCTGCGCATCCGCGCGCGCATCACGGCGCTGCGCGAGCAGGCGAAGGGCGAGGGACGGGAGGAGCAGGAAAAGCTCGCGCGCCGCATCATCGAGCTCGAGCAGCTGCTGCGCCAGTCGCGCGAGCTGGCGGAGCTGACGCAGCACTATTATGAAAGGGGATATCATCGCAGTGAAAGGTACACCCTATAGTATCCGCGACAACGAGGTATACGGCGACATGGCGGCGTGGATGGCCGCGCACGCGGGCGACAACGAGAGCGACCTGCGCCGTCTGCGCCGCAATCTCCGCCTTGCGCGCGAGCAGGAGCTCACGGCGCGCCAGCGCGAGCTGCTGCGCCTGCGCTACGAGGAGGAGATGAGCGTGACGCAGATCGCCGGACGGCTGGGCGTGAGCAAATCGACGGTCTCGCGCACGCTTTCACGCGCGCAGAGAAGGCTTTACAAATGCCTGCGCTACGGGTTATAATGGAGCGGCGAAAAAGGACAAAATGACCAAAAAGCGCGGCCGCCTTTTGGCGGGACAGCGAGGGTCGCTGTGAACGACGAGAGATAAGGGAGAATGAAAAAATGCTTCATAAGGCGATGCAGGACAGATGGGCGCGCGTGGCGATCGCGGTGCTCGGCACGTTCCTTTATGCGGTGGGCGTGAACCTATTCACCGTTCCGGCGGGCATTTACGCCGGCGGCGTGGTGGGCTTGAGCCAGGTGCTGCGCACGCTGCTGGCGCGGAGCGTCGCGCTGCCGGAGAGCGTGGATATCGCGGGTATCCTGTACTTTCTTTTCAATGTGCCGGTGCTCATCATGGCCTGGCGCGAGCTGGGGAGGAGCTTTCTTGTGCGCACGCTGATCTGCGTGGGCGCGTCGTCGGTCTTCCTGAGCGTGCTGCCCGCGCCGGCGGTGCCGATCCTGGACGATCCGCTGGCGGCGTGCGTCGTGGGCGGCATCGTGTGCGGCTTCGGCCTCGGCGTGACGCTGACGTGCGGCTGCTCGACCGGCGGCCTGGATGTGATCGGCCTGTGCCTTTCCAAGCGCGACAGCAAATTCACCGTGGGGCGCTTTTCCCTGAGCTTCAACGTGCTGCTCTACACGGCCTGCGCGTTCCTCTTCAACATCCAGACGGCCATTTACTCCGTGATCTACACCGTGTTCTGCGCGCTGTTCATCGACCGCGGGCACCAGCAGAACATCAGCGTGCAGGTGCTCATCTTTACAAGGGACGAGGATCCGCAGCTGCCGGCAAACATCATGACGCGCCTGAGCCGCGGCGTGACGTACTGGGAGGGCAAGGGCGCCTATACCGGCAGCGACATGCGCGTGCTGTGCGTGTGCGTATCGAAGTTCGAGGTCGCCGAGCTGCAGGAGACGGTGCGCGAGCTCGATCCACACGCGTTTCTCATCGTGCAGGAGGGCGTGCGCATCGGCGGGAATTTTACAAAGAAAATTTCATAAGCATACAAAAACCGGCGCTGCTTTTTGGAGAATGCGCCGGTTTTTGCAATTCTTTGGTCATTTGTGCAAATCAATACAAAAATGCAAAAGTTTCAATCATCCTTTGTTGCTTTTCGTTGAAAACTGTGATAATATGCGGCTTAATCTTTTATTGCGCGGGCAGGGCTCATTTCGGCTGCGGCAGGGGGCTGCGGCGAGGAGACGGCGCGCGGCATAGAATAGGAAGTCATGAGAATTCTGCACGGAGGTAATGAACATGTATACTGACCGGTTTTTTGAAAAATTTGACCTTGCGCCGGAGGTGGCGGCCGCGCTGAAAAAGTGCAAGTGCATCGCCTACGCCGAGACGAAGGAGGAGCTGCAGGAGATGGCCTACGGCCCGACCCACACCTCCCGCTACGACGTGGTCTACCCCATCGAGGGGCTGGGCACGGTCAAGGAGGCGGAGGTCGTGCGCTGCAAGAACGGCTGCGTCGTAAACTTCATGGAGGACTATATGCGCCGCCGCGATCCCAACAGCATGGCCATCGGCGACGATCTGCCGACCGATAAGCCGCGCTTCAAGGACCGCTTCGGCTACGAGTTTTCCGCGCTGCGCCAGGAGACGCTCGACTGGCTTTCCGGCCAGCAGATCATCATGCTGCCGTTTTCCGCCGGCCCGCGCGGCCACGGCTATCCGAGCCTGATGGTCTGTCCGATGAACGCGGCGTTCTTTGCGCTGTCGCTCGCGGATATGCAGGGCTTTGTCAGCATTGCCGATATTCCCGACAACTATAAGCCGCGCGCCATCATCTATGTCGCGCCGCCGTTCCGCCACACGCATTTCGACGGCAAGCAGGTCGTCGTGCACAACCGCTCGAAGGAGCTGCACGAGGTCTGGGCCTATAACCTCTATCCGGGCCCCAGCGCCAAGAAGGGCGTTTTCTCCCTGCTGCTCGACATCGGCGAGCAGGAGGGATGGATCTGCTGCCATACGAGCGCGGCGATGGTCGAAACGCCGTATGAAAACGAGATCGTCTTCATGCACGAGGGCGCGTCCGGCGGCGGCAAGAGCGAGATGCTCGAGGATTTCCACCGCGAGGACGACGACCGGCTGCTGATCGGCACGCATACGGTCACGGGCGAAAAATATTACATGACGCTCACCGAGAGCTGCAAGATCCGTCCCATCGCCGACGATATGGCCTGCGCGCTCAAAAGCTTTCAGGACGCCGAGAGCGGCAAGCTGCACATCCTTGACGCCGAGGACGGCTGGTTCCTGCGCATGGACGGCGTGAACGCCTACGGCAACAGCCCGCTCTATGAGCGCATCTGCATCCACCCCAGCGAGCCGCTGGTGTTCTTCAACATGGACGGCGTGCCCGGCGCGACGTGCCTGATCTGGGAGCACGTGATCGAGTCGAACGGCAAGCCGTGCTCCAACCCGCGCGTCATCCTGCCGCGCCGCATGGTCGACAACATCGTGCCCGATACCGTGCCCGTCGAGGTCGACGTGCGCAGCTTCGGCGTGCGTATGCCGCCGAGCACCGCGAAAAACCCGAACTACGGCGTGATGGGCATGCTGCAGGTCGTGCCGCAGTCGCTGGCATGGCTGTGGCGGCTCATCTCCCCGCGCGGGTTCAAGAACCCCTCCATCGCCGATACGAACGCCGGCAGCGGCCTCAAGGCCGAGGGCGTCGGCTCCTACTGGCCGTTCGCCACGGGTAAAAAGGTCACGCAGGCGAACCTGCTGCTCGAGCAGATCCTGTCCGCGCCGAAGACGACGAACGTGCTCATCCCCAATCAGCATATCGGCGCGTATCACGTGGGCTTTATGGGCGAATGGCTCTCGCGCGAGTACCTTGCCCGTCACCTCGGCTTCGTGCGCGCGAAGCATCTGGTGCCCGCGCGCTGCCCGCTTTTCGGCTACGCGCTCGATGAAATGAAGCTCGACGGCCAGTTCGTGCGTCAGACCTTCCTGCGTCCCGAGACGCAGTCGAAGCTCGGCCTTGACGGCTACGACGCCGGCGCGAAGATCCTGACGGACTTCTTCAAAGAGCAGCTCCAGCAGTTCATCTCCGACGACCTTGACCCGCTGGGCCGCGAGATCATCGACTGCTGCCTGCATGACGGCACGCTGGAGGATTACCTCGCGCTGACGCCGATGAAGCTGAAATGATTCAGCGCTTTTTCAGAAGGATTTTCCCCGCCTGACGCGGGGGACGCGGGAAGGGGGGATATTCTCTCACGTGAGAGAATGCCCCCTTTTCTTCGCACAAGCGCGGAGAGAGGAGCGATTCTATGGAACACACGATGAAGGTCGTCGCCCGCATCCACAGCGACTTTCCCGAAAAGTTCGGCATCCCGCGCCAGAGCGGGCTTGTGCCCGCGCTGCGCGCAAGGATCGTCTTTGAGCCGGCGTTTCGCAATGAGGACGCGCTGCGCGGCATCGAGGGCTTTTCCCACCTCTGGCTCATCTGGCAGTTTTCCGCCGCTGTGCGCGATACGTGGTCGCCGACGGTGCGCCCGCCGCGTCTTGGCGGGAATGAGCGCGTGGGCGTGTTCGCAACGCGTTCTCCGTTCCGGCCGAACGCCATCGGCCTGTCCTGCGTGAGACTTGAGGGCGTGCGCCGCGAGGAGGGGCTGGGGACGGTGCTGCTCGTCTCGGGCGCGGATCTGATGGACGGGACGCCCGTCTACGACATCAAGCCCTATCTCCCCTATGCCGACGCGCATCCGGAGGCGCTGGGCGGCTTCGCCCCCGCGCCGAAGGAGACGATTGCGGTGGACTGCCCGCCGGAGCTTCTTCAAAAGCTGCCCGAGGGGCAGCGCGCGGCGCTGACGGGCGTGCTGGCGCAGGACCCGCGCCCGCCGTATCAGGACGATCCGGAGCGGGTGTACGGCATGAGCTTCGGCGGCTTTGCCGTGCGCTTTTGCGTGAGCGGAGGGACGGCGCATGTATTATCGATCGAGAGGGAGAAAGAGGAATAAAAAACACGTTAAGGGGGACGGACGCGGCGCTAAAGGCGCGCTAAGAGCGCGCCGGAGCGGTTGATATCCGGAAAATGCGCGACTATAATTGCGGCAGAAATACATAAAAGGAGCGAGTCCGTAAGATGGAAGTTTCTAGCGCATTTGTCGTTGCAATGGGTATGGGCGTTACGTTCGTGGGCCTGACGTGCATTATTTTCCTCACGATGCTGATGGGTAAGGTCCTCAGCGGAACGGAAAAGCCCGAGCCGCCGAAGGCGGTCCCTGTGCCTGCCGCTGCCCCCGCCGTTCCGGCGGACGGCCTGACCGACGAGATCAAGGTCGCTATCATGGCGGCGATCGCACAGGAGCCGGGCTTCAGCATGGCGAATGTGACGAACGTCAGCATTCGCAAGATTTGACCCTCTCGATTTCCACTTCTTCCTTTGTAAGCAGAAAGAGCGGCCCCGCAGCCGCTCTTTCTGCTGTTTTCCACACGACTTTTTTTGCGAAAAAGGGAATGTTTAGCGGCAAATTAGCAAAGTCTGTGGTATAATGACGAAAACGAAAAGCTTGATCTCCGCGCGATGCGCGCGGAACAGGACCGGAGGAGGCGTCTTGAATGGCGAAGGAGCAGATCAAGATGCGGAAGCTTTATGATTTTGCGCTGACGGCCGTTACGCTGGCCGCGGCAACGGCGCTGTGCACCCTGCTGCGGCAGATCGATGCGGACGGCAGCTACGTCAACCTCATCTTCGTGCTGGCGGTGGCGTGCATCTCGCGGTGGACGGAGGGCTACTTCTGGGGCATTTTCAGCTCCATCTTCGGGGTGCTGTTCGTCAACTACATTTTTACCGCGCCGTACTGGGCGTTCAACTTCACGCTCACGGGTTATCCGCCCACGTTCCTTGCGATGCTCGCGGTGTCGCTGATGATCAGCGCGATGACCACGCAGATCAAAAAGGAGGAGCGGCTGCGCATCGAAACGGAGAAAGAGAGCGTGCGCGCGAATCTCCTGCGCGCGATGTCGCACGATATCCGCACGCCGCTGACGAGTATTGTCGGCAATACCGCGGCGATCCTTGAAAACGAGGAGACCTTTTCGCCGGAGCAGAAACGGCGGCTTCTGGAGGATGTGAACGAGGATGCGCAGTGGCTGATCCGCATGGTGGAGAACCTTTTGTCGATCACCCGCATGGGCGGCGAGCAGGCAAGGATCGAGAAGGACTGCGAGGCGGCCGAGGAGATCGTGGCCGTGTCGGTCAGCAAGTTTTCCAAGCGCTTTCCCAATATCGAGGTCTCCGTCGAGGTGCCGGACGAGGTGCTGATGGTGCCGATGGACGCGACGCTCATCCGGCAGGTCATCATGAATCTGCTGGAAAACGCAGCCATCCACGGTCAGGGCGTCACGCACATCAACTTCCGCGTCTCGCGGGAGGGGAGCAGCGCCTGCTTTTCCATCAGCGACAACGGCGCCGGCATTCCGGGCGAAAAGCTGCCGACGCTGTTTGAGGGCGGACTATCAAGCGTATCACACAGCAATTTTGACGTAAAGAAAAATATGGGCATCGGACTTTCCGTGTGCAATACCATCGTCAAGGCGCACGGCGGCACGATGACCGCGGAAAATCAGGAGGAGGGCGGCGCTTGCTTCCGCTTCTACCTGCCGATGGAGGAGGGCTTGAGCAGTGAAATTGAAGGATAAGGTTTTAGTCGTTGAGGACGAGCAGAATATCAGCAACTTTATCTCGACGGTGCTGACGGCGAACGACTTTGACGTGCTCGCCGCGCAGAGCGGCGCGGAGGCGGTCTCCATGATCTCCTCGCACTGCCCGGATCTCATCATCCTGGATCTGGGGCTGCCCGACATGGACGGGCTGAACATTCTCAAGGAGGTGCGCGCGTGGTCGAACCTGCCGATCATCGTGGTGTCCGCGCGCACGCACGAGCATGACAAGGTCACGGCACTCGACTTCGGCGCGGACGATTACATCGAAAAGCCGTTCGGCACGAGCGAGCTGCTCGCGCGCATCCGCACGGCCATCCGACACACGCGCACGCCGCTCGACAACGGCGAGATCGCACAGTCCGGCAAGTTCACCGTGCGCGGGCTGACCATCGACTATGACAAGCACCATGTGCTCGTGGACGGCAGGGACGTGCATCTGACGCTCAACGAGTTCAAGATCGTGGCGCTGCTCGGCAAGTATGCCGGCAAGGTGCTGACCTACGACTACCTCATCAAGCAGATCTGGGGGCCGAAGGCCAAGGCGGACAATCAGATCCTGCGCGTCAACATGGCGAATATCCGCCGCAAGATCGAAAAGAATCCCGCCTCGCCGGAGTATATCTTTACGGAGATCGGCGTGGGCTACCGGATGCTTGAGAACAACGAATGAGATGATAAGGCCGGCGGCCTTATGATACCAGGGCGCTCGCGCGCCCCCACACATCACGCAGACGGCTCTTGTCGGGAGGTACGGCAGGAGCTTTCTGCTTTTTTGAAAGGCAGCCGCCGTAAGCCCGCGGCGCATGAAAAAAGCTCCGCTTCGGCGGAGCTTTTTTGGCGGTTTCGCGGCGCTCACGCGCCCATGATGATGGGCACCAGCGCCGCCGAGCAGATGGTCATCAGCACGCCCGTGCAGAACGAATAGGCGACGGTCTCGGTGTTGCACACCTGCTCGACGATCGGCAGGCACACGTCGGTCGAGGCTGTGCCGGGGACGGTGACGGCCTCGATATAGCCGATCCTGCCCGCGATGACGGGCAGCAGAACGATGCCGAGCATCTCGCGCAGGACATTGTGCAGAAACGAGACGGCGCCCGCCATCGTGTGCCCCGCGCCGGAGATGACGCTCGGCGCCATCGTGTACCAGCCGAAGCCCGCGCTGATGGCGAGCCCCTCGCGCAGCGTCATGGGGGAGAGCGCGGCATAGACCGCGCCGCCGAGCAGCGTGCCGAGCACGGCGAGGACGGGGACGAGGAGAACGCCCAGCCCCGCGCCGCGCAGAATGCGCGTGATGCTGCCGTCCAGCCCCATGGAAAAGCCGATCAGCCCCAGCATGACGCACAGCCCGATGACGAGCCAGTCGCCCGAGCGGGACTGGAAGGCCGCGAGATTCGTGCAGACGCGGCGGACGACAAGGTGGCCCAGCAGCATTCCGAGGGCGGCCATCAGCAGAATGAGCAGCGACATTTTTGCGCCCGACATATCGGCGCTGCCGCGCGTGTCCGCGCGTGCCTCCTCCGTCCATCCGGCGGGGTGGGCATGGCGGTCAATGTGCAGGAGCTTTCGTGCGGCGGCCGCGCCGAGCATACTGCCGGCGGCGGTGAGCGCCGTGACAAAAAGCGCCTGAATGCCGATGCTGCCGAGGCTCGACGTGACCTCCTCGTCTGCACCCATGCGCAGGCCCATCAAAAGCACCAGCGCGTAGACGGAGAGCGACATGAGCCTGTCCACGAATTTGATCTTTTCGGCGTGCTTTCGCAGCTGGGACGCTGCGAGATAGCAGACGAGCATGATGGACCAGTAAAGGGCGAGCAGTGCCATGGGGGAAAACGCTCCTTTCGCCGCCGGACGGCAAAAATAGGCGGAGGGCGCGCGTGATCCGCGCTGCCCTCCGCCGCTTTGGTGAAATGGGAAGGATCAGGCGAGGGTCTTGACCCAGGCGGAGTATTTTTCAAGGTTTGCGTCGCGCTCGCGCGCATCCGCGCCCCTGGTGAGGATGTAGACCTTGATCTTCGGCTCGGTGCCGCTCGGCCGCACGACGATGTGCGTGCCGTCGCAAAGTTCGAAGCGCAGCACGTTCGAGCCCGAGAGCGCCATCTTCGTGACCTCGCCGCTCGCGGCGTCGCGCGCGGTGCCGTCCAGGTAATCCTTATATGCCGCGACCCTCACGGCCGCGATCTCGGCGGGCGGCGTTTCGCGCAGGGACTTCATAAGGCTCGCCATCTTCTCCGCGCCATCCAGGCCCGGCATGACGAGGTTGTGCGTCTTCTCGCCGTACCAGCCGTACTTTTTGAACAGCGCCTCGAGCGCGTCGAAGAGCGTCATGCCCTGAGAATAGTACCACGCGGCCATCTCGGTCAGCAGCAGCGAGGCCGTGACCGCGTCCTTGTCGCGCACGTAGTGGCCGAGCATGTAGCCGTAGCTCTCCTCATAGGAGAAGATGACGGTATTTTTGCCCGCGCTCTCCAGCTCGTTCATCTTCTCGGCCATGAACTTAAAGCCCGTGAAGGTGTCGTAACAGTCAAGTCCGTTCGCCTCCGCGACGGCGCGCGCCATCTCGGTCGTCACGATGGTCTTGAGCGCGGCGGCGTTTGCGGGCAGCCTGCCCGCGCGCTTCATCGCGCCGATGAGGTAGTCGAGCAGCAGAACGCCCGTCTGGTTGCCGGTGACGGGCTCAAATTCGCCCTGCCTGTTGCGCACCATGATGCCGACGCGGTCGCTGTCGGGGTCGGTGCCGAGGATGAAGTCGACATCATTCTTCTTGGCGAGGTCGATGGCGAGATAAAAGCCCTCGGGATTTTCGGGGTTCGGGGATACGACGGTGGGGAAGCTGCCGTCGATGACCATCTGCTCGGGCACGCACAAAAGATGCTTGATGCCAAGGCGCGTGAGCGCCTCGGGCACGAGCTTGTGGCCGCAGCCGTGGAAGGGCGTGTAGACGAGCTTGAAGTCGTCGGCGACCTTTTTGACGGTCTCGTAGTCGTTGACCATGCTCATGACGTTTGCCATGAAGCGCTCGTCACAGTTCGCGCCGAGCATCGTGATAAGGCCCTTCGAGACGGCTTCGTCAAAGTCCGTCGACGTGACGCCCGTGAAAATGTCGATATGCTCAAGCTCGCGCGCGATCGCGGCGGCGTGCTGGGGCGGCAGCTGCGCGCCGTCCGACCAGTAGACCTTGTAGCCGTTGTACTCCTTGGGATTGTGCGAGGCGGTCACGTTGATGCCGGCGGTGCAGCCGTACTCGCGCACGGCGAACGAAAGCTCGGGCGTGGGGCGCAGCGACTCGAAAAGCCTGACGGAAATGCCGTTGCCCGCCATGACGCAGGCCGCGGCGCGCGCAAATTCCATCGAATGGTTGCGGCAGTCCATGCAGATGGCGACGCCCTTTTTCATCGCCTCCGCGCCCTCGGCGCGGATGACGTTGGCGAAGCCCTGCGTCGCCCAGCGGATGACGTGGCGGTTCATGTTGTGAAGGCCGACGTACATCGTGCCGCGCAGGCCCGCCGTGCCGAATTCGAGCGGGCCGTAAAAGCGGTTCTCGATCTCCTTTTCATCGTTTGCGATGGCCTTGAGCTCCGCGCGCTCGTCCTCGCTCAGCGCGGGGGAAGCGAGCCATTTTTCATATTCCTGACGGTAATTCATTGCTGTGCCTCCTCGGTAAGTTCTTCTTCGTCAACAGGCGCGATGAGCGCCTTTGCGTCTTCCAGCGCCGACGACGGCACATAGAGCGATACGCCGCTGCCGGACATGCCGAGCATGACCTTGCTGAACGCGCCCTCGTCGTTGTATCTGCGCAGGGTGGGGATATCATAGGAGCGCAGCATCGCGCAGAGCCTGTCCGCCTCGCCGTCCGTTTCGGCGGCGGTGACAAGAAACGCCGGCTCCTCGGGCGTGCCGTCGGCATTTTTCGGCCAGCGCTCAAGCGCGTCGTGCGGCGTTCTGCCCCATGTGAGCTTGACTTCATCAGACATAAGCGGGGTCCTCCTCATTTGTGATATTTTGTGCCGGTCTCGATCTGGTAGGCGCGGTAGATCTGCTCGAGCAGCATCACGCGCGCGAGATGATGCGGGAACGTCATCGGCGACATCGAGAGCCGGAGGTCGGCTTTTTTCTTTAAGTCCTCGTCCAGCCCGAAGCTCGAGCCGATGAGAAACGTCAGCTGCGAGGCGCCGCGCGCGGCAAACTGCTGCATCCTCTGCGAAAGCGCCGCGCTGCTCATCTCCTGCCCCTCGATGCACATGGCGATGAGCACGCCGCCCTTCGGCAGCTTCTGCTCGACGAGCGCGGCCTCTTTTTTGAGGGCCTGACGGATCTCCGCCTCGCTGGGGTCGTCGCCAAGGCGCTGCTCGGGCAGCTCCAGCAGCGCCAGCCTGCAATAGCGCGAGAGACGCTTTTCGTATTCCTTCACGGCCTGCTCGTAAAAGGGCTCCTTCAGCTTTCCGACGCAAAGGACGGTGATCTTCTGCATATGTGTACCTCGCTGATCGTGTCGCGCGGCGCGGCGGCGAGCCGCACGCATTTTCCGCAGGACTGGAGCCGCCGCCCGACGGTGTATTCCGCGAGCTGCGGCGTGTTGTTCTCGCCGCTCAGGTGCGCGAGCAGGATGTCGGAGGTGCCGCGCGCCGCGCACTCGAGCGCAAAGTCGGCCGCGGCGTCGTTGGATAGGTGCCCGTATTCGCCGAGGATGCGCTGCTTGAGATAATAGGGGTAAGGGCCGGTTTTGAGCATTTCGGCGTCGTGATTGGCCTCGAGCAGCAGCATATCCGCGCCGCACGCGGCGTCGCGCGCCTCGTCGGTGACAAAGCCCGTGTCCGTCAGCACGGCGAAGGAACCGCCGCCGCAGTCGATGCGGTAGCCGACGCTCTCTCGCGCGTCGTGCGAGGTGCGGAAGGGGCGCACCCGCAGCGCGCCCACGGTAAACGTGTCGTCCGCGGCAAAGGCGCGCACGCGCGATGCGGGACAATTGAGCGCGCCCGCGGTGCCGAAGCTCGCGTAAAGCGGCGCATCGCACTTTTTCAGGAGCGTCGCAAGGCCGCGCACATGGTCGATATGCTCATGCGTGATGAGGATGGCGTCAAGCTCCGCGAGCGTCAGCGAGAGCTGCGCGAGCGACTGTGCGATGCGGCGGCAGGAGATGCCCGCGTCGATGAGGATGCAGGTGTTTTCGTGGCGGACGAGCGCGGCGTTGCCCGCGCTCGAGCTGGCTAAGGTGCAGAATTCCATGGACGGCTTCCTTACTGTATCAGATCACAGTGATTTTACCACACCCGCGCGCAATAGTCAAAAAGAAAAAGCCCCCGGCTCGGGGGCTTTCCGCTATCCGGCGGCGGGGAACGTCAGCCCTGCCATGAAGCCGTTCTCGCCCGTGCAGACGATGTCGCCCGCGGCGACGAGCCCCTCGCAGACGTAGAGATCGGCCTGACAGGGGAGCGAGGCGTCGGGGTAGTTCGTTACGACGTAGGTGTAGCGCGAGAGCGTTTTGCCGCAGCAGCGCGCAAGGTCGAAGCCCTGCGGGAGCTGAAGTTCGTTGTAGCTTAGGTACGGCTCCTCGAGCGTTTCGCCCAGCGTGACGCTCAGCGTTTCGATCGGCTGCTCGCCGACCTCCCAGCCCAGCGAGGTAAGATAGGCGATGCGCTCGGCGTTGGTCGCGGCGGGGATCTCGGACGCCTGCACGCGCTTTTCGCCGCAGCCGCGCAGCAGAAAAAGCAGCACGAGCAGCAGCACGAGCGCGCCGAGCGCGGCGGCGATCCGGCGCTTTCGCAGTCTTTTGGTGATGATGAGCATACAAGACCACACCCTTTCGTGAAAAGGCTATTCCCACCGGCGGAGAAATATGATAGGATACCGCAAAGGACAGGAAAGGGTGGGATACGGCCATGGCACAGCAGAGACTCGACAGGATCATCGCCTCGACGGGGCGCTATTCGCGCCGCGAGGCAAAGCAGCTCGTGCGCGAGGGGCGCGTGCTCGTCGACGGGCATATCGCCGCGAGCGCGGAGGACAAGTGCGATCCGCTCACCGCGCGCATCACCGTCAACGGCGAGGAGCTCGGCTATCGCGAGCACACGTATGTGATGCTGCACAAGCCCGCGGGCGTGCTGTCCGCCACCGAGGACGGACGGGGAAGGACGGTGCTCGATCTGCTCGCGCCGGAGTATCGGAGGCTGGGGCTGTTCCCCGTCGGGCGGCTCGACAAGGACACCGAGGGGCTGCTGCTGCTCACCGACGACGGCGCGCTCGCGCATGACCTGCTCGCGCCGAAAAAGCACGTCGACAAGGTCTACTTCGTGCGCACGGAGGGCGCGCTTGCGCCGGAGGACTGCGCGGCCTTTGCCGCGGGCATGACACTCGGCGACGGGCTCAAATGCCTGCCGGCGGGGCTGGAGATCCTCAAGAGCGGGGAGCGGAGCGAGGCGCTCGTCACGCTGCGCGAGGGAAAATTCCACCAGATCAAGCGGATGCTTGCCGCAAGGGGAAAGCCGGTCGCGTACTTAAAGCGCCTTTCCATGGGGCCGCTCACGCTGGACGACTCGCTCGCCGCCGGGGAATACCGCCTGCTCACGGAGGAGGAGCTTGCCGCGCTGCGCGGCGCTTGGCAGATTGCCCAAGGAGAAAACGGCGGCGAGGCATAGAAAATCATTTGCGCTTTACGGAATGCCCAAAAAAAAGAAAAAAATTTGTGAAAAAAAGAAAAAAGTTCTTGCAAAAAATGTCGAGAGCAAGTATAATGTCTTCATCCAGTTGGCGGAATGCACAAACTGCCTGACAGCGTAAGGAGGCTCCGATATGTCCGGAAGAATTTTTCAGAATATCGTATTGCAGTTCAAGGAAACCACCGATACCGTCATCGGCGTGATCGATTCCGAGGGAACGGTCATCGCCTGCACCGACCTGCCGGAGATCGGCCAGCGCTGGCCGCATCTCGTCCAGCCGATCAACGCGGCGGAGGACGGCTGCATCGCGCTCGAGGGCAAGACCTTCAAGGCGCTTGAGGGCTGGGGCGGCCAGTTCGACTTTGCCGCCTTCACGCGCGGCGAGGATCCGCTCAGCGCCACCGTCTGCCGCATGGCGACCGTCGCGCTCAACACCGCCAAGAGCTATTACGAGGAAAAGCATGACAAGACCTCGTTCGTCAAAAGCATTCTGTCCGACAATATCCTGCTGAGCGACATTTACGTGCGCGCCAAGGAGCTGCACGTCGAAGCCGAGCTCAACCGCGGCGTGTTCGTCATCCGCCGCCTCGACGACAAGGCCGACGCCGTCCCCGTCGAGACCATCCAGAACATCTTCCCCGACCGGCAGACGAGCTTTGTCCTCGCCATGGGCGAAGAGGACATCGTGCTCGTGCAGCAGCTCGGCGACAATATTGAGATGCCCGACCTTGAAAAGACCGCCGCGCTCATCGAGGAGACGCTGCGCGTGAACGGCGAGAGCACCGTCGTTGTCGGCATCGGCACCGTGGCCACGCACCTGCGCGATCTGGCCAAGGCCTACAAGGAAGCGCAGATGGCCATTGAGGTCGGCAAGGTGTTCGACACGGAAAAGTACGTCATCAGCTATGAGAATCTCGGCATCGGCCG
The DNA here is from genome assembly GCA_934572465.1 of uncultured Oscillospiraceae bacterium. GTDB lineage: Bacteria > Bacillota > Clostridia > Oscillospirales > Oscillospiraceae > Hominicoprocola. The sequence goes on from CAKTLG010000014.1 coordinate 15,642, forward strand.
CCTGATCTACCAGCTGCCGACGACGCTGTGCGAGATGTTTCTGCAGGAGGTCTTCAAGAAGAACCCGATCGACGCGCTCGACAAGGAGACGCTGTTCACCATCAACAAGTTCTTTGAAAACAACCTCATTCTCTCCGAAACGGCGCGCAAGCTGTTCGTCCACCGCAATACGCTCGTCTACCGCCTTGAGAAGATCAAGAAGCTCACGGGACTCGACCTGCGCGAATTTGACGACGCCATCACCTTTAAGGTCGCGCTCATGGTCAAAAAGTACCTTGCCTCCCGCGGCATCGAGGCGTAAGGCACGAATACGACATACCGGCGGGAGCCGTCCAGCGCGGACGGCTCCCGTTTTTCGGCAAAAAATCCGAAAGTTTACATAATTATCTGTTGCCAAGGCGCGCTTGCCGCGCTATAATAAAATCAAAGAATTTTGCGGGATCGGGTCTGAGCCTGCCGAAAACGAGGGACGAGAGCATGATACGGCTGAGCGACGTGGTAAAGGAATATGACAGCGGAACGAAGGCGCTGCGCGGCATCTCGCTCCGCATCGAGGACGGGGAGTTCGTCTTCCTCGTCGGGCCGAGCGGCAGCGGCAAGTCGACGATCATCAAGCTGCTCACCGGCGAGATCACGCCGACCGAGGGGCAGATCGCCGTCAACGGCTTCAGCCTGACGAACATCGCCGAGCGGCAGATCCCGCTGCTGCGCCGCTCCGTGGGCGTCATCTTTCAGGATTTCCGCCTGATCGAGAAGAAAACGGTCTACGAGAATCTCAGCTTCGCCATGCGCGCCGTGGGCGCCTCGCCGCGCGAGATACGAAAGCGCATCCCCTATGTGCTCGAGCTTGTGGGCCTTGCGGAAAAGACCGACCGTTACCCCAACGAGATCTCCGGCGGCGAGCAGCAGCGCGTGGCCATCGCCCGCGCGCTCATCAACAACCCCAGCACCATCATCGCCGACGAGCCGACCGGCAACCTCGACCCCGCGCGCTCGCTGGAGATCATGCGCCTGCTCGAGCGCATCAACCAGCTCGGCACCACGATGGTGGTCGTCACGCACGAGAAGGATCTTGTCAACCAGTTCAAAAAGCGCGTCGTCATGCTCGATCAGGGGCGCATCATCGGCGACGGCATCGGCTACAACGCGAGGTAAGACCATGCGAAGACACGATTTCACTTACTTTTTCGGCGAGGGCGTGCGCAACATGTTCTCGCACGGCTTCATGTCGTTTGCGGCTGTCGGCATCACGGTGGCGTGCCTGGTGGTCATGGGCACGTTCACGCTGGTCGCCTACAACGCGCAGGTGCAGCTGCAAAAGCTCGAGAGCGATTACGAGCTGCTCGCCTTTGTGGACGAGACGTATGACGAGGAGCAGACCGCGGCCGTCGGCCGCGCGATCGAACGGCGCCCCAACGTCAAAAGCTGCCAGTTCATCACCAAGGAAGAGGCTATGGCCGCGTATGAAAAGAAATATGAGGGCGACTCCCTTTTTGAAAACCTCGACCCCGAGATCCTGCGCGACCGCTACGCCGTATTTGTCGACGATCTGAGCATCGCCGGACAGACCGCGCAGGACATTAAGGACAACGTTGCGGGCGTCGCCAAGGTGCGCGTGGACGAGGACATCTCCGGCGGCCTTATCACGCTGCGCAATGTCGCGGGCGTGGTTTGCATCGCGCTGATCGCCATTTTGCTGCTCGTGTCGGTCTTCATCATCTCCAACACCATCAAGCTCACGACCTTTGACCGGCGCGACGAGATCGCCATTATGAAGATGGTCGGCGCAACGAACGGCTTCATCCGCTGGCCGTTCGTGTACGAGGGCTTTATGATCGGGCTTCTCAGCGCGGTGCTGGGCTTCGGGCTGCAATGGCTGCTGTACGCCTCGGTGGCGCAGAGCCTTGCGATGTCCGACCGTCTGCAGCTTTTCGAGATCGTGGACTTTGCGGCGATCTGGCAGCCCGTGGCGCTTATCTTCGCGCTTGCGGGCATCCTCATCGGCGTGGGCGGCAGCCTGACGGCTATCCGCAAGTTCCTGCGCGTATAGGGAGGGGCGGCATGAAGAAAAAGCTTTTGCGCCCGCTTCTGGCGCTGGCCTGCGCGCTGGCGCTGACGCTCGGCGGGCTGACGCCGTTTTCCATGGTACAGGACGCCTCCGCCGTCACGCAGGAGGAGATCGACCAGCTGCAGGATGAGCTCAACGGCATGAGCGCGGAGAAGGAGCAGCTGGAAAAGGAGCTCAAGTCGCTCCAGAACGACAAGAGCGCGGCGGTCGCAAAGAAGGAGAACATCGACAAGCAGATCGCCGTCCTCCAGCGCGAGATCAACGGCGTGGAGGCGCTCATCAGCGAGTACGAGACGCTCATCGCGCAGACCGAGCAGGAGATCCGCGAAAACGAGGAGGAGGAAGCGCGCCAGTACGAAAAGTTCTGCCAGCGCGTGCGCGCGATGGAGGAGCGCGGCACCGTGTCCTACTGGTCGGTGCTGTTCCACTCGGCGAGCTTTTCCGAGCTTCTGAGCGCCATGGACTTCATCAGCGAGATCATGGACAGCGACCAGAAGGTCATCGACGATCTGCGCAGCTTACGCGCGCAGATCGAGGAGAAGAAGGCGTCGCTTCAGGAGTCCCTCGCCCAGCAGCAGAGCGCCAAGGATACGCTCGTCGTCAAGCGCGGCGAGCTGAGCACGCAGCGCGCCGAGGCGGAAAAGGTGCTCGCCGAGCTGCGCGAGAACGAGGCGGAGTACCAGAAGGTGCTGGCCGAGAAGGACGCGGCCATGGAGCGCCAGCAGGAGGAGATCGTGCGGCTCTCGCGTGAGCTTGCCGCGCAGAACGGCGACACCACCGAGACCTATGGCGGCTACATCTGGCCGTGCTCGAGCAAGTATATCACCTCGCCGCTCGGCGCACGCTATACGGGCATCCCCGGCGCGTCGACGAACCATGCGGGCATTGATATCGGCCGCGTGGGCTATACGACCAAGGCCGTCGCCGCCAAGGCGGGCACGGTCATCATCTCGGCCTACAACAAGTACCGCGGCAACTACGTCGTTGTGAGCCACGGCAGCGGCAATACCACGACCTATCAGCATCTGTCCTCGCGCTCGGTGAGCAAGGGCGACTATGTCGCACAGGGGCAGGTCGTCGGCATTACCGGCTCCTCCGGCGTCAGCCGCGGCGCACACCTCCACTTTGAGATCACCGAGGGCGGCAAGATCATCGACCCGCTCAAGTACCTCACCGACTACACCAAGGGCTGGAAATAAGCATAGCGCAGGGGCTCCCCGCCATAGAATGGCGGGGAGCCTTTTTTGCGCTTGAAGGGGGAGGACGCCATGCTGGGGCTGGTCTGCTATCGGGACGCGGGGGAGAAGAACGGCGCGCGCACGCTCTGCGGCGCGCGCTTCTGCGCGGTGTATGTCCTGCGCGGCGACGGGCTGCGCGCCCGCCTGTCCGCGCAGCGGGCGGCAAAATACCTGCAAAAGCGCCGCGTGCAGCGCGCGGCGTTCCCGCCGGACTATCCCTGTGCCGATGCTTTCGCCCGCCGCGGCGTGCTTGCGCCGGAGGAGGCGCCGCTGCGCATGGCAAAGGGCGCGGAGATCATCCTCTGCGCGATGGCGCAGCACGGTCTTGCGCCGGAGGGCGCGCGCATCGCGCTCGTGTCGGCGCGGCCCTCCGCCGTGCTGGAAGCGGCGGCGCAGTTGCTCGTGCGGCGCGTGCGCTATTTGACGCTCTGCACGCCGGACGGCGCGCGCCTGAGCCGACGGCTGCGCTGGGACCATGGCGTGAGCGCGTATGCGGCCGCGCCGGAGGAAACGCTCCGCGCCGACCTTGCCGTTGCGTTCGACGATGCCGCGCCGCGCTGCGGCTGCCCCGTCCTGCCGCTGGGAGACGGCGCGCTGCGCGTGCGCTATGCCGCGCCGCTGCCGCAGGAGGCCGCCGGCTGGGAGACGCGGCAGCTCATCTGCGCGCTTTTTGCCGCCGGTGCGCTGGCGGAGGAGGACATCGCCGTAAAAGAGGTAAAATTCCCCGCAGACAGGGGGCAAAATGCAAACCTTTCTTGACAACGCGGGGGAAAATCACTATAATTGTCTCGCTAAAATGGTATTGATATACGCATCTGCGGTTTGCTCCGCACCTGCGGGCAAGAAAGGAACGATCTCGAAATGGCGAATTTGAAAAAAGAGTACAAGATGAGCGCGGAACGCAAGGAGGAGCTGCAAAACGAGCTGACCTACCTCAAGACCGTGCGTGAAAAGGAAGTGGCGGAGCTCATTAAGGAAGCCCGCGGCTTCGGCGACCTGAGCGAAAACAGCGAATACGACGAGGCGAAAAACGAGCAGGGCAAGCTGTACTCCCGCATCGCGGAGATCGAGGACATCCTGCTCCACGCCGTTGTCGTGGACGAGAGCGACGGCAATACCAACGTCATCAGCATCGGCTGCCGCGTGACGGTGCAGGACGTGAAGACGGGGCGCGAGCTGCCGGAGTACAAGGTCGTCGGCTCGCAGGAGGCCGATCCCATGCACCGCGCCATCTCCGAGGATTCCCCCTTCGGCAAGGCGCTCATGGGCGCCAAGGAGGGCGACGAGGTCAGCGTGGAGGCGCCCGTCGGCATCATCAACTACCGCATCGTCAAGATCGAACGTTAACATAGGAGCAGTAACATGACTGAAGAAACTACGAAGAACACCACCGCGCCCGAGCAGGACTTGAGCGAGATCCTCAAGGTCCGCCGCGACAAGCTCGCCGCGCTGCGCGCCGAGGGGCGCGACCCGTTTGAGGAGACCCGCTTCGACGTGACGCACCACGCCCAGGACATCAAGGATCACTTTGACGCGCTCGAGGGCAGCGAGGTCCGCGTGGCGGGCAGGCTCATGAGCAAGCGCGGCATGGGCAAGGTCAGCTTCTGCGACCTGCAGGACAAGTCCGGCCGCATCCAGCTCTACGCCCGCAAGGACGAGATGGAGGAAGAGGAGTATAACCGCTTCAAGAAGTACGACATCGGCGACATTGTCGGCGTCGTGGGCGAGGTCTTCCGCACCCAGCGCGGCGAGATGAGCGTGCGCGCAAAGCACATCACGCTGCTCAGCAAGTCCCTGCGCCCCCTGCCGGAGAAGTACCACGGCCTGACCGATAAGGAAGCGCGCTACCGCCAGCGCTACGTGGATCTGATCATCAACCCCGAGTCCAAGCGCAACTTCGAGATCCGCTCGAAGTTCGTCGCGTATCTTCGCCGCTACCTCGACTCCATCGGCTTTATGGAGGTCGAAACGCCGGTCTTGAGCCCCATCGCCGGCGGCGCGAACGCGCGCCCGTTCATCACGCACCACAATACCCTTGATATCGACATGTACATGCGCATCGCCACCGAGCTGCACCTAAAGCGCCTGATCGTCGGCGGCATGGAGCGCGTGTACGAGGTCGGCCGCATCTTCCGCAACGAGGGCATGGACACCAAGCACAACCCTGAGTTCACCACCTGCGAGCTCTATCAGGCCTTCACGAACCTCGACGGCATGATGGACATTCTCGAGGCCATCCTCGCCGGCGCGGCGAAGGAGATTCTCGGCACCTATCAGCTCCAGTGGCTCGGCCACGACATTGACCTCACCCCCTCGTGGAAGCGCGTCACGATGGCCGACGCCGTCAAGGAAGTGACCGGCGCGGACTTCATGGCCATCGAGGGCGACGCCGAAGCCGCGGTTGCACTCGCCAAGAGCGTCGGCGTCGACATGGACGGCGTGGACAAGACCTGGGGCAACGCCCTGTATGAGACGTTCGACCAGAAGGTCGAGGAGACCCTCATCCAGCCGACGTTCATCACCATGTACCCCGTTGAGGTCAGCCCGCTTGCCAAGCGCAGCCCATCCGACCATTACCTGACCGAGCGCTATGAGATGTTCGTCTGCGGCTGCGAGATGGGCAACGCATTTACCGAGCTCAACGACCCGATGGATCAGTACGAGCGCTTCAAGGCGCAGGTCGAAAAGCGCGCCAACGGCGACGACGAGGCCGAGATGATGGACGAGGATTACGTCATGGCGCTCGAATACGGCCTGCCCCCGACGGGCGGCCTGGGCTTCGGCATCGACCGCTGCGCGATGATGCTCTGCGGCACCGACTCCATCCGCGACGTCATCCTCTTCCCGACAATGAAGCCGCTCGACATGCCCAGGAAGGCCGACAAGGCGGAGCCTGCCGCGGAAAAGACCGCAGAAGTCTCCGCGCCCATCGACTTCTCCAAGGTCGAGATCGAGCCTTTGTTCAAGGACACGGTCGACTTTGACACCTTCTCGAAGTCCGACTTCCGCGCCGTCAAGATCAAGGAATGCACCGCCGTCCCCAAGAGCAAGAAGCTGCTGCAGTTCGTGCTCGACGACGGCACGGGCGAGGATCGCATCATCCTCTCCGGCATCCACGAGTACTACGAGCCGGAGGAGCTGGTCGGCAAGACGGCCATCGCCATCGTCAACCTGCCTCCGCGCAAGATGATGGGCATCGATTCCTGCGGCATGCTGATCTCCGCCGTCCACACCGAGGAGGGACAGGAGAAGCTCCACCTGCTGATGGTGGACGAGCACATCCCCGCCGGTGCAAAGCTGTATTAAGATAACGAAAAAGAGCTTTCTCGATCGAGAAAGCTCTTTTTTGCGCCAAAGGCACAGGGAAGCAGCAGAGGGGGGATTCTCTTTCCAAAGAGAACCACCCGTGCGGAAAAGGAAAGGGATATCCTCTCCGGAAAGAGGATATCCCTTTGATTGGCGCAGCGCTGCCTCTTTTCCTTCGGTTTAGCCGAACGAAACCGGCGCGGTGACCTCCTTGAGCCATGCAAGTTCCTCGCCGGAAAGATAGGGCGAGATCGCCGCGTAGACCTTTGCGTGATACGCATTGAGCAGCTCCACATCGCGCGAGGAGAGCAGCGTCAGGTCGATCGCGTCGCGGTCGTAGGGCACGAGCGTCAGCGGCTCGAGCCTGAGGAAGCGGCCGAACTCCGTGCGTCCGGCGTCGCGCACGACGACGAGGTTCTCGATGCGCACGCCGAACTTGCCCGCAAGGTAGATGCCCGGCTCGTTCGAGAAGATCATGCCCTCCTCGATGACGCAGTGGCGCTTCTGGCGGTTCACGTCCCAGTGCACGCGCTCGGGCCCCTCGTGCACGCCGAGAACAAAGCCCACGCCATGGCCTGTGCCGTGGTTATAGTCAAGGCCGGCTTCCCACAGCGGCGCGCGGGCCAGCATGTCAAGGTTTTCCCCCGTGCAGCCGTGGAGGAATTTCGCCGCGCCCAGCTGCAGATGTCCGCGCAGGACGAGCGTGTAGACGCGCTTTTCCTCCTCCGTGAGCGGCCCCAGCGCGATGGTGCGCGTGATATCGGTCGTGCCTTCAAGGTACTGCGCGCCCGTGTCGGCAAGGCACAGCCCGCGCGCCTCAAGGGGCACGTCCGTCTCCTCGGTCGGCTCGTAGTGGACGATCGCGCCGTGCGCGCCGTAGGCAAGAATGGGATCGAAGCTCTGCTCGAGGTAGTGCTCGCCCTCGGCGCGCAGGCTCTCGAGCTTTTTCGCCGCGCTCAGCTCCGTGACCGGCTCGTTTCCGACCGTGTGCTTGAGCCAGTAGATGAAGCGCGTGACGGCTACGCCGTCCTTGATGTGCGCAAGGCGCTCGTTTTCCTGCTCGGCGGGGTGCTTCATCGCCTTCATCAGCTGGATGGGGCTGGGCCGGTCGATGCTCTCTGCGCCCTCGGGCACGCTTTGCGTGATGCGGTAGTTGGCGCTCGCGCCGTCGAGCAGCACGCGCGTGCCTTTCGGCAGCGCCGCGACGAGGCGGTAGATGTCGTCATAGGGCGCAAGCGTCACGCCGTCGGCGGCAAGGTGCGCCTCGATCTCCGCGCTCACAGCCTCTTTCTGTACGCAGAGCGTGGCCTGCTCGCGTCCGAGCAGCAGGTATGAGAGAAACACCGGCGTATAGAGCACGTCGCCGCCGCGCAGGTTCAAAAGCCACGCGATCTCATCGAGCGCGGGGATGACGAACACGTCCGCGCCCAGCTCCGCCATCTTTTCGCGCACGGCCCTGAGCTTTTCTGCGCGCGTCAGGCCCGCATACTTCACATCCAGCTCCCACACCGGCTCGCACGAGAGCGCGGGGCGGTCCGCCCACACAAGGTCTGCAAGATCCTCGCCGCCTGCAAAGCGGATGTGCTTTGCGCGCGTCTTCTCGCCGATGCGGCGGGCAAGGTCGTTGCTGATCGTGCGGGAGTCGAAGCCGATGAAGCCGTTTTCACTCACGTGGTCGCGCAGGAAATCGGGAAGCTCGGGCACGCCCGCCTCGCCCATGCGCATGAGCGTGATGCCGCTGCCCTCAAGCTGCTGCGCGGCCTGTAAAAAGTAGCGTCCGTCCGTCCACAGCGCGGCGGAGTCCGGCAGCACGACGAGCGTGCCGGCGGAGCCGGTGAAGCCGGAGAGGTATTCGCGCGCCTTGAAGTGCGCGCCCACATATTCCGAAGCATGGAAGTCGTCGGTCACGACGACGTAAGCGCCAATGCCGCGCTTTTTCATTTCCTCGCGCAGCAGCGCGAGCTTTTCGTCAGAATGCATTCAAAAACGCTCCTTATCTCTGCTATTATGCCGGTGTTATTCCGCAAAGCTCTGGACCAGCGTGACGAGCACCTTTGTCATCGCGCCAAGACTCTCCGCGGGGATCCACTCGCGCACGCCATGGAAATTGTAGCCGCCGGTGGAGAGATTGGGACAGGGCAGCCCGTCCCAGGAAAGCCGCGCGCCGTCCGTGCCGCCGCGGATGGGGACGCACTGAGGCGTAACGCCGTTTGCACGGAAGGCGTTTTCCGCGCGCTCGATGAGGTGGAAGTGCGGCAGGATCTTTTCCTTCATGTTGTAGTAGCTGTCGGCGATCTCGGAAGTGGCCGTACCCGCGCCGTAGCGCTCGTTGATCTTTTCGGCGCAGGCGGCAAAGAGCGCCTTTTTCGCCTCGAACTTCTCGCGGTCGTGGTCGCGGATGATATAGCGCAGCGTGGCCTCGGCCATGCCGCCGGACATATCTGTCAGGTGGAAGAAGCCCTCGTAGCCCTCGGTCTTCTCGGGCACCTCGTCGGCTGGCAGCAGCGCGTGGAATTCCATCGCCACCGTCGCGGCGTTGACCATCACATCCTTGGCGCTGCCCGGGTGCACGCCCACGCCGCGCACATTCAGCACAGCGGACGCGGCGTTGAAGTTTTCATACTCGATCTCGCCCAGCGCCCCGCCGTCCACGGTGTAGCCGTAGTCGCACCTGAGCTCCGGCACGGAAAGCCCGTCCACGCCGTTGCCGATCTCCTCGTCGGTCGTGAAGATCACGCGCACCTCGCCGTGTTTCGCGCCGGTTTCAATGAGCGTTTCCACCGCCGCCATGATCTCCGCGACGCCGGCCTTGTCGTCCGCGCCCAGCAGCGTCGTGCCGTCGGTCACAATCAGCTCCTCGCCGATGTGCCGCTCAAGGCCAGGGCAGAGCGCCTCGGTCAGCGACACGGCGTCATTGAGCTTCAGCTCGCCGCCCTCGTAGCGCACGATGCGGGGCTTGACGTTCTCGCCCGAGGCGTCGGGCGCGGTGTCGACGTGCGCGATGAGCGCGATGACCGGCGCGCTCACGCCCTCGCTCGCCGGAAGCGTTGCGATCACGTTGCCGCAGCCGTCCATATGCACGTCCGAAAGGCCGAGCGCGTTCAGCTCGTCCATCAGCACGCGGCCAAGCACCTTCTGCCGCTCGGTCGAGGGCGAGGTGCCGGAAAAATCATCGGATGTCGTATAGTATGTCACATAGCGCAGAAAGCGCGATCTTGCAGCTTCCATGGGATCATTCCTCCTTGTTGAAATGGGTATCAGCTGCGGACAGTTTATCACATTGAACCGCCGGATGTAAAGACGGCGGCGCGGAATTTGCAAAATGTCTTTGCGCGCTTTTACTTGACAAACCGCATAATTTAATAATATAGTGTGGTACACATATTATATAGAGATCGAAGGAGGAAGGACGGCAATGCGCATCGAGACCATCACGAGCCGCCAGAACGCGCTGATGACGCATCTGCGCAAGCTCGCCTCCTCCCGCGCGTACCGCGCGAAAAGCGGGGAGTACCTCTGCGACGGGACAAAGCTTCTATCCGAAGCGCTCAAGTGGAACGCGCCGGTCAGAACGGCCGTGTTTTCAGACGGCGCGGAGATCCCGCCGCTGCCCGATACCGTGCGCGCCGTGCGCGTGAGCGGGGAGCTGATGCGCTCGGTGAGTCCGATGGAGACCCCGCAGGGCGCGCTTTTCACCGTCGCGCTGCCTGAAACGAAGCTTCCCGATACGCTCACGGGGCGGCGCTACCTCGTGCTCGACGGTGTGCAGGACCCCGGCAACGTCGGCACGATCCTCCGCACGGCGGACGCCTTCGACTGCGACGGCGTGTTTCTTGTCAACGCCTGCGCCGACATTTACAATCCCAAGACCGCGCGCGCCACGATGGGGGCCGTTTTCCGCCGCGAGGCATACAGCCTGACGCCGGACGAGCTGTTCGCCCTGCTGCAAAAAAGCGGCGTTCCGCTCTACGGCACGGCTCTGCGCGACGATACCGTGCCGCTCTCCGACGCCGACTTGTCCAGAGCCGCCGTCGCCATCGGCAGCGAGGGGAAGGGCCTTTCCCAGCAGCTGCTCGACAGGTGCGAAAAAACGCTGAAGATCCCCATGAGCCCGCGCTGCGAGTCGCTGAATGCGGCCGTCGCGGCGACGGTCGTGCTGTGGGAAATGTACCGCTGAAGCCATAAGGAGGTGTTCTCATGGCGGGGCTCAAATACTGGGTGTGGCTCTCGGAGGTCAGGGGACTGACGAACCGCTCAAAGCTGCTGCTGCTCGATCATTTCGGCACGCCTGAGAGCGTCTACTACGCCGACGAGGACGAGTACCGTCTGGTCGGCGGCCTCGAGCCGCGCCAGCTCGCGCTACTCGCGGACAAGTCGACCGAGAACGCCGACCGCATTCTCGGCGCGTGCTCGCGCCTGGGGCTGCGGCTGCTGACGATGCAGGACGCGGACTATCCCGTGCGCCTGCGCAATATTTTCGAGCCGCCGTGCCTGCTCTATGTCAAAGGGCAGCTTCCCGTCATCGACGAGGAGGTCGCCGTCGCCATGGTCGGCACGCGCAAGGCCACGCCCTACGGCGTCGAGGCGGCGGAGAAGATCGCCTACGGCCTTTGCAGACAGGGCGCGGTCGTTGTCTCCGGCGCTGCCGCCGGCATCGACTCTGCAGCGCACCGCGGCGCGCTGCGCGCGGGCGGCAGAACGATCGCCGTGCTCGGCAGCGGCATCGACGTGGTCTATCCCGCGGAGAATGAATGGCTCTACCGCGATATCGCGGCCTCGGGCGCGCTCGTGAGCGAATATCCGCCCGGCGCTGCCGCCGAGGGCTGGCACTTTCCCGTGCGCAACCGCATCATCAGCGGCCTGAGCCTCGCCGCCGTCGTGGTCGAGGCGCCGGAAAAGAGCGGCGCGCTCATCACGGCCAACACCGCGCTTGAACAGGGACGCGACGTTTTCGCCGTCCCCGGCCCGATCGACGCGCCCATGAGCCGCGGCTGCAACCGCCTCATCGCGGACGGCGCTGCCGCGCTCATCACCGACAGCTGGGACGTGCTGCGCGAATACGAAGCGATGTATCCGCACAAGATCCTCGGCGAGCGGGTGGAGCTGCCGCGCACGCTCGGCTATCAGGCGCGCGAGGAACAGGCCCGCGCCAGACAGGCCGCGGCAGAGGAGGCTCCCACGCTGCCGAAGCTCGATCTTGCGAAAAACGACGCGGGGCTGACCGACGACCAGATCGCCATACTGCGCGCGCTCAAGGGCGGCGCTCTGCAGGTGGACGACCTGATCGAAAAGACCGCCATCCCGACCCGCCGCGTGCTCTCCGCGCTCACGATGCTGGAGCTGGACGGTTATGTCGCGCAGGGCGGCGGCAAGCATTTTTCATTGAACGTAACACTATTGGAGGAATAGATCGAATGGCAAAAAAGCATCTGGTGATCGTCGAGTCTCCGGCCAAGGCGAAAACCATCGGCAAATATCTGGGCAAGGATTACGAGGTCAAGGCCAGCATGGGGCACCTGCGCGATCTTCCCAAAAGCAAGCTCGGCGTGGATATCGAGCACGACTTCGAGCCTGTGTACCAGCCCATCCGCGGCAAGGAGGAGCTGATCGGCGAGCTCAAAAGGGCCGCTAAGAGCAGCGACACCGTCTATCTCGCAACGGACCCCGACCGCGAGGGCGAGGCCATCTCGTGGCACCTGAAGGCGCTTTTGGAGCTTGACGATCAAAAGGCGCAGCGCGTTACCTTCAACGAGATCACGAAGAAGGTCGTCACCGAGAGCATCCGGCGTCCCCGCGCCATCGACCAGGATCTGGTCGACGCGCAGCAGGCGCGCCGCGTCCTCGACCGCATCGTCGGCTATCAGCTGAGCCCGCTGCTGTGGAAAAAGGTGCGCCGCGGCTTGTCCGCCGGCCGCGTGCAGTCTGTCGCCGCCCGCATGGTCGACGACCGCGAGAAGGAGATCGCCGCCTTTGAGCCGCAGGAATACTGGACGCTCGACGCCGACCTCACCGACGAGGCGACGCACAAGACCTTTGAAGCGCACTATTACGGCAAGGACGGGAAAAAGGTCGAGCCTGACTCGGGCGAGCAGGTGGACGGCATCATCGCCGACATCGGCGACAAGCCCTTTTCCGTGACGAGCATCAAGCGCACGGACAAGCAGCGTTCCCCGTCTCTGCCGTTCACGACCTCCACGCTCCAGCAGGACGCCTCGCGCAAGCTCAACATGACCCCGCGCCGCACCATGGCCATCGCCCAGCAGCTCTATGAGGGCGTGGATATCACGGGCGAGGGCACGGTGGGCCTCATCACCTATATGCGTACCGACTCGCTGCGCATCTCGGAGGAGGCCGTCGCCGCGGCGAAGACGTTTATCCTGGGCCGCTACGGGCAGGACTATTATCCAAAGGCCGCCCGCCATTACAAGGCCAAGGCCGGTGCACAGGACGCGCACGAGGCCATCCGCCCCTCAAACGTTGCGCTGACGCCCGAGCAGATCAAGGGCGACCTCACGGGCGAGCAGTACCGGCTCTACCGCCTGATCTGGAGCCGCTTCCTCGCCTCCCAGATGGCGAACGCCGTCTATGACAGCGTGAGCGTTCAGATCATGGCCGGCGCGCACGAGTTCCACGCCAGCGCCAGCAGCCTCAAGTTTTCCGGCTATACCGCCGTTTACGAGGAGTCCCGCGACGACGACGGCAAGGAGGAAAAGGAGGGCTCGCTCCCGCCGCTCACCGAGGGGCAGAGCCTGACGCTCGAGGCCTATACGCCGCTCCAGCATTTCACTCAGCCGCCGCTTCGCTACACGGACGCGACGCTCATCCGCGCCATGGAGCAGAACGGCATCGGCCGCCCCTCGACCTACGCGCCGACGGTCTCGACGATCCTCGACCGCGAGTACGTCGTCAAGGACGGCAAGTACCTGCGCCCCACGCCGCTCGGCGAGGTGGTGACGGGACTCATGGAGGAGCGCTTCCCTGATATCGTGGACATGAAGTTCACCGCCCGCATGGAGCAGAAGCTCGACACCGTCGAGGAGGGCGAGACGCCATGGAAGCAGGTCATCCGCGACTTTTACGGCGATTTCGCGCGCGACCTCAAAAACGCCGAGGAGGCGCTCGAGGGCGTGCGGCTCAAGGTGCCCGACGAGGTCAGCGAGGAAAAGTGCGACATCTGCGGCCGGAACATGGTCATCAAGAGCGGGCGCTTTGGCCGCTTTCTGGCCTGCCCGGGCTACCCCGAGTGCACCTTCACCAAGCCCCTCGTCATCGAAATGCCGGGCCGCTGCCCCAAATGCGGCGGCCGCCTGATGAAGCGCACGGGCGTGAGCAGAAAGACGAACAAGCAGTACACCTACTATGCCTGTGAGTTTTCCGCCAGCAGCGATCCCGAAAAGAAGTGCGACTTCATGACCTGGGACGTGCCGACGAAGGACGACTGCCCCGAATGCGGACAGACGATGTTCAAAAAGGCGGGCAAGGGCTACAAGCGCCCCTACTGCATCAACCCCGCTTGCGCGCGCTTCGTGCCTGAGGATCAGCGCGGCTACGTGAAAAAGAAGCCGGCCGAGACCGCGGAGGACGGCGCGGAGGCTGCGGAGACCGCTGAAACGGCGGAGACTGCGGAAAAGAAGCCCGCCGCCAGGAAGACGGCAGCGAAAAAGACCGCCGCGGCGAAGAAAACGGCGAAAAAGGCCGCAGCCGCCGAGGACGGTGAAGAAAAGCCTGCCGGGAAGACGGCGGCCAAGAAAACCGCTGCCGCAAAGCCGGCAGCCAGGAAGACGGCGGCGAAAAAGCCCGCCGCAAAGTCCGCGGCCAAAAAGGCCGCGGAGAAGGAAGAGAACTGATGCAAGTAACTGTGATCGGCGCCGGCCTTGCCGGCTGCGAGGCTGCCTGGCAGCTGGCGCGGCGCGGCATCGCCGTGACGCTGCATGAAATGAAGCCCGAAAAGACCACCCCCGCGCACCACACGGCGGATTTTGCCGAGCTGTGCTGCTCAAATTCGCTGCGCTCGGATCAGCTTGAAAACGCCGTGGGACTTCTGAAAGAGGAGCTGCGGCGCATGGGCTCGCTCATTATGTCCTGCGCGGACGCGACGCGCGTGGAGGCGGGCGGTGCGCTGGCGGTCGACCGCCATGGCTTTTCAAAGCTCGTGACCGAAAAGATCCGCTCCCACCCCAATATCACGGTCGTCCCCGGCGAGGTGACGGCCATCCCCGCGGGGAATGTCATTATCGCCTCGGGACCCTTGACGAGCGACGCGCTCGCCGCCGCCATCGCCGAAAAGATCGGCGATGGGCACACGCTGAACTTTTTCGATGCCGCTGCCCCGCTCGTGACGTTTGAAAGCGTCGATATGGATTCGGCGTTTTTCGCCTCGCGCTACGACAAGGGAACGCCGGATTACATCAACTGCCCGATGACGGAGCAGGAGTACGACGCTTTCTGGCAGGCGCTCACGACCGCCGAGGAGGCGGAGGTGCACGGCTTTGAGGATAAGCGCGTGTTCGAGGGCTGTATGCCCGTCGAGGTCATGGCGCGCCGCGGACACGATACGCTCTGCTACGGCCCGCTCAAGCCGCGCGGCCTGCGCGACCCGAAGACGGGGAAGGAGCCCTACGCCGTCGTCCAGCTCCGGCGCGACAACGCGCAGGGCAGCGTCTATAACCTTGTCGGCTTTCAGACGCATCTGCGCTTTCCCGAGCAGAAGCGCGTCTTTTCGATGATCCCCGCGCTGCACGGCGCGGACTTTGTCCGCTACGGCGTCATGCACCGCAACACCTATCTCCGCTCGCCGGGGATGCTGGATCGCTACTACCGTCTTATCGCGGATGAGCGCGTCGCCTTTGCCGGCCAGATGACGGGCGTTGAGGGCTACATCGAGTCCGCCGCCTCCGGCTTTCTCGCGGGCGTGGAGCTTGCAAGGAGACTTGAAGGCCGCGCGCCGGTCGACTTTCCGCGCGAGACGGCTGTCGGCGCGCTGGGGCTTTACATCAGCGATACCACCGTCACCGATTTCCAGCCGATGAACGTCAACTTCGGCATCATGCCGCCGCTGGGCCGCCGCGTCAAGGGCGGCAAACGGGTGAAGAACGCGCTGCTGGCCGAACGTGCGCTCGCGCACATCGACGCGCTGCGCGAGGAAGTACTGAGCGACGTAAAGGAGTGAACGTATGAAGATCATCGTCGATGCCATGGGCGGCGATTTTGCCCCCCTCGCCCCCGTCAAGGGCGCGCTGATGGCGCATGAACAGTACGGCGTGGACATCGTCCTCACCGGCAGGACGGAGGAGATCCTCCGCGCGATGGAGCAGTGCGGCTGCAAGGAGCTGCCCTCCGGCGTGGAGATCGTCAACGCCGCGGAGGTCGTCGAGATCTGCGACGATCCCGCCACCGCCTTCAAGCAGAAGAAGGACTCGTCTCTTACCGTGGGTCTCACCATGCTGCGCGACGGCGGGGCCGACGGCTTTGTCTGCGCGGGCAGCACGGGCGCGCTCCTCGCGGGCGCGACGCTCGTGGTCAAGCGCATCCGCGGCCTGCGCCGCGCGGCGCTCGCGCCCACCATCCCCACGGCGAAGGGCAAGGCGGTGCTCATCGACTGCGGCGCGAACGCCGAGTGTACGGTCGAGTACCTGCTGCAATTCGCGTATCTCGGCAGCTACTATGCGCAGAAGGTGCTGGGCATTGCAAGCCCGCGCGTGGGTCTTCTGAACATCGGCGCGGAGGAGAGCAAGGGCGACGAGCTGCGCCGCGAGACGTATCATAAGCTCAAGGAGGCCGGAGAGGCGGGCCACCTCAACTTCATCGGCAATATCGAGGCGAAGGAGGCCATGCTCGGCGAGTGCGACGTGATCGTCGCCGACGGCTACAGCGGCAACATCATGCTCAAGACCGTCGAGGGCACGGGCAAGCTCCTTTCCATCAAGCTCAAGGAAATGCTCCTGCACAGCGCGGGCACAAAGCTTGCCGCGCTGCTGCTCAAGGGTCAGCTTGCCGGCTTTAAAAAGCTGCTCGACGCCAACGAGGTCGGCGGCACGGCGCTGCTGGGCATCTCGAAGCCCGTTATCAAGGCGCACGGCAGCGCGAGCGAGCTGGGCTTCTGCAACGCGGTGCGTCAGGCGATGGAGGTCGCGCGCAGCGGCATCATCGCCGATATCGAGCAGAATATCGACAAGATGCGCATTGGCAGGGACGCATAAGGCCGCCAATGCCAAAAAGCGGCAAAAAGGGTATTGACACGGCGGTGCCTTTGCCGTATCATTTGGAAGAACTAAATCCTTGAGAGGAAGGAAAAGACACATGAGTCCGGAAGAAATTTTCAAAACCATGCAGGATCTGATCGTTGAACAGTTTGCCATCGACCCCGAGGAGGTCACGATGGCCAGCTCGTTCGAGGACGATCTCGGCGCCGATTCCGTGGATCTGGTCGAGCTGGTCATGGCCATGGAGGAGGAATTCGAGGTCGACGAGATTCCCGAGGAGGATCTGGTGGGTCTCAAGACCGTTGGCGACTGTGTGCGCTACCTGAGCGCGAAGCTCGGTTAAAAAACGAAAGAGCCGCCCCGCCGTTGCGCGGGGCGTCCTTTTATCAGGAGGTGTCAGCATGGAGGCGCTGGAACAGAGGCTGCAATACCAATTTAAGAATCATGCGCTGCTCGAGGAGGCGCTGCGGCACAGCTCGTATGCCAACGAGCATCGCGGCGCGAACATTTTCAGCAACGAGCGGCTCGAATTTTTAGGCGACAGCGTGCTCGGCTTCGTCACGGCGGAGTACCTTTTCGCCAAGCATCCCACCGCGCCCGAGGGCGAGCTGACGCGCATCCGCGCGCTGCTCGTATGCGAGGACAGTCTGCACGAGGTCGCGCAGCGGCTGGATCTGGGCGCGTACCTCAAGCTTGGCAACGGCGAGGAGAGCTGCGGCGGCCGCACGCGTCCGTCCATTCTGGCCGACGCGACCGAGGCGGTCTTCGCGGCCGTCTATCTCGACGGCGGCATCGCCGCGGCGAGCGCGCTCATCCACCGCGTCCTGCTCGACACCGAGCGGGAGGACGTAGCCGAGGAGAAGCGCCGCGACTACAAGACGCTTTTGCAGGAGTTCGTCCAGCGCACGCCGAACCAGCAGCTTTCCTACCGCCTTTCCGGCGAGAGCGGGCCCGACCACGACAAGACCTTTTCCTTCGAGGTGCTGCTCAACGGCGAGAGCGTCGGCAGGGGAGAGGGCCGCAGCAAGAAGGAGGCCGAGCAGATGGCGGCGAAGGCCGCGCTCGAGTCGCTGAAATGATCCCCACGCGAAAGGAGAACGCTCATGATCACCGACTGCTTTGACGATAAGACCGAGCCTGTTATCAGCCTGCGCGATTTTTACGGCGAGCAGAAGCACCTTGTCGAAAAGTGCCTGATCCTCTTTTCCCAAAAGATCTGCCAGCATTTGCTGGAAACCTGCCCCTGCGAGCGCATCGGCCTGATCGGCTCCTGCAACGGGAACATTCCCATCTACCGGCTGGAGCACAAGGGCGAGAAGATCGCCTTTTACCTCTCGGGCGTCGGCTCGGCGGCCGCCGCGTCGGAATGCTATGAGGCGAGCTGGATCACCGGCGCTTCAAAGTTCATCATGTTTGGCTCCTGCGGGAGCCTGAACAGAGAGGCGACGAAGGGCAGGTTCATCGTCCCGACGGAGAGCTACCGCGGCGAGGGCTGCTCGTACTACTTTGCCGCGCCGTCCGACTACATTGCGATCGAAAACGCGCAGAAGCTCTCCGCCATTTTCACGGAGCTGGGCGTGCCGCACGTAACGGGCAGGGTCTGGACGACGGACGCCATGATCCGCGAAACGGCGGGGCTTGTCGCGCGCCGCAGGAGCGAGGGCTGCCTTGCCGTGGAGATGGAGCTTGCCGGCGTGCAGGCGGTGTGCAGCTTTTACGGCCTCCAATTGTATAATTTCCTCGAGGCGGGGGACGTGCTGGAGGAGAGCGGCTACGATGTGGCGGATCTCCGCGGCGCCAACCACGACCTTGGCAAGCTTTATATCGCGCTGGAGGCGGCGCTGCGGGTATGACCCTCTTTGTGAGTATGCTCCCGCGCCGTGCCTGCTGCACGCTTATGTGCAACAAACGCAGAAAAACGAAAGAAAAAGCGCCGTGACATTCGTCACGGCGCTTTTTTGCGCGCGTTCTTATCCTTTTTCGGCCTTTCCAGCAGGATCGACAGCCCCGCATACAGCAGGAACAGCCCGAAGGGCCTGCGCAGCGCGCCGCTGTCGAGCGTTGTGGTCAGCACCGCCGCGCCGATGGCGCAGAGCGTGCCGAGCGGCACGGCCGCACGCAGCGCTTCGCGATCGAGAAAGCCGTTTTTCCGGTGGGAGAAGAGAGAAACGCCCGCCGTCGGCAGGAAGTAGAGCAGATTGATCGCCTGCGCCGTCTGCTGCTCCACGCCGAAAAGGAGCGTCATGCACAGGAGCAGCAGCGTCCCGCCGCCGATGCCCCAGGACGAGAGAATGCCCGTCAAAAGCCCGCACAGCGCGGGAAGGAACCATTCCGTCACAGCAGATACCTCGCCGCGCCATAGAGCAGGAACAGCGCGAAAATGCGCTTGAGCCACACGTTCGGCACGCTTTTGAAAAGCTTCCCGCCGATCCAGCCGCCGACGAGCCCGCCGGCAAGATACGGCAGCGCCTCCATAAGCGGCAGCGCGCCGCGCAGGGCGTATACCGCCGCCGACACCAGGCAGAACGGCAGGATGACGGCGACGCAGGTGGCGAACGCCGCCTTGTCCGCAAGCCCCGCCCAGGCGCGCAGCAGATAGACGAGCGGGATGCCCCCGCCCCCGCCGAACAGCCCGTTCACCGCTCCCGCGATCGCGCCTGCGACGCGGCATTTCGTTGCTTTTTGCATAACGCCTCCTAAGTAGTCTGCGCCCGCGGGCGCAGAGGGTGCTTTACTGCTTCTTGAAGCTCTGGCAGTCGGTGCACTGATCCATGGTGGGGTTGGCTTCGTGGGTGCCGACCTGAATGGCGTTCAGACCGCAGTACTGGGCGTCCTTGCAGTGGTTGGCGCAGTTGGTCACGGCGCAGCGGATGGAGGTGTTGGGCGTGCAGGTGCAGCCGTTATTGGTATGATCGGTCATGTGGATCGTCCTCCTGAAAAAAGTATTGGCGTTTTGCCGCGCTTAGTTTGCGCGCCTTTTGCGCCGATATGCGGCCGGACCGGAATTTTCCAAAAAGAGACCGCTTTGCTTTTGCAAAGCGGTCTTGTCTTTTGCGTTATTTTCTGCGCCATACGCTCGGCATCAGCAGCACCAGCAGCGGCATGATCTCAAGGCGTCCCAGCAGCATCAGCGCGCTCATTGTGACCTTGCTGAAGCCGGAGAGAAAGCCGAAGTTGCACGTCGGCCCGACTGCGCCAAGTCCCGGCCCGACATTGCTGATTGCTGTAAGCGAGGCGGTGAACGCGGCGGTAAAATCGAGCTCGTCGAGCGAGAGGATCAGCGCGCCGCACAGCAGCAGAAGAATGTAGACAAAGAAGAAAACGGAAGCGGAGGAAACCGTCTCCTCGGTGACGCGCTGTCCGTCCAGCGTGATGGGGCGCACCTCGCGCGAATGCATGATGCGCCGCAGATCGCGCTTGAGCGTTTTGAACAGCAGCACGATGCGCGAGACTTTGATGCCGCCGCTCGTCGAGCCTGCGCAGCCGCCGGAGAACATCACCAGCACCAGAATGCAGCGGCAGAAGTGCGGCCAGAGGTCAAAGTCCTCCGTGCAGAAGCCCGTGGTGGAGATGAGCGTTACGACCTGAAACGCCGCGTGCTCAAGGGCTGAGCCGAAGCCGCGCCCCGTTTTTGCGATAAGGTCGATCGTGATGAGCGCCGTAGCGCCGGTGACGATCGCAGCGTATACGCGCAGCTCCTCGCTCTTCAGCGCCTCGCGCAGCCGCCCGGTCGCCGCGTGGTAGATCAGCGTAAAATTGATGGCGGCGGCGAGCATGAACAGGATCAAAAGCCAGTTGATGAGCGAGGAATGGTAAAACGCGATGCTGTTGTCGCGGATGGAAAAGCCGCCGGTGGAGATGGTCGTAAGCGAGGTGGTCACCGCATCGAACCACGGCACGCCGGCGATACGCAGCAGCACGGCCTCGGCGGCGGTGAGCACGATGTAGATGCGGTAGAGGATGCGCGCGGTCTCGCTCGTTTTGGGGCGCAGCTTGGTGGAGATGGGACCGGGGGATTCGGCTTTCATCAGGTTGACGCTGCCCTCGCTGAGCTTCGGCAGCAGCGCCAGCATCAGCACAAGGATGCCCATGCCGCCCATCCACTGCGTCAGCGCGCGCCAGAGCTGGATGCCGCGCGTGAGCGAGGCGGGGGAGGCGAAGATGGTCGCGCCGGTCGTCGTCAGGCCGGAAACAGTCTCAAAATAGGCGTCTACATAGCCGCAGCTGCCGCTGAGCCAGTACGGCAGCGCGCCGAACAGCCCCAGCGCGATCCAGCACAGCGCTACGCAGGCAAAGCCGTCGCGCGTTTGCAGCCGGTGGTCGGAGGGACGGATGAGCGCCAGCAGCCCGCCGACGCCGCCGCAGACGGCAACGGAGCGGAGAAAGGCCGGTACGTCCGGACTGCCGCACACGAGCGCGTACAGCAGCGGCACGAGCATGCACAGCGCCTCGATGCAGAGGATGACGCCGACGAGCCGGAGGATAAGCTTTTGATTCATAGTGCCTTCTTTCGTTCAACGGGGGATCAGCCGAGAATGTCGTTGAGATCCTGCAAAAAGAGCTTCTTCGCCACCACGATCACGCGGTCGCCCGCGTGGATCTGTGACTGGCCGTTGGGGATCTCCACCTTGCCGTTGTGCACGATGGCGGCAACGAGCAGCCCCTCGCGGAAGCGCAGATCGCTGAGCGGATGGTCGAGAAAGTGCGTGGCGGCCGTCGCGGTGAACTCCACCGCCTCGATCGCGCCGCCGAGGATGTTGTGCAGGCTCTCCACGGCGCTGCCCTGCGAATTGGCGAGGCCGCGGACATAGCTGGAGATCTGGCTTGCGATGATGGCCTTGGGCGAGATCACGGTATCGAGCCCCGTCAGGCTCACGATGTCGAGATACCCCAGACGCGACATCTTCGGCGCGACCTTCTTCACGCCGTAGCGCTTGGCCGTGAGCGCCATGAGGAGGTTCTCCTCGTCGCGGTCGGTCACGGAAACAAAGGCGTCGCAGTGGAAGATGCCCTCGGATTCAAGCAGATCGTGGTCGGTGCCGTCGCCCTGAATGATCGAGGCGCGCGGCAGCTTTTCCGCAAGCGTCAGGCACTTGGCCTCGTCCTTTTCCACGATCGTCACGTGCGTGCCAGCGTCGGCGAGCGCCCAGGCGAGGTAGAGCGCGATGCGGCTGCCGCCGAGGATGCTCACGCGGCGGATCGGCGCGGACGCGCGCCCCATCAGGCGCAGCGCGCGCGTCGTTTCGGTGGGCGTGCCGATGACGTACACGCGGTCGCCCGCGAGCGGGACGAACGAGCCGTTCGGCACGATGACCTCCTCGCCGCGCTTGGCGGCGCAGAGGAGGATGCTGCTGGAGTTCTCGCGGTTGAAGTCGATAAGGGACCTGCCGACAAGGCTGTCGTTCGGCTCGGCCTGAAAGCCGATCATTTCCACAAGCCCGCGCGCAAAGGTCTCCACGCTGAAGGCGCTCGGCACGCGCAGGATGCGCGAGATCTCCTGCGCGGCGGAGTGCTCGGGGTTGATGATCATGTCAAGCCCGATCTCGCGGCGCAGGATCGGCGCGTCGCGGAAGTATTCGGGGTTGCGCACGCGCGCGACCGTGTGCTTCGCGCCGAGCTTTTTGGCCATCAGGCAGCAGATGAGGTTCACCTCGTCGTTTTCCGAAACGGCGATGAGAAGATCCGCCTCGCGCACGCCCGCCTGCAATAGAATGCTGGCGCTCGCGCCGTTGCCCTCCACGCACATGACGTCGAGCATCGCGTCGGCATGGTCGAGCGCGGCGCTGCTCTGGTCCACGATGACGAGGTCGTGATCCTCGCCCGTCAGCTGCTCGGCAATGGCGTAGCCCACCTTGCCGAGCCCGACAATGATGATTTTCATAGTGAAGCTTCTCCTGTTATGCTTTCTTTCGCAGCGTCATCAGGACGCTGTTGAATTCCGCGCCCATGATGAGCATCATGGCGGCGAGATACAGCCACAGCAGCAGCACGATCACCGCGCCGAGCGTGCCGTAGATCACCGAATAGCGCGCGATATTTTCCACGTAAAACGAAAAGAGGTAGGACAGCGCCAGCCACATTGCCAGCGACGCCGCCGCGCCGGGCCAGATGCGGCTCATCGTGCGCGACTCCTGCGCAAGACCGTACATCAGCGCGATGGGGAAGAACACCACGCCGCCGAGCACGGCGAAGCGCAGATGCGACCACAGCTCGATGAAGCCGTCGCTCAGGGCGATATAGCCGGAAACGAAGCTCAGCACGCGCTCGCCCACAACGGACATGGCGATGGAAAGAATGATGATGAGGATGAGGCAGAGCGTGTAGAGCAGGAGCTTGAGCTGGTAGCGCAGAAAGTGCGTCGGTGCCTCGACGCCGTAGGCCTTGCGCACCGAGCTCATCAGCGCGCTTGCCGCGCGATAGGGAAAATAGATGGAAAAGATGAGCGAGAACCACAGAAGCTGGCGGCTCGAATCGCGGCTGACGTAGATAAGATACTGCTCGATGATGTCGAGCGCCTCCTGCGGCATGATCGTGTGCAGTGCGGTGAGCAGCTGGCTGATGTCGAGCGACATCATGCCGACGAGGTTGCTCAGAAAGATGAGCAGCGGGAACAGCGCAAACAGCAGATAATACGTCAGCGCCGCGCTGTCGCGGGCGACGCCGTGGTCGAAATACCGGCGCACAAGCTGATAAAGGCCGTTCAAAAAGCGGTGCTTTGCAAAGTACTGCTCCACGTCCGCCGCTCACCTCCCGCGTCAAAATCACAGCGACCCATGCCGTTACAGCTCAACAGTATAGCACACGCGGCCGGAAAAGGAAAGAGGGAAGCGCGCGGCGCGTGAAGTTTTGGCGTTTTCCAGATGCAATAGGGGTTGACACGGAAAGGAAATGTGCATAATATAGAAGCAACAATTCCATCGATCGTCCGGTAGGTAAGGCTACCACAAGGATACGGACTGCTGCCGCGGAGTAGTGGAGACACTATGAGAGGGTTTGA
>CAKTLG010000015.1 GCA_934572465.1 uncultured Oscillospiraceae bacterium
TGAGCATAGTGACGGGCAGCCGTCTCATACTCAACATGGGCGGTGTTGATGGTAATGCCGCGCTCGCGCTCTTCGGGAGCCTTATCGATGGAGCTGTAGTCGGTGTACTCAGCGCCGCCGGTCAGGGCGAGATACTTGGTGATCGCAGCGGTCAGGGTGGTCTTACCATGGTCGATATGACCGATGGTACCAATGTTTACGTGGGGCTTAGTACGCTCGAATTTCTGCTTAGCCATTAGAGTGATCCTCCTGTAATCGAATTTTCGTTGTTTTCCGATGCCATTTTCATAACATCGGTATTTTACAGTAAATTCCGGTATTTTGCAATACCCATTTTATCAGCCGCGCATACCGGTGCGCTGGCTGATGATCTTGTCCTGAATGCTCTTCGGGATCTCGATATAATGCGACGGCTCCATCGTATACTGGCCGCGTCCCTGCGTGCGGGAGCGGAGATCGGTGGCATAGCCGAACATCTCGGCGAGCGGGACAAACGCGTCGATCTGCTGCGCGCCGCTGCGGGCCTCAAAGCCCTGGATCTGACCGCGGCGGGAGTTGAGATCGCCGATGACGTCGCCCATATACTCGTCGGGCACGATGACGCAGACCTTCATGATCGGCTCGAGCAGCGTGGCGCCGGCCTTCTGGCAGGCCTCCTTGAACGCCATCGAACCGGCGATCTTGAACGCCATCTCCGAAGAGTCGACCTCGTGATAAGAGCCGTCGTACAGCGTGACCTTCACGTCGACCACCGGATAACCGGCGAGAACGCCGGAGAGCATCGCGCCCTGGATACCGGCGTCGACCGCGGGAACGTATTCCTTGGGGATCGCGCCGCCGACGAGGGCGTTGACGAACTCATAGCCCTTGCCGGACTCGTTGGGCTCAACGTGGATCTTGACGTGGCCGTACTGGCCCTTACCGCCGCTCTGGCGGGCATACTTGGTGTCCTGATCGACGGCCTTTTTGATGGTCTCCTTATAGGCGACCTGCGGCGCGCCGACATTGGCCTCGACCTTGAACTCGCGGAGCAGACGGTCGACGATGATCTCCAGATGGAGCTCGCCCATGCCGGCGATGATCGTCTGGCCGGTCTCTTCATCGGTGTAGGTCTTGAACGTGGGATCCTCCTCGGCCAGCTTCATCAGCGCAACGCCCATCTTCTCCTGACCGGCCTTGGTCTTGGGCTCGATGGCAACGCGGATAACGGGGTCGGGGAACTCCATGCTCTCAAGGATGATCGGGTGGCTTGCGTCGCACAGGGTATCGCCGGTGGTGGTATTCTTCAGGCCGACCGCCGCCGCGATATCGCCGGAGTAGACCGTCTCGATATCCTCGCGGTGGTTGGCGTGCATCTGCAAAATACGTCCCATGCGCTCACGCACGTTTTTCGTGGAGTTGAGCACGGACGAACCGGTGTTCAGCGTGCCGGAATAGACACGGAAGAAGCTCAGACGGCCCACATACGGATCCGTCATGATCTTGAAGGCCAGCGCGGAGAACGGCTCGTCGTCGCTCGGCGCGCGATCCTCCTCCTCGTCCGTCTTGGGATTCACTCCCTTGATGGCGGGGATGTCGGTCGGCGCGGGCATATAGTCCACGATCGCGTCGAGCAGCTTCTGCACGCCCTTGTTGCGGTAAGAGGTGCCGCAGACCACAGGGATCATCTCCACCGCGACCGTCGCCTGACGGATCGCCGTGCGGATCTTGTCGGTCGGGATCTCCTTGCCGTCAAGATACATCTCCATGATCTCATCGTCGAACATGGAAATGGCCTCAAGCATCTTCTCGCGGTACTCCTGCGCCAGCTCCTGCATATCCGCGGGGATGTCCTCCACGCGCATATCCTTGCCCATCTCGTCATAGTAGACGTCGGCCTTCATCTCCACGAGGTCGATGATGCCGCGGAATTCAGACTCCTTGCCGATGGGCAGCTGAATGGGAACGGCGTTGCACTTGAGACGCTCATCGATCATGCGCAGCACATTGTAGAAATCGGCGCCCATGATGTCCATCTTGTTGACGTAGATCATGCGGGGCACGTGATAGTGATCCGCCTGACGCCAGACAGTTTCGGACTGGGGCTCCACGCCGCCCTTGGCGCACAGAACGGTCACACTGCCGTCCAGCACGCGCAACGAGCGCTCGACCTCAACGGTGAAGTCGACGTGGCCCGGGGTGTCGATGATGTTGATGCGGTGCTCCTTCCAGAAGCACGTCGTCGCGGCGGACGTGATCGTGATGCCGCGCTCCTGCTCCTGCTCCATCCAGTCCATCGTGGCGGTACCCTCGTGCGTTTCACCCAGCTTGTAGTTCACGCCGGTGTAGTAGAGGATACGCTCGGTCGTGGTGGTCTTGCCCGCATCGATGTGCGCCATGATGCCGATATTCCTTGTTTTCTCCAGAGATACTTTTCTCGGCATACTTTACTCCTTGCTTTACCAGCGGAAGTGGGCGAACGCCTTGTTGGATTCGGCCATCTTGTGCGTGTCTTCGCGTTTCTTCACGGCGCTGCCGGTGTTGTTGGCGGCGTCCATGATCTCACCGGCCAGGCGCTCGGCCATGGTGCGCTCGCCGCGGTTGCGGGCATAAGCAGTCAGCCAGCGCAGACCGAGGGTCTGACGGCGGGCAGGACGGACCTCCATAGGCACCTGATAGGTGGCGCCGCCGACGCGGCGGGACTTGGTCTCCAGGCTCGGCATGATATTTTCCATAGCCTGATTGAAAACGTCGAGAGGCTCGTTGCCGGTCTTGTCCTTGATCATGTCAAAGGCGCCGTAAACGACCTTCTGGGCGACGCCCTTCTTGCCGTCGAGCATGACGCTGTTGACAAGCTTGGTCACCAGAACGCTGTTGTACATAGGATCGGGCAGAACTTCTCTCTTGGGAACATTACCTCTTCTGGGCACTTTGCTTCCCTCCTTCTTATAATTTAGAAATCATAGGTACTCGCGAATGGGGCTCTCCCCCATCGTGTTCCGGCCTGCCAAAGAGGTGAATGACAATATATATCAAACCTTTTCGGCAAAGCTCATTTCAAGGTCGCAGCCTTACTTCTGCTTCGGGCGCTTGGCGCCGTACTTGGAACGGGACTGCATACGGCCCTGCACGCCCTGAGCGTCCAGAGTGCCGCGGATGATGTGGTAACGCACACCGGGGAGGTCCTTGACACGGCCGCCGCGGATCATGACCACAGAGTGCTCCTGCAGGGAATGACCGACGCCGGGGATGTAAGCGGTGACCTCATAGCCGTTGGTGAGGCGGACACGGGCGATCTTACGAAGAGCGGAGTTCGGCTTCTTCGGGGTCGCGGTACGGACGGCGGTGCAAACGCCGCGCTTCTGGGGAGAGGCAAGATCCGTCTCCTTGTTCTTCAGCGTGTTGAGACCGTACTGCAGCGCTGGGGAGTTGGACTTGTAGGTCGACTGCTGTCTGCCCTTGCGAACCAGCTGGTTAAAAGTAGGCATTCTTTCTTTTTCTCCTTTCCTGAAATGATGTTTATTATTTTTTACAGGATATTGGGAAAATATCCCGAAAAAACCTTATTCTTTGAGAACGGCGATCACGGCCGCTCCCACGGCGATGCCCGCCGCCTGACCGAGCTGCGCCATCGTGGCGCTGCGGTCGGCCGCAAGACCCTGCTCGCGTGCCAGCGCCTCGATCGGAGCAAGCACCATGGGGTCTGCGTCGCAGGCAAGATAAAGCGTCTCCGCGCGGTGTTCCCGCAGTGCACGCATCGTCTGCTTGATGCCCGCGACCTTGCGGCATTTGGACAGATCCGGCGTCACGGCAGGTCCCTCCTGACGGTATGACAAATTCCGTGGGACATACCCACGCAAGCTGAAATTATAGCACACCGCGCACAAGCCGTCAAGCGTTTCTTCTCTTTATCTGCTGAAAAAATCGCCGAAGCGCGGCGTTTTTTCCGCCTTCTTTTGGCTATTTCGCGGAAAGCGCGTCCACGCGTGCCGCAAGCGCCGCTCCGGCCGCTCCGCGGGCGAAAAAAGGGGGCCGCGTCATACGACGCGGCCCCCTTTTTCATATTCCTGCTGCGCGCTTACGCTCACACCTCAACGGCGTTCGTGATGATGCGCGGCTCGTAGGGCTCCTCCTCGGGCTTTTCCGGCTCGGGGACGATCTCCTCGGCAAAGTCGCGGTAAGCGGTCAGGCCCGCGCCGGCGGGGATGATCTTACCGATGATGACGTTCTCCTTCAGGCCCTGCAGGTGGTCGACCTTGCCCTTGATGGCAGCCTCGGTCAGCACCTTCGTGGTCTCCTGGAACGATGCGGCGGACAGCCAGCTGTCGGTCGCAAGGGAGGCCTTGGTGATACCCATGAGCAGCTGCGTGGCAGCGGCCTCCTGCAGCGGCTCGCCGGTCTCCGCGTTGACCTCGCCCGCGGCGATGCGCTCGCGGACGGCCTCGTTGGCGTCTTCCAGCTCGAGCAGATCGACCATCGCGCCGGAGAGCAGGCCGGTGTCGCCGGATTCCTCCACGCGCACCTTGCGCATCATCTGGCGCACGATGACCTCGATATGCTTATCGTTGATGTCAACGCCCTGCTGGCGGTAGACCTTCAGGACCTCCTGAATGAGATAGTCATGCACCGCGGAGGTGCCGCGGATGCGAAGGATATCGTGCGGCGAGAGCGCGCCCTCCTGCAGCTGTGTGCCCTTGGCGATCACGTCGCCGTCGCTGACGCGCAGACCCGTGTGCGGCACGGAGTAGGTGCGCGTATCGCCGTCGTCGGCGGTCACGATGATGTTGAGCAGGCTGCCCTTGGCCGCCTCCTCGAAGCGCACCTTGCCGGCGATCTCGGAAAGCGTCGCCATCTTCTTGGGACGGCGCGCCTCAAACAGCTCCTCGACTCGCGGAAGACCCTGCGTGATATCGCCGCCGGCAACGCCGCCGGTATGGAAGGTACGCATCGTCAGCTGCGTGCCGGGCTCGCCGATGGACTGCGCTGCGATGATGCCGACCGCCTCGCCGGGGCCGACAGGCTTGCTCGTGGCAAGGTTCATGCCGTAGCACTTCGCGCAGACGCCGCTGTGCGCCTTGCACGTGAGCACCGTGCGGATCTCAACGGAGTGGATGTCGAACTTTTCCATGAGGTCGGCGTCCTCGGGGGTCATCATATGATCCTTGGAGATGAGCACCTCGTCCGTGCCGGGCTTCAGCACGTCGTTGACCGGATAGCGGCCGTTGACGCGCTCGGAGAACTTCTCGATGACCTGACCGTTCTCGCTGATCTCGCTGATCGTGATGCCGCGCGTCGCGCCGCAGTCGTCGGAGCGGATGATGACGTCCTGGCAGACGTCGACCATGCGTCGGGTCAGATAACCGGAGTCCGCGGTACGGAGCGCCGTATCGGCAAGGCCCTTACGGGCGCCTCGGGAGGAGGTGAAGTATTCCAGCACCGACAGGCCCTCGCGGAAGTTCGCCTTAACGGGGATCTCGATCGTCTTACCGGCGGTGTTGGCCATCAGGCCGCGCATACCGGTCAGCTGACGGATCTGCTTCATCGAACCACGGGCGCCGGAGTCCGCCATCATGAAGACGGGGTTGTAGCGGTCCATGTTCTTCTGCAATGCGTCGGTAACGTCGGCGGTGGTCTTTTCCCACTCGTGCACGACGGCGCGGTAGCGCTCGTCTTCGGTCATGAAGCCCATCTTGAACTGGTCTTCAATGTCGACGACGCGCTGCTCGGTCGCGGCGATGAGCGTGTACTTCTCCGGCGGGATGGTCATATCCGCAACGGAGATGGTGATGGCCGCGCGGGTGGAGAACTTATAGCCCGTGGCCTTGATGTTGTCGAGCACCTCGGCGGCGATGGTGAAGTTGTGCAGCTTGATCGTGCGGTCGACGATCTTGCCGAGCAGCTTCTTGCCGCAGACCTCGGTGATCTCGTAGTCAAAGTAATGCTCGGTCGGCTGGCCGTTTTCGTCCACGCGCTGGACAAAGCCCAGATCCTGCGGGACGTTGCGGTTGAAGATGATGCGGCCGATGGTGGCGCGCACGACCTTGCTGCCCATCGTGCCGTCCGGCAGCTCCTTCGTCGCGCGGACAAGGATGGGCTGGTGGATGCCGATGAGATGATCGTTGTAGGCGAGCATGGCCTCGTCCTCATCGCGGTAGACGTTGAGGTGGACGGTGGCTCTCTCCTCGTCGCTCAGCTCATCGTAGCGCTTGCCGGCAAAGGCAAAGTCGACGTCCTGCGGCCAGAACTCGTCGTTGTCCATCTGGGAAACGCCGTTTTCAAAGCGCTCGAAGGTGAGGTAGTAGGAGCCCAGCACCATATCCTGCGTCGGCACCGTGACGGGGCCGCCGTCCTGCGGACGCAGCAGGTTGTTGGCCGAGAGCATCAGGATACGCGCCTCAGCCTGCGCCTCGGCGGACAGCGGCACGTGAATGGCCATCTGGTCGCCGTCGAAGTCCGCGTTGAACGCCGTGCAGTTCAGCGGGTGGAGCTTGAGCGCGCGGCCCTCGACCAGCACCGGCTCGAACGCCTGGATACCCAGACGGTGGAGCGTCGGCGCGCGGTTGAGCATGACGGGGTGATCCTTGATGACGACGTCGAGCGCGTCCCACACCTCGGCACGGCCCTTGTCGACCATCTTCTTGGCGGACTTGATGTTGTTCGCGGCGCCGTCCTCCACGAGCTTCTTCATGATGAACGGGCGGAACAGCTCGAGCGCCATTTCCTTCGGCACGCCGCACTGGTAGATCTTCAGCTCGGGGCCGACGCAGATAACGCTTCGGCCGGAATAGTCAACGCGCTTGCCCAGCAGGTTCTGGCGGAAGCGGCCCTGCTTGCCCTTGAGCATGTCGCTCAGGGACTTGAGCGCGCGGTTGTTCGCGCCGGTGACGGCGCGGCCGCGGCG
Source organism: uncultured Oscillospiraceae bacterium (assembly GCA_934572465.1). Lineage (GTDB taxonomy): Bacteria > Bacillota > Clostridia > Oscillospirales > Oscillospiraceae > Hominicoprocola. The sequence goes on from CAKTLG010000015.1 coordinate 6,881, forward strand.
GCCGTTGTCGATCAGCGCGTCGACGGCCTCCTGCAGCATACGCTTCTCGTTGCGCACGATGATGTCGGGCGCATTGAGCTGGATGAGACGCTTTAAGCGGTTGTTGCGGTTGATGACGCGGCGGTAGAGATCGTTCAGGTCGGACGTTGCGAAGCGGCCGCCGTCGAGCTGGACCATCGGGCGGATCTCGGGCGGGATGACCGGCAGCACGTCAATGATCATCCACTCGGGCTTGTTGCCGGAGATGCGGAACGCATCCACGACCTCAAGGCGCTTGACGATGCGCGCCTTTTTCTGGCCGCTGGCATTCTTCAGCTCGGCGTGGAGCTGCTCGGACAGGGTCTCAAGGTCGATCTGCTGGAGAAGCTTCTTGACGGCCTCGGCGCCCATACCGGCGTCGAAATCGTCCTCATACTTCTCGCGCATGTCGCGGTATTCCTTCTCGGAAAGGATCTGGTTGCGCATCAGCGGCGTCTCGCCGGGATCGGTGACGATATAGGCGGCGAAATACAGCACTTTTTCAAGAATGCGGGGGCTGATGTCGAGCAGCAGGCCCATGCGGGAGGGAATGCCCTTGAAATACCAGATGTGGGAAACGGGCGTGGCAAGCTCGATGTGGCCCATGCGCTCGCGGCGCACCTTTGCGCGCGTGACCTCCACGCCGCAGCGGTCGCAGATCTTGCCCTTGTAGCGGATCTTCTTATACTTGCCGCAGTGGCACTCCCAGTCCTTCGTGGGGCCAAAGATGCGCTCGCAGAACAGGCCGTCGCGCTCGGGCTTGAGTGTGCGGTAGTTGATGGTCTCCGGCTTTTTGACCTCGCCGTAGGACCACTCACGGATCATTTCCGGAGAAGCGATTCCGATCTTGATGGCGTCAAACGTTGCGTAACTCATTCTGTATGCTCCTCCTTTTCTCAGTCTTCCTGCTCGTCGCCGGCGAAGTCAGCGTTGACCTCGTCCTCGGCGACATATTCAAAGCCGGCGTCCTCAAGCTCGGCCTCATCGGCAAACGGGTTGCGGTGGCGGTCATCCTCGGCGTCCATACGCGCAAGGTTGAAGGTATCCATCGCGTCCTCGTCCTCCTTGAGCTCGATCAGGTTGCCGTCGCGGTCGAGCACCTGCACGTCGAGGCACAGGGCCTGCAGTTCCTTGACGAGCACCTTGAACGATTCCGGCACGCCGGGCTGCGGGATGTTGTGGCCCTTGACGATGGACTCATACGTGCGCACACGGCCGGTCACGTCGTCGGACTTGACCGTCAGGATCTCCTGCAGCGTGTAGGCCGCGCCGTAGGCCTCGAGCGCCCAGACTTCCATTTCGCCGAAGCGCTGGCCGCCGAACTGCGCCTTGCCGCCGAGCGGCTGCTGCGTGACGAGCGAGTACGGGCCGGTGGAACGGGCGTGGATCTTATCGTCGACCAGATGATGCAGCTTGAGGAAGTAGACGTAGCCGACGGTGACCTTGTTGTCGAAGCGCTCGCCCGTGCGGCCGTCGTACAGCCAGCTCTTGCCCTCGGGGTCAAGGCCGGCCTTGACGAGCTCCTCGCGGATCTCCTCATAGCTCGCGCCGTCGAAGATCGGCGTTGCGACCTTGTAGCCGAGCGTCTTTGCTGCATAGCCCAGATGGACCTCGAGCACCTGACCGATGTTCATACGGGACGGAACGCCCAGCGGGTTGAGCACGATGTCGAGCGGCGTGCCGTCGGGCAGGAAGGGCATATCCTCCTGCGGCAGAATGCGGGAAACGACGCCCTTGTTGCCGTGGCGGCCAGCCATCTTGTCGCCGGGCTGGATCTTGCGGCGCTGCGCGATGTAAACGCGCACGACCATATTGACGCCGGGCCCGAGCTCGTCGCCCGCCTCGCGGGAGAAGACCTTGGCGTCGACAACGATGCCGCTCTCGCCGTGGGGCACCTTGAGCGAGGTGTCGCGCACCTCGCGCGCCTTTTCGCCGAAGATGGCGCGCAGCAGGCGCTCCTCGGCAGTCAGGTCGGTCTCGCCCTTGGGTGTGACCTTGCCGACGAGGATATCGCCGGCGTGGACCTCCGCGCCGACGCGGATGATGCCGCGCTCGTCAAGATCCTTGAGCGCGTCCTCGCCGACATTGGGGATATCGCGGGTAATCTCCTCGGGGCCGAGCTTGGTGTCGCGTGCGTCGAGCTCGTATTCCTCAAGGTGGATGGAGGTGTAAAGATCCTCGCGGACAAGGCGCTCGTTCAGAAGAACGGCGTCCTCGTAGTTGTAGCCCTCCCAGGTCATGAAGCCGACGAGGATGTTGCGGCCCAGAGCGATCTCGCCCTGATCGGTCGCGGGGCCGTCTGCCAGCACCGTGGGATCCTCCCACTCGCCGTTCGCGCCCATGCGGCGGCCGTGCACGCGCTCGCCCACGTTGACGATCGGGTGCTGGTTGATGCAGGTGCCGTGGTTGGAGCGCAGGAACTTCGTGAGCTTATACTCCTTCGTCTCGCCGCTGTCGTAGGCGACGGTCACGGCGCGCGCGTCCATCTTCGTCACGATGCCGTCGCCTTCGGCGAGGACGGCGACCTCGGAATCCATGCAGATCTTGTGCTCCATGCCGGTGCCGACGATCGGCGCCTCGGGGCGGAGCAGAGGAACGGCCTGACGCTGCATGTTCGCGCCCATCAGGGCGCGGTTCGCGTCGTCGTTCGGCAGGAACGGGATCATCGCCGTCGCGATGGAGACCATCATGCGCGGGGAGATGTCGATATAGTCGACGCGGTCGCGGTCGACCTCGACGATCTCGTCGCGGTGGCGGCAGGTGATGCGCTGGTTGACAAGGCAGCCGTTTTCATCGACAGGCTCGGCGGCCTGACCGACGATGTACTGATCCTCGACGTCCGCGGTCATGTACTCGATCTCGTCGGTCACGCGGCAGGTCTCGTGATCGACCTTGCGGAACGGCGCTTCGATAAAGCCGTATTCGTTGATGCGGGCATAGGTCGCGAGATAAGAGATCAGGCCGATGTTCGGGCCTTCCGGCGTCTCGATCGGGCACATACGGCCATAGTGGCTGTAGTGCACGTCTCGCACCTCCATGTTCGCGCGCTCGCGGGAAAGGCCGCCGGGGCCCAGCGCGGAGAGACGGCGCTTGTGCGTCAGCTCGGCCAGCGGGTTCGTCTGATCCATGAACTGGCTGAGCGGGCTCGATCCGAAGAACTCCTTGATCGCCGCGGTCACGGGGCGGATGTTGATCAGGCTCTGCGGCGTGACGATGTCAAGATCCTGGATCGTCATGCGCTCGCGGATGACGCGCTCCATGCGGGAAAAGCCGATGCGGAACTGGTTCTGCAAAAGCTCGCCCACGCAGCGCAGACGGCGGTTGCCGAGGTGGTCGATATCGTCCTTATAGACGATGCCGCGCGCCAGTGCGTTCATGTAGTTGATGCTCGCAAGGATATCGTCGACCAGAATGTGCTTGGGGACAAGGCGGTCGGCGTTGTCGCGGACAGCCTCCTTGAGTTCCTCGCCGCTGTACTGCTCGAGCAACTCCTTGAGCACGCTCTCGCGCACGCGCTCCTTGATGCCGCACTCGGCCAGCGGGTCGAAGTCGACAAAGCGGGAAAGATCCACCATGTGGTTGGAGAACACGCGCAGCGGGCGGCCGTCGACCTCGATGGTGACGTCGTTGACGCCGATGGCGTCCATCTCGCGCGCCTCCTCGTCGGTGACGATGTGGCCGTCCTCGAACATGATCTCGCCCGTGCGCGGGTCGGCGACGGGATAAACGAGCTTCTGTCCGCGGATGCGCGCCCACAGGGAGAGCTTCTTGTTGTACTTGTAGCGGCCGACCATGGACAGGTCATAGCGGCGCGGGTCGAAAAAGAGGTTGTTGATGAGCGTTTCGCAGGCCTCGACCGTGGGCGGCTCGCCCGGGCGCAGCTTGCGGTAGATCTCGAGCATCGCTTCCTCATAGGTCTTGCAGGCGTCCTTCTCGAGCGTCACGGCCACGCGCTCGTCGTCGCCGAACAGATCGAGGATCTCCGCGTCGGTCTTGAAGCCGATGGCGCGGATGAGCTGGGTAATGGGAATCTTGCGGTTTTTGTCGATGCGCACCCAGAACATCTCGTTGGTGTCGGTCTCATACTCGAGCCACGCGCCGCGGTACGGGATGACCGTGGACGTCAGCAGCGGAAGGTCGGTCTTGAGGTCGATCTCCTTGCCGTAATAGATGCCGGGGGAGCGCACGATCTGGGAAACCACCACGCGCTCTGCGCCGTTGATGACGAACGTGCCGGACTCGGTCATGAGCGGGAAGTCGCCCATGAAGATCTCCTGCTCCTTGATCTCGCCGGTCTCCTTGTTGTACAGCCGCACGCTGACCTTCAGCGGGGCGGCGTACGTCGCGTCGCGCGCCTTGCACTCGATCACGTCGTACTTGGGCGCTTCGTCCATCTTGTAGTCAATGAAGCTCAGCTCAAGGTTGCCCGCGTAGTTGGAGATCGAGGCGACGTCGGAAAAGACCTCGCGCAGACCGGTGTCGAGGAACCACTGGTAGGACTTCTTCTGAAGCTCCAGCAGGTTCGGCATCTCCACGATCTCCTCGTGTCGGGCGAAATTCTTGCGCAGGGTCTTGCCGTACATCTTGTCTCTGGCCATTTTGCTCTTCACGCCTTTCTTTTCTCCGCTCCCCTGTCAGGAGCGGAGGAATGTATTGACTGGCGGCCTGTTCATGATACACACGGACTTGTTGTTGAAACAGCCCGCGCGCGTCTTGCTTTTTCCGCCGCGGTGTGCTATTCTCTCGGTAGTGGGTGGGAGAGCTGGTCTCCGCCCATTTCCGTTTATAAGCGCTTTATTTTACCAAACCGTGCCGGAAAAGTCAAGGCAAATTTTGTGAACATCCGCAGAAAATGCGGATGTTTTTTTGTCTCTTTTGCCGGTATTCAACCGCGCGTGCATTGCAAAGCCCCGCGCGCTGTGGTATGCTTTTATCGTTACCGCCGCGCCGGACGCGCGCGGCCACGCGACGAAAGGAGTATTTCTTATGTCTCTCAAGCCCATCGCCATCGACGATTTCTGCGCCGTCCGCTCGCTTGCGAACGTGACCTTCTCCCCCGAGGGAAACAGCGCCTGCTTCACCGTGAGCCAGGCGAAGAAAGACAAGAACTGCTACGACTCCCGCCTCTATACGCTCAAGGGCGGCGCCGTCCGTGCGCTGACCGGCGGCGGGAAGGAAGCCTCGTTCTGCTATTTAGATGAAAACACCGTGCTCTTTGCGGGCGACCGCGAGGGCGAAAAGGAGCCGTCGCTCGCAAGCCGCTTTTACAAGATCGCGCTCGACGGCGGCGAGGCCGAGCTCGCCTACACCTTCCCCATCCCCGTCTCGCAGGTCTTCCCGCTCCCGAACGGCGACCTGCTGGTCACCGGCTCGACCTTCCCCGGCTTTGAAGATCTCTACAAGGGCGACAAAAAGCTCGCCAAGGCGTATCTTGACGACAAGAAGGAAAACGAGGACTACGAGGTCATCTCCCAGCTGCCCTGGTGGTGGAACGGCGGCACCTATACGCGCGGCGCGTATGAAAGCCTCTTCTATTACGACGCGAAGAAAAAGTCTCTCGCCCGCCTGACGGACGCAGGCCTCTCCGTTTCCGACGTGCAGCTCACGGCGGATAAGAAGACCGTCTACTACACGCTGCTCGACGTGTCCGTCCCCCGCCCCGCGTACTTCGGCGGCGCGGATCTCTACCGCATGGATCTTGTCTCGCGCAGGCAGGAGAGCGTCGTCAGGAGCCGCCCCGATTTCGTCGTCGCGACGTACGCGCTCGGCAAGTCGTTCCTGCTCATCATCGCTGCGGACGGCAAATACGGCATGAACACGGATTGTGACTTTTACAAGCTCGACTACGAAACGCTCGCCGTCACGCCCTACGCCGTCTACGGCGAATCGATCGGCTCGTCCGTCGGCTGCGATATCCGCCACGGCGGCGGCCGCGCGCTCAGGATGGACGGCGATACGCTGTACTTCATCTCCACGCGCTTTGACGGCGCGGGGCTGTATAAGCTTGAGGACGGCGCCGTCTCCCCCGTTCTCGTGCGCGAGGGCAGCATCGACTGTTTCGACCGCTGCAACGGCAAAATGCTCCTCTGCGCGCTCTGGGACATGAAGCCGCAGGAGCTTTACGACGAGACAGGCCGCCGCGTCACGCGCTTCAACGACGCATTCCTGCGCGGCAGATACTTCGCCCGGCCCGAGCCGCTCAATATCGCCGCCGGCGATCACGAGGTGCACGGCTTCGTCTTGAAGCCGCTGGGCTTTGAATCGGGCAAAAAGTATCCCGTCATCTTTGACATCCACGGCGGCCCGAAGACCGTCTACGGCCCCGTCTTCTACCACGAGATGCAGTACTGGGCGAGCCGCGGCTATTTCGTCATCTTCTGCAACCCCACCGGCTCCGACGGCCGCGGCGCGTTCATGGACATCCGCGGCAAATACGGCACGGTGGACTTTGACGACCTGATGGCATTCTGCGACGCGGCGCTTGCGAAGTACCCCGAAATGGACGCGAACAACCTCTTTGAGACCGGCGGCTCCTACGGCGGCTTCATGACCAACTGGATCATCGGCCATACCGACCGCTTCCGCGCCTGCGCCAGCCAGCGCTCCATCTCGAACTGGACGAGCTTCTACGGCGTGTCCGACATCGGCCCCGACTTTTCTGAGGATCAGTGCGGCTCGGCCATCTGGCCGGACGTCGAAAAATTCTGGTGGCACAGCCCCATGAAGTACGCCGACAGGGTCAAGACGCCCACGCTCTTTCTCCACTCGCTCGAGGATTACCGCTGCCCTGTCGATCAGGGCTATCAGATGTACTCCGCGCTGATCGCGCACGGCGTTGAGAGCCGCCTCGTGCTCTTCCGCGGCGAGAACCACGAGCTTTCCCGCAGCGGCAAGCCCAAGCACCGCATCCGCCGCTTAAACGAGATCACCGGCTGGTTCGAGCAGCACAGAGCGTAAAGCGCCGCATATGCTCACCTTCACTCTGCCGGCGGAGCGGCACGAAGCCGACGTGCGCTCCTTCTACCGCGAGGTCGCACAGGCGGGCAATACCTGCATCGGCTGCGGCAGCGCCGGCGATTTTGCCGTCTGGCTCGCCGAGATGCGGAACCGCCACACGGGGACCGACCTTCCCGACGGCTATGTGCGCGAGGACTTCTACCTCTGCTGCGAGGGCGATCTGCTCGTCGGCGTGTTCAGTCTGAAGTTCGAGCTGACGGACTTCCTGCTGCATTACGGCGGGCACATCGGCTATGCCGTCCGACCGTCGCAGCGGGGGCGCGGCCTTGCCTCGCAGATGCTCAGACAAGGGCTTGCGCTCGCCCGCGCGTCCGGCCTTTCGCGCGTGCTCTGTGTCTGTGACGAGGACAACCCCGCCTCCGAAGCCGTTATCCTCAAAAACGGCGGAATATTGGAAAACCGGCTGTACGATCCCGATGAGCGCGTATCTGTCAAGCGCTTCTGGATCGACCTGTAGAGCAAAAAAAGCGCCCGCTCGGTGAGCGGGCGCTTTCTTTCATTTTTCAGAACTCGGGGCCGTCGTAACGGCCATAGTCGTTGTAGTCGATGAAGCGGTCGTCGCGCGAGAACGTCTTGATCATGCGGTTCGCCGCAAAGAACAGCACCGCCACGAAGGCGACGAAGATCCATGCATAGCCGTCGAACTCGAGCGTTGCGATAAAGTCATACGCCCCGTGCAGCAGCACCGGCACCAGCACCGCAAGGCGGCGGCACTGGCGGCTCTTATCCCCGTCGCCGAAATTGTCGTAGCGCTTGGCAAGGCCGTAGAACGCGCCCATGAACACGCCGAAGCACGCGTGCCCCGGCACCGCCGTCACCGCGCGCACCGCCGCCGTGCCGAGACCATACATCGCCACATAGCTGATGTTCTCCCACAGCGCGAAGCCCAGCGACACGAACACCGCGTACACCACGCCGTCAAACTGGCAGTTGAAGTCCGGCGAGCGCCACGTCCGCTTTTTGAGCAGCAGGTACTTGAACCCCTCCTCCGACAGCGCCACGACCACAAAGTACAAAACCGCGTTGTAAGCCACCGAATACTCCGGCAGGAGCATCGCCAGCACCAGCTCGCCGAGCTCCTCGGTGACGATGGCGGCAAACGTCGCAAGGATGCCATAGATCACCAGCGATACCAGCAGCCTCGGCGGCTCCTTCTCCAGCCGGTCCGCCCGATAGACATAGCGCAGCAGGAAAAGTGCCGGAAGCACTGCCGCCGCGATCAGTATTGGATTCACATAAAATATCATATCGTCGTCCTCCCGACCTCTCCGCGCCGCGGCGCGGGAATCCCTGTCCGCAACAGCATACCAGCCGCGGCGAAATTTGTCAACGCACGGCGCATTTGCTCTTGACCGCGCGCCGGCGCGCGGAGTATGATAAACGCACTGACCGTTTTCTCATACACAGGGGGGTGCGAAGCATGGACAGCCGCGCGCAGGCCAGAGGCCGCCTTTTCATCGTTCTCAGCGCCGTGATCTACGGCTGTATGCCGCTGGGCGCAAACATTCTCTACGCCGAGGGCGTCACACCCATGAGCCTTGTGCTGCTGCGCAACTGTCTTTCGCTGCCGCTGCTGGCGCTGCTGGCGCATCGCGCCGGCGGGCTGCGCATCAGCCGCGGCGCGCTGGGCGAGGTCGCTCTTGCCAGCATGGTCGGCGCGTGCCTGACGCCCGTGTTGCTGTTCACGTCCTACCGCTATCTTGCCTCCGGCATGGCGGCGGTATTCCACTTTTCCTATCCGGTCTTCGTCGCGCTCGGCGGCCTTCTGCTGCGCGAAAAGCTCCGCAAAAGCGCCGTTTTCTGCACGCTGCTCTGCACCGCCGGCATCCTGCTGCTCTTTGACCCCGGCGGCAGCGTCGATCCCTTCGGCGCCGCCGTCGCGCTCGCCTCCGGCGTCGCTTACGCGGTCTACATCCTGCAGCTCGCGCACTTTCGCCACCGCGAGGTATCGGGCTTCCGCATGAGCTTTTATCTCGCGCTCATCTGCACGCTCTGTATGCTCGCGCTCTGCCTTGCCGCGCACCAGCTCGCCCTGCCGCAGACGGCGCGCGGCTGGGCCGCCGCCTTTCTCTTCTCGCTGGCGCTCAGCGTGGGCGCGGCGGTGCTGTTCCAGCAGGGCACGTTCCTCGTCGGCGGGCAGCACGCCGCCATCCTCAGCACGCTTGAGCCGATCACCAGCATTTTTGTCGGCGTCCTGCTGCTGAATGAAGCGCTCACGCCGCGCATCGCGCTCGGCTCGGCGCTCACGCTCGCTGCCAGCGCGCTCATCACTGTTTTCGACCGCCGGGACGCCGCCGCGTCCGACAGGGCGGCAGCGGAATAAGAACGGACCACCCGCGAACGGGTGGTCCTGCTTTTTATTTTTCCGTGCCGTAGAAGAACAGCGCAACAGTCCCGGGGCCTACGTGCGCGCCGGTGACCGGCTCGTAGCAGACCGTCAGGCATTCGCCGGCGAAGCCCTTTTCGCGCAGCAGCGCGAGCACCTGCTCCGCGCCCGCAGGGTTGTCCGCGTGCGCAATACCGATCGTTTCGCTCTTATCGAGCGCGCGGGTATCGTAGTAATTGGCAAGCTCGGCATAGGCGCGCTTATTGCCGCGCACCTTGCCGCAGGCGACGATATGTCCCGTCTCGTCGCCGCGCAGGATGGGCTTGACGCCCAGCACCGTGCCGACGAGCGCCGCCGCGCCGGAAATGCGCCCGCCGCGCTTTAAGTACGCAAGATCGTCCACCGTGAAGAACTGGCACATATGGGGCCGCCGCGTGAGCAGATATTCGCCGACTTCGCGGCAGGACATTCCCTGCTCCGCCTTCTGCGCGGCCTCAAGCACCATCAGCCCCTCGCCGAGCGAGGCCGCATAGGTGTCGATGGTCATGATCTGCCGCTCGGGATAGCGGTCCATCAGGTCGACCGCCGCCATCGCCGCGGCCTGCGCCGTGCCGCTGATGCCGCCGGACATACCGACATAGAGCACATCGTCGCCCGCGCGCATGGCCGCTTCAAAAAAGCGCCCCGCGGTCTCCGGGTTTATCATCGAGGTCTTGACGGCCGCGCCGTCGCGCATGGCGTTGTAAAACTCCGCGCCGTCGAAGTCCGTATCCTCGGGATAGACCATCTCGCGGCCGTTGACGGTGTAGGAAAAGGGGATGACGGTGATATGGTGCTGCTTGAGCAGCGCGGCGGGCAGATTCGCTGAGGTATCGGTAAACAGTCTGAGCATGGAGATCGCTCCCTCCCAAATAATGCTCGGAACAGTTTATCATGCCCCACCGGCGGATGCAAGTTCGTTTCGGATTTTTAACAGTTTATTCACCTTTGTTTACTTGAACATTACATCAGAAAGAGCGCCCTCCCGCGGGAGGGCGCTCTTCATTTTTGCCGAGCTTTTTTTACGCCTGCTCGAAGATGGCCTTCATGCACTTGTAGGTCATATAGCAGTCGAGCTTGGCGACCGTTTCATACGGCGCGTGCATCGACAGCACCGGCACGCCCGCGTCGAGCGTATCGATGTTGCGCTGGGCCATGAACTTGGCGACCGTGCCGCCGCCGCCGGCGTCGGTCTTGCCCATCTCGGCCATCTGCCAGAAAACGCCGTTGTCGTTCATCAGCTTGCGCACCTTGCCGACGACCTCAGCGCTCGCGTCGCTCGCGCCGCCCTTGCCGCCGGCGCCAGTGTACTTGCACAGCGCCACGCCGTAGTTGACGAACGCGGAGTTGCGCTTGTCGTACACATCCGCAAAGTTCGGGTCGTACGCTGCCGTCACGTCCGCGCTCAGGCAGAAGGAGTTGGCGAAGCAGTCAGAAAGCGCAACGCCCTGCGTGCGGCACATGTCGCCCATGAACCACTCGAACGCCTGGGAGAGCATACCGGACACGCCCTCGGAGCCGATCTCCTCCTTGTCGGCGAAGATGCACACGGCGGTCTTCTTGGGGGAAACGGCGTCGAAAATACCCGCGAGCTCGGCATACGCGCAGACGCGGTCGTCGTGGCCGTAGGACGCGATGAAGCTGCGGTCGAAGCCGATATCGCGCGCATGACCGGCGGGCACGACCTCGAGCTCGGCGGAGATAAAGTCCTCCTCCGTGATGCCGTACTGCTCGTTGAGGTACTGGAGAATGCCGAGCTTGAAGCGGTCGGAGCAGTCCTTGTCGGCAAAGGGCCGGCCGCCGATGAGCAGATTCAGGCTCTCGCTCGGAATGGCCTCGTTGAGCGGCTTTTTGCCCTGCTCGCGGCCAAGGTGCGGCAGCAGATCGTTGATGATGAACTGCGGGTCGCCCTCTTTCCCGCCGATATGCACGGCGACGCTCGTACCGTCGCGCAGCACGACCACACCGTGCAGCTCAAGGGGGATCGTGACCCACTGGTACTTGCGGATGCCGCCGTAGTGGTGGGTCTTGAAGTAGGCCATCTCGGCCTCCTCGTAGAGCGGACGGGGCTTGAGGTCAAGGCGCGGGGAGTCGGTATGCGCCGCGCCGATGTTTGCGCCGTGGCTCAGGTCTTCGCTGCCGATGACGGCGAGCATGATGCCCTTGCCGCGGTTGTTGAAGTAGACCTTGTCGCCGGCGCTCAGCTTCATGCCCGCTTCATAGGGCTTGAAGCCCTTCTTCTCCGCCAGCTCAATGCAGTACTCCACGCAGAGGCGCTCCGTCTTGCCGTTGTCAAGGAACCTCTTGTAGTCCTCGCAGTAGGCCTCCATTGCCTTTTCGTCCTCGGCGCTCAGGCGGTCGTAGCCGTTGCCCGGGGCGTAGAGCAGCTTTTCGGCCAGCTTGTTCTTCTCACTCATGGTTCGTTTCCTCCTTCAGATTTTGGATGATCTCGTTGATAAGCTTCTCCGCCGCACCGGCCGCATCTTCAGCCGTGGGCAGATCGTTCACAAATTCATAGCCGCAGCGCGCGCGGAAATACTCCGCGTCCTGCTGTGCGGCAATGCGCGCTCTGGCATACTCCTCGGTGATGCCGTCGCGCGTCATGATGCGCTTCACGCGCACCTCCTCGGGCGCCGTCACGGCGACGGTCGCGTCGCACAGCGCGCCAAGGCCGCTCTCGATGAGCCGGATGGCGTCAAGGCCAATGATCTTTGCATCCGTTTCCGCCATGCGCCGCGCAAGCGCGCGCGGGACGCGCCGGTGCACGATGGCGTTGAGTGCTGCGAGCCGTTCTCTGTCCTTAAAGACGATCAGGCCGATGGCGTGAACGTCCACGCCGCCGTCGGCGCGGAAAATCGTATCGCCGAAGGTCTCGCGCAGCGCGCTTCGCAGCGGCTCGTCGTCTCTCAGCATCTCGTGATACACCGCGTCGCAGTCGAGCACGCAGGCTCCCTTTTTTTCCAGCGCGCGAAGTAAGCTCGTCTTCCCCGCGCCCGTGCCGCCGGTGATGCCGATGACGCGTCTGCCGTCGTCGGCGTTTTCCACATGGAAGCCCGCGGCCTTTTTCAGCCGGTTGCCGACGGCAAGGCCGAGGCCCGCGCTGTCGGGGCACTGGGCCCAGATCTCGGTCACATCCGTTGCGTCGAACGTGCGCAGCGCGTCAAAGACATGCTGCGCCTGCGCGCGCTTATCGCCGCTCGCGCCGAGCGGGTGGACGATATGCCCGTCGAAAAGCGGCGCGAACTCGTCAAAGCAGATAATGCCGGAGCGCTCGCCCATGTGCGTCAAAAGATAGCGCGCGCTCGCCTTCGCCCCGCCGGTCACGACCGTGACGGGGGCCTTTGGCGCGTAGTGACGGTATTTCATGCCCGGGGCGCGCGGCTTTTCGCCGTCTGCCATCTTCTGCGTCACGGCCTTGTCGACCGTCACCTCGCCCAGCGCGTCAACAAGGCTCTCGAGCGGCAGTCCGCCGGGCCGCAGCAGCTGCGGCGGCATGACCGTGAGGTCGATGATCGTCGACTCCACGCCCACCTGACAGGGCCCGCCGTCCACGATGCCGTCGATCCTGCCCCACATATCCTCGCGCACATGCTCCGCCGTCGTGCAGCTCGGGCGGCCGGACGTGTTCGCGCTCGGCGCGGCGACCGGCACGCCGGACGCTTCGATGATGGCGCGCGTGACCGCGTGGTCGGGACATCTCATGCCGACGGTCTCAAGCCCGCCGGTCGTGCGCAGCGGCACGCAGGGCTTTTTCTTCAGGATCATCGTCAGCGGGCCGGGCCAGAAGCGCTCGGCCAGCCTGTAGGCCGCGTCCGGCACATCCTCGCAGTAGCGCGTAAGCCAGCCTGCGTCCGGAATGTGCAGGATGAGCGGGTTGTCCTGCGGGCGGCCCTTGGCCTCGAAAATGTGCAGCACGGCCGTCTCGTCGAGGCCGTTCGCGCCGAGCCCGTAGACCGTCTCGGTCGGGATGGCCAGAAGCCCCCCGCGGCGCAGGATGTCCGCCGCCTGCGCGACCGCCGCGCGCTCGCGCGCGGGGTCGGATATCTGAAAATACTGGGTGTTCAAAGGAAACTGCCTCCCCTATTCCCGTTCAAAGCCGAGATAGCGCGCGCCCTGATACCTCAGCGTGCCGCACTCTCCCTCGGCGAGTCTGCCGTACTCGTCGTCAGAGACGGAGAATTCCATCTGCTCCCCGTCCTCTGTCTCAAAAGCCGCATGGAAATGCACTGTGGTAAATTCTCCCTTGCTCGTTTTGCGCCTGCATACCTCTGCGCGGCGACCGGCAAGTCTGGCCGGAACGCTCCGGCGCGGCTTGAGCCGGTCCTTCGCCCACCGTCCGGCAAGCGTTCCGAACGCCGCGGCAAACACCGCAAGGCAGAAAAAGCCGAGCAGGCGGTCGATCCCGCCGAAGCGCAGCAGAAAATGCTCCAGCCCGTTCACGTCCATTCCTCCGTCCCGTCCGCCTTCCGGCTCAGCCCTCGGTGCTCTCGCGCAGCTTCTCCGCCTGCTCCTGCATCGTCAGCGCATCGATGATGGGGTCCAGATCGCCGTTGATAACGGCGTCGATGTTGAAATTCTTTGTGTCGCCCGTCAGGCGGTGATCCGTCACGCGGTTCTGCGGGAAGTTATAGGTGCGGATGCGCTCGTTGCGCATCCCCGTGCCCACCTGCGCGCGGCGCTCGCTCGTGATCGCGCCCTCTACGCGCTCACGTTCGGCCTCGTAGAGCTTGCTCGCGAGCATCGCCATGCACTTGGCGCGGTTCTGGAGCTGGGAGCGCTCCTCCTGACAGGAAACGACGATGCCCGTCGGCCTGTGGATCAGGCGCACGGCCGAGCTCGTCTTGTTGACGTGCTGGCCGCCCGCGCCGCTCGCGCGATAGACCTGCATCTCGATGTCCTCAGGGCGCAGGTCGACGTCGACCTCCTCCATCTCCGGCAGCACCGCGACCGTCGCGGTCGAGGTGTGGACGCGCCCGCCGGACTCCGTTTCCGGCACGCGCTGGACGCGGTGGACGCCGGACTCGAACTTGAATCTTGAGTACGCGCCCTCGCCGCTTATGATGAAGTCCGCTTCTTTCACGCCGCCAAGCTCCGTGTCGTTGTAGTTCAAAAGCTCCACGCGGTACCCGCGCTTTTCCGCGTACATCGCGTACATACGGTAAAGGTCGGCGGCAAAGAGCGCGCTCTCCTCCCCGCCGACGCCGCCGCGGATCTCGACGATGACATTTTTGTCGTCGTTCGGGTCGCGCGGCAGCAGCAGCACGCGCAGCTCGTCGAAAAGCCGCTCCTTCTCCGCCTTGGCGGCGGAAAGCTCCTCCTGCGCCATATCGCGCAGCTCGGGATCGTTCGTCAGCTCGAGCGCCTGCGCGATATCGTCCTCGCACTTTAAGTACGCGCGGTAGGCCGCGACCACGGCGGAGAGCTCCTTCTGCTCGCGCGTGAGCGCGCGCAGCCTTTTCGGGTCGGCGTAGATCTCCGGCACCTCCAGAAGCTCGCCGATCTCGTCATAGCGGCGCGCGAGCTGCTTCAGCTTCTCCCACATCAGGCCTTATCCTCCGCAATGAAGTCCGAGCAGGTCTTGATGAACTGGTCGCGCCAGAAGTGGTAGCCCGCCGAGCCCGGGCGCAGCGAAACGTCCGCCACGTGCGGCGTCTGCAGGTAAAGATCCATCTGGCGGTAAACGTCCTTGTAAAGCTCCTCGCTCTTGTGCGTGATAACGTAGGCCACGTGCTGCATCTCAAAGCCGCGGCGCTTCAAAAGCCCGCGGATCACGCTCGAGCAGCGCCCCGCCCACACGGGCGTGCCGAGAATGACGAGCTGATAATCCGACAGCGGGCGCGCGCACTGCGGGCGCGAAACGGGGCGCGTGCGCTTGTGCATGGCATCGAAGCCGCTGCGCAGAAAGCCCAGCGCGCCGCTGCGATCCACCTTGTCGTGGATCTCCAGACACTCGCAGCCGAGCGCTGCGGCGATCTCCTCCATCGCCTGCTTCGTGTTTCCCGTGCGGGAATAGTAAATGCAAACCACCTTATCGTTCATGCCTGACCTCCGTTCAGCAGGAGCCAGCCCGTGGCAAAGGCCTCCCGCACATAGTAGTTGAGCTGCAAGCCGTCGTAATAGGCGCTGCGCGGCAGCGTTGCCGCCACGCCGCAGGCCCACGGCACACCGGCGATCCGTCCGGCGCGGTAAATGTGATAATCGTTCGTCACGAAGGCGAACGTTTCCGTTGTGTCGATGCCGTTTTCCGCCATGACCGCATAGCTGAAGTCGAAATTCTCCCGCGTGCTGGCGGAGCGGTCCTCGCGGTAGATGCGGCCCTCGTCCACGCCGTGAGCGATGAGCCAGCCGGCCATGCAGTCCGCCTCGGAGATATCCTCCCCGGGGCCCTGCCCGCCCGAGCAGATGATGGGAATGTCCGGCTTGTCCGCGATAAAGTCGAGCGCCGCCCGCAATCTTGACGAGAGCATCAGCGACGGCTCCGTGCCGTTCACGCCCGCGCCGAGGATGATGACGCACTGCGCGTCCTCCGCCCCCGGATCGGTGTGCGCGCCGCCGATAACGAGCGCTTCAAGCCATGCAAAGGCGAAAAGCCCAAGGCACACGAGCGCGAGCAGAGCGCGCAGCGTCCACCTTGCCCACGGCCTGCCGCGCATCCGATCCAGCGCCGCAAAGGCGATCAGAAGCGCCGCCATGCACCAGAACAGCAGCCCCGCAAAGCGCACGCCCGGGATGCCGCGGCAGACCGTGCCGAGCACGGCGCACACGGCGGCGAGCGTCCAGAGTACCTTCTGCCGTTTCATCGCGTTTTTCTCCTTCTCATTCGCCCGCCTGCTCGGCAAGCGTCTCCCACTTTTCCATCAGCGCGCCGAGCGCCTCCCCGGCGGCCTCCTTTTCTTTGTAAAGCGCGCTGTAGCGCTCATAGTCGCTGCCGGCGGCCTCGAGCGCCGCCTCCAGCTCCGCGATGCGCGATTCCTGCGCGGCGATCTCCTTTTCGCAGATCGTGAGCTGCCGCCGCGCCTGCTGCGCGCCGCGGTTGGGGCGCGGCTTTTCCGCGGCAGGCTTTTCCCTGGCGGCTTTCGGCGCGTGGTCAGCTTTGTTCTGCGCTTCCAGCGCCTTGACCTGCCGGTAGCGGGCAAAGCCCATCGGATAGTCCGTGATGACGCCGTTTTCAAGCTCCCACACGCGGGTAGCGAAGCGGTTGATGAAGTAGCGGTCGTGGCTGACGAACAGGAGCGTCCCGTCGTAGCTCTCCACCGCCTCCTCGATCCACTCGCGGGACGCGATGTCGAGATGGTTCGTCGGCTCGTCGAGGATGAGGAGGTTCACCTCCTCGTCCATCAGGATACAGAGCTTGAGCCGCGACAGCTCGCCGCCCGACAGCACGCTGACGCTCTTGAACACGTCCTCGCCCGTAAAGTGGAACGCGGCGAGACGGTCGCGCGCGCTCTGCGGCGTGATATTGCGCTTCGACCAGAGCATCGTGTCGACCAGATCGCGCTCCGGCACGTCGAACGTGACGATCTGCGGCAGATACGCCGTCTTCACCGCGGGGCCGAACTTGATGCGGCCCTCGTCGGGATATTCCTCCTCCATCAGCAGCTTGATGAGCGTCGACTTGCCCGTGCCGTTGTCGCCGATGAGCGCGATGCGCTCGCCGCCGCGCACCTGCAGATCGACATCGTGAAAGAGCACGCGCCCGTCAAAGCTCTTGCCGAGCTTTTTGAGCGAGAACACCTCGTCGCCGTAAAATTCCTGCGACTTGAACTGCGCGCTCATGGCGCGCTCCTTGGTGGGCTTGTCCGTCGTGCGCATCCGCTCGATGCGTTTTTCCATCGACAGCGCGCGGCGGTACGTCTTATCCATGCCCTTGAAGGCGAACATGCGCAGCTGCTCGGCGCTCTTTTCGAGCTGGGCGATCTTGGCCTGCTCTTTTTCGTATTGCCGCATTTTCTCCAGATAGCGGCGCTCCTTCTCCACAGCATAGAAGCTGTAGTTGCCGCTGTAGAACTCGGCTCTGCCGTCGAGCACCTCGATAACGCGCGTGATGGTGCGGTCCAGAAAGTAGCGGTCGTGCGAGATCACGACGACCGTGCCCTTGAAGCCGGAGAGGTACTGCTCCAGCCATTCGATGGCGTGCAGATCCAGATGATTCGTCGGCTCGTCGAGCAGTAAGATGTCCGTATCCTCCAGAATGAGGCGGCCGAGGTTCACGCGCGTCTTTTCCCCGCCCGAGAGCGTGTCGAACAGGCGCTCGCGCATCTCCGGCGGGATGGATAGGCCGTTTGCGACCTTGTTCACGGGCGTTTCCGTATCGTAGCCGCCAAGGCCCTCGAACTTGGCCGAGAGCTCGCCGTAGCGGCGCAGCGTCTCCTCGCTCTCGTCGCCGCGCGCCATCTGCTGGGAGAGGGCGTTCATCTCGTCCTCAAGCTTCTGCATCCGCGCAAACGCGCTTTTGAGCACATCGTCGACCGTATAGCCCTCGGGGTAGACGGGGATCTGCGAGATGAGGCCGAGCCTGCGGCCCGAGGCGATGCTCACCTCGCCCGCGTCGTAATCGAGCTCGCCGGTCAGGATGCGGAAAAGCGTCGTCTTGCCCGCGCCGTTTTTGCCGAGCAGGCCCACACGCTCGCCGGTGTCGACCTGAAAGGTCAGCCCGTTGAGTATTTTCTTTTCAAGGTCAAAGGACTTCACAAGTCCCGTAACGCTAATGTCGATCATGCTTTGGTCAGTTCCTCTACGATCTTTTCAAAGTGCATGGAGTGCGACGCCTTGACGAGCATCGCCGTATCCGGCGCGAACGCCGCCCTGACGGCGTCCATCGCCTCGTCCACGCCCGCAAACCACTGCGCAGAGGGGTTCCCTTCTCTAAAGTATTTCGCCCGCTCGCCGATGGCGATCACAGTGTCGATGCCGAGCTCGCCCGTGAGCGCGCCGATCTCGCGGTGCGCCCGCTCGGTGAGCCCACCAAGCTCCGCCATGTCGCCGATGACGGCGGCCGTTTTTCCGCCGCTCGCGGCCAGCACGCGCAGCGAGGCCGCCATCGACTGGGGGCCGGCGTTGTAGCAGTCGTCGAGCAGGCGGCGGTTTTCCGAAAGCCGGAGCACGTGCATCCGCGAGCCGGACGGCTCATAGGCGGCGACGCCGCGCTCGATCTCCTCTTTCGTTTCCCCGAGGTATTCGCCGATGTCCGCGGCCATCGCCGCGGCGTAGACCATGTGCGTCCCCGGTGCGGGGATGGAGAGCGCGTAGCGCTCCTTCTTCGTCGTCACGGCGCAGCGCACGCCGTCGATGCCGAGGTCTTCGACCTCGCTGACGCGGACATCGCAGTGCTCGGACAGGCCGCAGCGCAGGATCTTCTGCGGCAGCGAGACGGTATTCAGCAGCGCATCGTCGCCGTTTAAGACGGCAAGCCCGTCGGGGCTGAGGTTTTCAAAGATCTCGCACTTGGCCTTCAGGATGTTCTCGCGCGAGCCGAGGTATTCGATGTGCATATCGCCGACGTTCGTGATGACGGCGATGTCGGGCTTCACCATCTCGCCGAGGTAGCGGATCTGCCCCGCGCGGTCCATGCCCGTCTCGATCACCGCCGCCTGATGCGCGCGGGAAAGCCCCAGCAGCGTCTGCGGCGTGCCAATCTCGTTATTGTAGTTGGCCGCGGTCTTGAGCGTGTTGAATTTCGCGCCCAGCACCGAGGCGATCATCTCCTTCGTCGTCGTCTTGCCGACGCTGCCCGTCACCTGCACGACGGGAAGGTTAAAGCGCGCGCGGTACCACGCGGCCAGGTCCTTGAGGGCAAGCAGCGTGTCGGGCACCCTGATGCAGAATTTCCCGGGAAACAGCGTTTCCGGTACGCGCGCGCACAGACAGCCCGCCGCGCCGTTTTCCAGCGCCTTTGCCATGTAGTCGTGTCCGTCGAAGCGCTCGCCGGCGAGCGGCAGGAAGACCTCGCCCTCCTTAACGGTGCGGCTGTCGGTGTTCACGCCGAGGAGCTTTGTCGTTTCATCCCCCTGTAAGAGCGTGCCGCGCACCGCCGCGCACAGCTCCTTTACCGTGATCGGTTCCATTTACAGTCCCCTTTTCTGCTTCAGCGATTCGTCCACGATCCTCTGGCACAGCTCCTCATAGCTGATGCCGACCGCCGCCGCCTCCTGCGGAAGCAGGCTCGTCGGCGTCATGCCCGGCAGCGTGTTGATCTCGAGGAAGTACGGCGTGCCGTCGCTCGTGACGATGAAGTCCGCGCGGGCGTAAACGCTCAGCCCCAGCATCCGGTAGACTGTCTCGGTCGCGGCGCGCACGCGCGCTTCCCAGTCCTCGGGGATGGGGGCGGGGCAGATCTCCTCCGCCGCGCCGGCCTGATACTTGTTCGCATAGTCGTAAAAGCCCGTCTTCGGGATGATCTCGATTGAGGGCAGCGCCTTGCCCGCGAGGATGCCGACCTGGATCTCGCGGCCCTTGATGTACTGCTCGAGCACGACCTGCGCGCCGAAGGCAAGGCACTCCTCCAGCGCCGCCCGCAGCTCCGCGCCCGTATGCGCGATGGAAACGCCGACGGACGAGCCGTTGGCGACCGGCTTGACGACGCACGGCAGCTTTGTCTCGGAAACAAGGCGCGCAATGCCGTCTTCGGTGTAGCGCACAGTGCGCCACTGCGGCGTGATGACATATTCCGACACCAGACGCTTCGTCAGATCCTTATCCATGGCGATGGCGCTTGATAAGTAACCCGCGCCAGTGTAGGGGATGCCGAGCAGGTCGAACGCGGCCTGAACGCGGCCATCCTCGCCGCAGGTGCCGTGCAGCGCAAGAAAGACGACGTCCGCCCCGGCGCACACCTCGAGCACGCCGCGGCCGAACAGGCTGCGGCTTTCATCGCCGCGGCAGGCGCGCACGGCGGCAAGGTCCGGCTCCGCCTCGGCCACGGAATAGTCCGCGCAGAAGCCGTCCGGCACATTGAAAATGTCCTCAAGCGCACCGTCATAGCCTGCAAGCCCCAAAAACATATCCACCAGAATGGCCTGATGGCCCAGCGAACGCAGCGCGCGGCATATTTTATTGCCGCTTGAAAGCGAGACGTTCCGCTCCATACTCAGCCCGCCCGCCAGAACAACGATCTTCATGATCTGATCCCTCCTTTTGAAAAAAGGCTCTGCATCCATCTCTAATCCATACTATTCTAATTTATACTTTACCACAGCTTTTTCCCAAATACAAGCAAAAGAGGACGGCGCGGACGCCGTCCTCTTTCATATGCTCATGCCCCGCCGCGCCCGTTCTCAGCCAAACAGGCCGGAGAGCAGCCCGCCGCCGGCCCTGCTCTCCTTCAGGGTCATCGCCGCGCTCAAAAGCTCCGCCGCCTGCGCGCGCGTCACGCCGGAGCGCATCTCCTCGGCAGAGAAGCGGCCGCTCTCGATCACGCTGACCGATTCCAGATTCGCGACCGCCTGCGCGCACCATGCGTCTGCGGCGTCGTAGTCCGAAAGATCCACATCCGTCACACGCAGGAGTCTGTTCAGCACGACCGCCGCTTCGTTGAGCGTGATGCCGTCGCCCGCACGGAAGGCAACGCCCTCCGCCGTGCCAACGCCCGAGATCACGCCCGCGTTCAGCGCGCTCACGGCCCAGCCCTTGGCCCAGGTCGGAATGCTCGCGTCGTCGCAGAAGCCCGTCATGCTGACCTCCTCGGCCTGAAGGTCCATGGCCGCGAGCGCCATGGCGACGAACTCCCCGCGCGTGAGCGTGCGCTGCGGCTCAAAGAACCAGCTCTCGCCGACCTTCGCGCCGACGAATACGCCGTGCTCGGCAAGATCAACCGCCGCCGTGTGGGCGGGATCGCCCTGCATATCGGCGTAAAAGACGCCGCTCGACGCGCGCTCAACGGTGATGCGCACCGTTGCGGGCAGCGAGACGTTGCCCTCCTCATCGACCGCGGTGAAGGTGAAGCTGTCCGCGCCGAGCTTGCCCGTCGGGGTGTAAACAAAGCCGAGGCCGTCCTCTGTGAGCGCCGCCGTGCCCTTCTTCGGCTGCGTGACGATGTCGAACGCCAGTGCGCCGCCCTCGTTGTCCACGGCGCGGAACGCGCCCTCATACGCTACGCCGCGATAGGCGCGGATCTCCATGTTTTCCGCAACGGGCGCGCCGTCGGCCGCGCGGGGCGTCTCCTTCTCCCTGCCGAACAGCGCCGACACGCTTTGCAGCGGGATGAGCGTGAGCAGCAGGATCGCCATGACGAACGGCAGCGCGCGCCACAGCCTTTGCTTCCTCTGATCCATAGTGCAACTCTCCTTTTATTCAAAATGATCTGCCGTTATTCTCTGCGCGGCGGAGAAAAATATGCAAATACGCGGGAAACTCATAGAAAAACCGCTTGACTTTCCCTTTCTTCGCTGTTATAATCGGAAAGCCGCTTTGAATGGGCATAAAGTTCCGGCCTTTGCCGAACGCCCCCGAGAGCGAGTCCGTAATCAAGGAAAGAGGTGCAAGCAATGCAAGCGATCATCGTTACCGGCGGCAAGCAGTATGTTGTGAATGAGGGCGACACCCTGTTCATCGAGAAGCTCCCCGTCGAGGCGGGCGACGCCGTGACTTTCGATCAGGTCCTGGCGATCGTCGACGGCGAAAATACCAAGTTCGGCACTCCCGTGGTGGAGGGCGCGAAGGTGGACGCCACTGTCGTCAAGAACGGCAAGGGCAAGAAGGTCCGCGTCTACAAGTACAAGGCGAAGAAGGGCTATCACAAGCGTCAGGGCCATCGTCAGCCTTATACCAAGGTCGAGATCGGCAAGATCACGGTCTAAGACATGACCACCGTCACATTTCTCACAGAGGGAAAGCGCATCATCGGTTTTGATGCCAAGGGCCACAGCGGTTACAGCGAAGCGGGCAGCGACATCGTCTGCGCGGCGATCACAAGCGCGATCCGCCTTGTGGAAAGCACCGTGAACGACGTGCTCGGCCTCGCCGCCTCCGTCAAGGTCCATGAACGCTCCGGCGCTGTGGAATTCCGGCTCCCCGGCGGTCTTTCCGCCGCGAACGAGAGCACCTGTCAGGCGCTTTTAACGGCCCTGATGCTGCTCTTTTCCGAGCTGCACAGCGAATATCCGGACAATATCGAAGTCATGGAGGCGTGAGCCTCCTGTCCCGATCATCTTACAGAAAGGATGGCAACTCACCATGCTGAACATCGGTCTTCAGTTTTTCGCCCACAAGAAGGGCGGCGGCTCCACCAAGAACGGCCGTGACTCCAACGCCAAGCGCCTTGGCCCCAAGCGCGCTGACGGTCAGTTCGTTCTCGCCGGCAACATTCTTGTGCGCCAGCGCGGCACCCACATCCATCCGGGCGTCAACGTCGGTATCGGCTCTGACGATACTCTCTACGCCAAGGAGAGCGGCGTGCTCCGCTTTGAGCGTCTCGGCAAGGATCGTAAGCAGGCCTCTGTTTACCCCGCCGAGTAATCGAGCAAGGAAGGACCCCGAGCAGACGCTCGGGGTCCTTTTTCCGTGATACTGCACACCGGAGCAAAGGAGACGACCATGATCAAAGCAGTTCTGATGGACATTGACGATACGCTGCTGGACTTTGGCCAGAGCGCCCGCGCCGCGATGCGGCAGGCGTTCGCGGAATACGGCCTGCCCTTTTCCGAGCAGGCCTACGCGGCGTTCACCCGCGTTAACGACACGCTGTGGCAGGCCCTTGAGCGCGGCGAGCTCGACGCGCAGGAGCTGTTCGCGCGCCGCTGGAACGCGATTTTTTCAGTGCTCGGCATTGACGCTGACGGCCCTGCGTTTGAGCAGCGGTTTCTGGCGCTGCTGCATTCGACCGCCGTCCCCGTTGACGGCGCGGCGGAGATCTGCTCCTATCTCAGCGGCAGATATATCCTCTGCGCGGCAAGCAACGCCTTCCACGACCAGCAGGTCAACCGCCTGACCCTCGCGGGGCTGATGCCGTACTTTTCCCACGTTTTCGTCTCGGAGACGCTGGGCTTCCGCAAGCCCCAGAAGGAGTTTTTCGACGCCTGCCTTGCCCGCCTCCCCGGCGTGGCCGCGGACGAGTGCGTCATGATCGGCGACTCGCTGACCGCCGACGTCGCCGGCGGCAGAAACGCGGGCATGAAAACGATCTGGTACGATCACGCGCAGCGCCCCGTGCCGGAGGACTGTGCGGCCGACCAGACCGTCCTTTCGCTATTGGAGCTGAAAAGGCTGCTGTAGCTCAGCTGATCGCCTCCATGCCGATGCTGTAGCCGTTCCAGCGGCCATCCTCGGTACACACCGCCTGGCAGCCGCTGAAGAAATACGCCCCCAGCGGCGAACGCCATTTTTCAGCGCGGAAGCAGACCGTCGGTGCGGAAGCGTTCTCCTCCTCCGCGCCGTCGTCCGGCGCGATCGTGAAGAGCAGCCCCTCGGGGAAGGAGTAGGCGGTGCTGCCGTCCTCGAGCTTTTCGGCGGCAAGATAGCCCTCCTCGCGCAGCTCGTCAAGGGTCATCGTCAGGCACTTCGCCTCGTGCCTGCCCGCGAACGTCCACGCGACGGCGGCTTTTTCGCCGTCCGTCAGGCCGCCCGGGGCGCAGCTGAGATCCACGCTCACGAACTGCGCGCCGCCGTTGAGCCCCTCGTCCGCGTTCCACAGATCCTCGAGCACGCGCAGGTAAAGCCCGCAGAGGTCATACACGCCGCCGTCCGTCTCGCGCGAGAAGGACACGGCCATCACGGACGTGAACCTCATCGGAAAGGTCTCCTGCACACCGCCGGTGTACCACACCTCGGCGCTCATGCCGTTCTCGATCGCGGAGGCGTCCACGCTGCTGCCGTCGAGATAGAGCGTCAGCCCCTCGAGCGGGAGGGTGTAGACCTCGCCCGCCGTCTTTCCCGCCAGCACGAGCGTGCCGTCGGCCGCGCCGCCCACCACGCGCAGCATTATCGTGTCCGCGCCCGCGTTCTGCGGCGCCGGCGCGGTGTCCTCCGGCGTCTCCTCCGCTTTTTTCGTGCAGGAGATCGCCAGCGCCGTCACCGCCACGGCGAGCATCAGGGCCAGCATTCGTTTCATGCTTTTCAGATCCTTTCCGTTCGTGTCTGTCCTTTAGACGGAGCCGGTGCGAAAAAGTTCCCGCCGCTTCGTTTATTTTTTGCTTTTCTTTGAAATTTGTCCGTTTTCCTTGACGAAGCACTGAAAAACGGATACACTATTTGTTCAGGAATAACAAGGAGGTGCCATATGGCAGCATCTTTTATCGATAAGGCGCGCATCCTGTGCCGCGCGGGCAAGGGCGGCAACGGCGCGGTGGCGTTCCACCGCGAGAAATACGTCTCCGCGGGCGGCCCCGACGGCGGAGACGGCGGCAACGGCGGCAACATCGTCCTCGTGGTCGACGACAATATGTCGACGCTGATGGACTTCCGCTACAAGCGCAAGTACGTCGCCGAAAACGGCATGGACGGTCAGGGCGCGCGCAAATACGGCAAGCAGGGCAGGGATCTCACGATCCGCGTGCCGCGCGGCACCGTCGTGCGCGACGCGGAGTCCAACGAGATCATCAAGGATATGTCCGATCCCGCGCCGTTCATCCTCTGCCGCGGCGGCAAGGGCGGCTGGGGCAACGCGCACTTTGCAACGCCGACGCGGCAGGCCCCGCGCTTTGCCAAATCCGGCCTTGAAGGCGAGGAGCACGACGTCGTGCTCGAGCTGAAGCTTTTGGCTGACGTCGGCCTCATCGGCTTCCCGAACGTCGGCAAGTCGACGCTTTTGTCCGTCGTTTCCAAGGCGCGCCCCAAGATCGCCAACTATCACTTCACCACGCTCTATCCCAACCTCGGCGTCGTATATGTCGACGAGGGCGTTTCGTTCGTCATGGCCGACATCCCCGGCATCATCGAGGGAGCGGCCGAGGGCGCGGGGCTCGGCCACGACTTCCTGCGCCACATCGACCGCTGCCGTCTGCTCGTCCACGTCGTTGACGTGTCGGGCAGCGAGGGGCGCGACCCCATCGCGGACTTCGACGCGATCAACGCCGAGCTTTCGCAGTACTCCCCCGAGCTTGCCACCCGCCCGCAGATCGTCGTTGCGAACAAGACCGACATCATGGAGGACGAGAGCCTCCTTGAAAAGCTGCGCGCGCACGTAGAGCCGCTCGGCTATCCCCTCTTTGCCCTCTCCGCCGCGTCGCACACCGGCACGCGCGAGCTGACGCTCAAAATCGCCGAAAGGCTCGCAACGCTCCCGCCCGTCATCGTTTACGAGCCGGAGTACGTCCCCAAGCCCGTCAAGATCGACGCGAGCGAGCCGCTCCGGATCACCGTTGAGGACAACACCTATATCGTCGAGGGCAAGTGGCTCGAGCGCCTGATGAGCAACGTCAACTTCGGCGACTATGAGAGCCGGATGTTCTTCGACAAGATGCTGCGCGAAAACGGCGTTTTCCAGCAGCTTGAGGATCTCGGCATTCAGGACGGCGACATCGTGAGCATGTACGAGCTGGAGTTCGAGTACCAGCACTGATCACTTTCGGGAGATGATCTCATGTCTATCAGTCTTTGCGAGGACTGCGTTTACTACAGCTACGATGAAGAAAGCGACAGCTATTACTGCGACGAGCAGCTTGACGAGGACGAAATGGCCTCGTTCCTGCGCGGCAGGCTGACCGCCTGCCCGTTCTACCACCCGGGGCAGAGCGACTACTACCTCGCGGGTAAGCAATAAGAACTGCAAAAAGGAGCACGCTTTTTAAGCGTGCCCCTTTTATTGTTCCACGACCCTATCCCAGCAGGGCGCGAGCCGTTTTCTGATCTCCGGCATATCCACCTGCCAGTACTTGTCCGTCCAGCGCAAAAGTGCGCGCAGCGAGGAAAGCGACTCGCGCCTTCCCTGCTCCAGCCCCAGCTTCTTTCTGACAAATCGCCGAAGAATACGGCGGCGGCACTTTCGACGCGGCACGCGCAGAAGATCGCTCCTGTCTGCCTCGGCAAAGTGCCGGCCGCAGCATGCATAGCAGGCCCCTTCGGTGACTGCATGATCTCGCGCAGCATCGCGTCGCGCTCCTGCGGGTCCCGCTTGCTCCCGTAGTCCTTTCGACCGTCCACAGCAAATCGTTCAGATAATGTGGGGTACCGTACTCCGCCGACAGTTTTTTCGCAGGGAACGTCTTCCCGCTGCCCCCGATGATAGGGATCTTCACCGCTTCACTCCCTTGCCCCGGGCAGGAAGCGCCGCTCGAGCTCCTCCGCGTGCAGCTGCCCGCCGGAAAGCTCCGTGAGCGCGGCGGAAAAGTCCGCTGTCTTTTGCGCAGGCAGCAAAAACGTGAGCGTCACGGCCGCGCCGTAGTCGCTTGACTCGATTCTTCCCTCATGCCCTTCGATGAGCAGCTTCAAGCGCTCGAGCATCGGGTACGGGCATTCGAGCGCCAGCACGGAAAACGGCTGCATCCGCGCCTTGCCCGCCTTGTCGAGCGCGTCCTTCGCCGCCTTGGCGTAGGCGCGCGTCAGCCCGCCCGCGCCGAGCAGGATGCCGCCGAAGTAGCGCGTGACGATGCACACCACGTTTTCGACGCTCTCCCGCTGGAAGACGTTCAGCATCGGCTGGCCGGCGGTGCCCTGCGGCTCGCCGTCGTCGCCGTAACGGACGGTGCCGTCGTGCAGGACAAAGCACCAGCAGTTGTGACGCGCGTCGTAGTATTTCCTTTTCATCTCGTCGATGCGCGCGCGGGCCTCGGCCTCCGTCTCCGCAAGGAAAACGTGGCTGATGAAGCGCGAGCGCTTTTCCTCAAACTCGCTCTCCGCGTTTGCGTATGGAACAAGGTACTCCGTCATGGTTCAAAAATTCCTTTCAGCGGCTTTGTTCCCACTGTTCTTTCGTGAGGGCGTAAAAGAACGTCGGCCGCGGCGCATCGTCCACAAGCGTCGACCGCTCGCACACAAGCTGATAAGAAAAGCCGCACTTTTCGATCACGCGCTTTGACTTTTCGTTGCCGGCATAGTGTGCGCACCAGACGCGCTGCGCGTTCTTTTCTTCAAAGCAGTATTGCAGCAGCTCGCGCACGGCTTCGGGGATAAGCCCCTGCCCCCAGAACGGGCGGCCGAGCCAGTAGCCGATCTCCGGCTCCCCCTCCGCTTCCGCCACATCCGTCGGAAATACGCCGGCGGAGCCGATGGCCTCGCCGGGCTTCTCCTTCAAAACGACAGCAAACGTGTCCGGTGCGGAGAGAACGGTCCTGATGATCTCGCGGGAGTTCTCCACGCTCGTATGCGCCGGCCAGCCTGCGGCGGGGCCGATGAGCGGGTCGCTGGCGTATCGGTAGCAGCTCTCCGCGTCGCTCTCGCGCCACGGCCGCAGGAGAAGGCGCGCCGTTTCAAGCGTCATTCCTCCCAGTCCTCTCTCGGCTCCCGATAGCCCTCGATATAGTCCTTTACCTGCCCGATGGCGCGCGGCACACAGACCGCGACAACGTCGATCGTCTCGCCGTATTCGACGGACTCGACCTTTGCCTCGCGGTAGAGCATATCGAGAAGCCCGCCCTTGTCGTAGGGCAGATGGATCGTCACACGGCGCGAGCCCTTGTCGAGCATCTTGTCGATGCGCGCAAGCAGCTCGTCTACGCCCTCGCCGGTTTTGGCGCTGATGTTGACGCTGTCCTCCCCGTGCGGGCGGATGTCGCCAAAATAAAGATCGGACTTGTTGTAAACGCGCAGACACGGGATCTGCTGCGCGCCGAGTTCTTCGATGAGCTCGTCCACGATCTGCGCCTGCTCGAGCCAGTGCGGGTCGGAAATGTCGATGACGTGCAGCAATAAATCGGCATATTCAAGCTCTTCGAGCGTCGCCTTGAACGCCTCGACGAGCTGATGCGGCAGCTTTCGGATAAAGCCGACCGTGTCGGAGATCACGACATCCAGCGTGTCGGATACCGTGAGCAGGCGCGTCGTCGTGTCCAGCGTGTCGAAAAGCCGGTCGTTCGCGGGAATGCCCGCGCCGGTCAGCGCGTTCAGCAGCGTCGACTTGCCCGCGTTCGTGTAGCCGACGATGGCCACGACGGGGATCTCATTCTTGCTGCGGCGGTCGCGCTGCGTCGCGCGCACGCGGCGCACCTCCTCAAGATCCGCCTTCAGCTTGTCGATCTTTCTGTGGATGTGGCGGCGGTCGGTCTCGAGCTGCGTTTCACCCGGGCCCTTCGAGCCGATGGGGCCCTTGCCCGACGTGCCCGCCTGACGCTCGAGGTGCGTCCACATACCGATCAGGCGCGGCAGCAGGTACTGATACTGCGCCAGTTCGACCTGAAGCCGGCCCTCCTTCGTCTTCGCCCGCTGGGCGAAGATATCGAGAATGAGTCCGCTGCGGTCGAGCACCTGCACGCCAAGCTCCTCGCTCAAAACGCGCATCTGCGAGGGCGAGAGGTCATTGTCGAAAATGACCATCGTCGCCTCCTGCCCCTTAACAAGCTCGCGCACCTCCGCGACCTTGCCCTCGCCGATGAACGTATGCGGGTTCGGGGACGGCAGCGTCTGCAAAACGACGCCGACGCTCACGCCGCCCGCCGTTTCGACGAGCGCGCCGAGCTCCTCGAGGCTCTCCTCATCGGCGTTTTCCTTTTTATCGAGCCGCGGCGACGAAAGGCCGACCAGGATCGCCCTGTCGCGCGGCGCGGCGTTTTCCTTCAATGCTTCCATAGATTCTCCTTATCGCGCCGAAAGCGGCGCTGTACAAATCATTTCCATTATAGTGTATTCTCTGCCAAAAGAAAAGGCAAAAACGCTTTCCATTGACATTTCGCGCCTGTTCATGCGAAAATAGGGCAGACGCAACCTCAGGTTGACAAAAAGAAACGGCCGGTTGGTGGCGTTTTGTCCCGTTTTCCTGCTATGCTTTTCCCGCAAGGGCGCAATGCACGGCGTCGAACGCAGCAACATTTCCCCCAAAGGAGGAACATTTCATGGAACTGTATGAAAAGCTCTACGAGCTGCGCCGCGCGAGCGGCATGTCGCAGGAGGAGCTGGCGGAAAAGCTCGGCGTCTCGCGGCAGGCCGTCAGCAAATGGGAGAGCGGCGCCACGCAGCCGGAGCTTTCTAAGCTCATTGAGCTTTCAAAGCTCTACAATGTCTCCGTCGACGAGCTGCTCAGTCTGGAGCACGCCAAGCTCAAGCAGGATGCCGCCGAAGCGCCGACACCAAGCACCACCGCCGAAGCCGCTCTCGCGGAAAAGCAGAGCTTCCGCGGCTTCTGCGCGCAGCACAGGAAAATCGTCTTCGGCGCGGCCGTCGCGCTCGCCGCGCTCGTCGCCGTCGGCGCGCATTACAACAGCCGCATCAACACGCTCAGCACGCAGGTAAACGACCTTCGCGGCCAGCTCTACAACGTGCAGAACAGCCTCTCGAACCAGATCAGCGGCATCAGCAGCAATGTCTCGGACATCCTGGAGCGCGAGTCGAGCCTGATCTCGCAGTACAGCTACGAGGTCACGAACGTCGACTTCAAAAAGCAGGAGTGCACCATCGCGTTTTCCCTGCTGCCGAAAATGCTCGACGAGGAAACGCTCGTCAGCATCGGTCTCATCGACCAGGGCAATTCCTCGCCGCTCGACAGCTATCGGCAGGGCTACTCCGCCGGTCTTTCGCAGGACGGCTTCGGGTATCTGCACGGCGACGTGACGCTGCCGCTGAGCGACGAGTTCGACGTCAGCGTCTACTTCAAGCGCCACGGCGAGACGCGGTCGGAGGAGCTTGGCAAGATCAGCGATCTCAAGCTGCAATATTTCCCGCAGCTGCTCGACTTTTCCCCCATACTCGGCTTTTCCCGCGAGCTGCCCGACACGCTCCCGCCGGACTCCGACGAGGGCGCGGGACCGTGGCAGTATCACTTTGCCAACGCTTACGAAGGCAGCGAAAAAGCCATCGGCCGCTTCACGCGCGGCGCGCTGCCGGCGTGGATCGACGGCGCTCACCTTGCATACGTCTGCGGCGGCGAGGAGCTTGCGCGCGTGCCGCTCACGGCGCGTCCGCTCACCGCGGAGGAGCGCGCCGGTCTCCACTCCGGCGATACCGCCATGGCGATCATTCCCCCGCCCCATGAGGAGGGGCTGGACGACTGGTACCTCTTTTACGCCGAGAACGCCGCCTCGCTCGATTTTCTGCTGACGATCGAGGAAACGCCGCTCGTCTGCGAGCTTGTCGTCGAGCTGGAGGAGCATGCCGGCGTTCTGCGCGCGCGGCTCTTTCAGGTGCGCGCCATCGCCGGCGGCCAGAACTACGAGCTGACGGAATACCTTAAATACGGCGATCCGCTTCCCTTTATCGTCGAGTTTTCCGACGCGGAGAACTGAGCGCTCTCCTGAAAATGCAGAAAAAAGCAGCTCTGCCGTAGCAGAGCTGCTTTCCTTTTTGTGATCAAGATCAGTTCAGGCCGAACTTCTTGTTGAACTTGGCGACGCGACCGCCGGTATCGACCAGCTTCTGCTTGCCAGTGAAGAAGGGGTGACACTTAGAGCACACTTCCACCTTGATATTCTGCTTGGTGGAACCTGTCTCAATCACATTACCGCAGGCGCAAGTAATAGTAGTCTGCTGATAATTGGGATGGATTCCTTCCTTCATTGCTCGTGTTCACCTCTTTCCGATCCAAATGTGCTTTGTCAAAAAGCCAAAAAGGATGATATCACGCTTTTCTCCAAATTGCAAGCACAAATTTTGCTTCTTTTGATCATATCACGCATTTTCGCGCCAGAGCATTCCGATGTGCGGGATGCCGTCCTCCAGAAACTCCGCCGAGGTCTGCCGGAAGCCGAGTTTTTCGTAGAGTCCGCGCGCGTAGGTCTGCGCCTCGATGCGGATCTCCCGCGCGCCGTAATACGTCTGCGCGGCGCGGATGCCCTCGGAAACGATGCGCGTGCCCAGCCCGCAGCGGCGGCGCACGGCGATCACGCGCCCGATGGCGCATTCGGGGAACACCGCGCCCGGCTCGAGCACGCGCAGATACGCCGCGATGCCGTTTTCGTCCTGAAGCCAGACGTGTACGGCGCGCTTGTCCGCGTCGTCCACCTCCTGATAGGGGCAGTTCTGCTCCACCACGAAGACCGAGACGCGCAGCTTGTAGATCTCAAACAGCTCCTGCGCGCTCAGCTCCTCAAAGCGCTTGACGATCAGCTCCATCGTGCCCTCCTTCGGCCGCGCGGCAATGCGGCGGCCCTCCATGCCGTTTTCTTCCGGCGCTTATTATGAACGCTGTAGGTTTGTCAAACATATTGGACAGCGAACTCGGTGGGGGAAAGCCAGTGGAGGGGCCTCATGGGCAAGTTGTTG
>CAKTLG010000016.1 GCA_934572465.1 uncultured Oscillospiraceae bacterium
CGCCAGCGTTCGTCCTGAGCCAGGATCAAACTCTCAATAAAATGGTATCTAAAGAACCGAAGTTCTTCAAATCTTTATCGAGCTATTTGTCATAGCTTAAAACTTTTTATCCTTACGATTCCGACGTAATTGACTCAACCGTCTTCCTCGCAAGCTCTGTCATTTCTGACAGTATCATCTGGTGCTTGTCAAAGTTTCGTTGTTTAATTTACAAGGTGCACGCTCCAACCGCGGAACAGTCGTTATCTTACCACCTCTCCCCTACTTTGTCAACACCTTTTTTCAAATTTTTCCTTTTTTCTTCAAAAAGATTTTTAGCTCTGCAAAAAAGTGTGTTTTTCGCAGCAAAAGGGGACGGAAGCCGTACTTCCGTCCCCCTTTTCATTTTCACTCTTAGCCGTTGCAAACGCCGAAGAGCTGGCACAGCATCGCAATCAGGCTGCTGCAATCAAAGCTGCCGCAGTTAAAAAACATGGCGTCAAACCTCCTCGCATATGGAATATGTCTTGCAAGAACGGTTCCTATCCTACCCTGTTTCGCCACGGATTGCAAATGCAATGATTCCCAGTGCCGCTTCAGTCCCCGCTCAGCTTGGCATCAAAGCCGCCTGGGAAAATCTCGGCACGGGTCGGATCGTCCCACACCGCACGCAGCCCTGTTTCCAGCTCAGCTGCCTGTTCCGGCGTGAGCGCGGCGAACATCTCGCGCACCTCCGCGCCCGGGCGGTCGTAAATCATATTGGGGAGCCGCCACTCGTGCGACTCGCCCGACGACAGAAACCAGCACTCTGCAAGCTGCGATGCCGTCGCCTCCTGCTGATCCGAATCCAGGCTGCGGCCGATATAGGGCAGCCAGACCGCGCCGCCGCCCGTCCATGTGCCGTCAATATACCAATTCCCCTCTTCACCCCTGCACGCGTCCGCAGCCATGCCCCAGCCGAAATAATCGCCGTACTCGCCCTCGCCCGTCGGCTCGATCATGCCGCTGCCGGCCTCCCAGTTGTAGCGCTGTGAGGACTCCGGCTCGTCAAAGCGCATCATCACGCCGAAGCCAAAGCAGAAGTTCGGATAGTCCGTTCCGTAATACGCATCGAACACGCGCTCCTTCACCGGCGCCGCCGCGTCATCCGGTTTTCCGTTGAACCAGCGCGGCGCGGCGTTCAGATTGGCAGCGAACTGCGCGCAGAAGTCGTTTGCGATCGTCTCATAGTCCGTCTCTGTTCCGTCCACATACAGGTCGTACAGCTTTTCCATCACCGCGCTCTGTGCATAGCCGAACAGCAGCTGCGCCGCATGCGCCGTACTGCTTTTATAATAAGTGATCTCGCCGTTTCTTGTCAGGCGGAGCACATTGCCGCCCGGATGCTCGTACTCCGCTTCACGGTCTGCATACATTTTCATCGGCCCCCAGGGCGGAATGAATGCGATCGCGTCCGCTCCATAGGAGATCTCCGCAGCGATCCCGTTCCGGCAGGCTTCCCAGTCCTGCTCTGTCGCCGCATACCACGGCTCGTCGCCGTACATCGACGGCTCGGTGAGCGCATACACCGGCGAATTGTCATAGCCCCATTCATCCGCGCCGCGCGCGCAGTCGTATTCGTCCACGCGCCCGCCGTCCAGCTCATCCGTCACGCGGATGTGGTAAGCGCCCGTTTCCTCCGCGCTGCCGAAGATATCCGCGCAGCATTGCGCAACCGCTTCGCGCGCCTGCAAGTCATTCTGTTCGGTATCCTCCTGCTTTTCCTGCGCGCAGCCGCCGAGCGTCGGCAGCAGCGCCAGCGCCGTCAGCGCTGTGAGCAGGATGCGTCCCGTCGTCTTTTTCATCGTTTCTCTCCTCCATCTTTCTTTTTGGAAAGGCTTTTGTTGATATAGACGCGCGGCGGCAGGATTTGGTTCCCGTTTTCGCAGATATTTTCCATATTTATCTATATATGTAGACAAAAGAGGGCCGCGTATATGCGGCCCTCTTCGTTTGGAAATTACCGGATTATCCCTTGTCAGCGCTTTTGTGCGGTGCTATACTATATTGTCGTAGCGCTCAGAAGCCGTAGAGCATCGAGCGTTCGATCTCCGCAAGCGTGTGCGCGCCGCACATGCGCATCGTGTCGGCCAGCTCCGCCTTGAGCTTCTGGACGTAGAGCGCCACGCCCTCCTCCCCGCCGCCGTACACGGCGGTGACGAACGGGCGGCCGATGAGCACGCCGTCCGCGCCGAGCGCGAGCGCCTTGAAGATATCGACGCCTGTGCGGATCCCGCCGTCGACGAGGATGGTCATTCTGCCGCCGACCGCGTCCGCGATCTCCGGCAGCACCTCCGCCGTCGCGGGGCAGTGGTCGAGCACGCGCCCGCCGTGGTTTGAAACGACGATGCCGCTTGCACCGGCCTCAAGCGCCTTCTGCGCGCCGCGCGCGGTCATGATGCCCTTCAGGATGAACGGACGCTCCGCCCAGGAAGCGATCTGCTTCAGTTCCTCCACGCTCTTGCTGCCCGCCGGCGGCGTGAGTCCCTGCAAAAACGGCAGCCCCGCCGCGTCGATGTCCATGGCGACGGCGAAAGGCCCGGCCTCCTGCACGAGCGCGAGCTTTTCGCGGATGGTATCCATGTCCCACGGCTTGATGGTCGGCACGCCGCAGCCGCCGCTGCCCTTGAGCGCCTTTGCCGCGCCCTCGACGACCTTCGGGTCGGTGCCGTCGCCGGTGAAAGCGAGGATGCCCGCGTTTGCGCACGCGCGGATCAGGATATCATTATAGGCAAGATCGTCGTACTTGTCGCCGTAGTGCAGGCGCATCGCGCCGATGGGCGCGGCGAACACCGGAATATCAAAGGTGCGGCCAAAAAGCGTGAGCGACGTGTCGACCGGCGCGTTTTCGCAGATCGTATCCATGTTCAGGCAGAGCGCGCGCCACTTCTCCGCGTTGCGGATGAAGCCCGTGCCCTCGCCCTTGGCGCCGGGACCCGGCATCGTGTTGCGGCAGACCTTGCCGTTGCAGTCGCTGCACGCCTTGCAGTAAGGGCCGATGCAGGTCCTCGCGTTTTCCAGCACTTCCTGATAAGTCATTTTTCAGCTTCCCCTTTCGGAAAAAATTTGCTTTCTATATTTTAGCGAGTCCTGCCGAAAAAGCAAGACCCAAAGGAGCCGCTTATGAACACCGTCCACACCCTGAAAGAATATATCGGCGCGCTGCGCGATGCCGGCATCCTGACCGGCTGCACCGTGCCGGACGGGCTGATGCCGCGTGGGGTCGAATGCCTGACCTACGACACGCGCGCGCTCGGCGCAAACGCGCTTTTCATCTGCAAGGGCGCCCATTTCAAAGAGGAATACCTCCGCGACGCGCTTTCGCGCGGCGCGATCGCCTATGTCGCCGAGCGGCAGCACGATACAGACGCCCCCTGCATCCTCGTCAGCGACATCCGCTATTCTCTCGTCGTGCTCGGCCAGCTCTTCTACGATCATGTGACGGACAAGCTCACGAGCGTCGGCATCACCGGCACCAAGGGCAAGAGCACCACCGCCTACTATGTGCGCTATATCCTCAACGACTGGCTGCGCGCGGAAAACAAGCCCGAGTGCGCCATTCTCTCCTCGATCGACAACTACGACGGCAAAGGCACCGAGGAGTCCCACATCACCACGCCCGAGGTGCTCGAGCTCTACCGGCACTTTGAAAACGCTTATGAGTCCGGCATTTCGCATCTTGTGATGGAGGCCTCGTCTCAGGCGCTCAAGTACGGCCGCGTGCGCGGCATCACGTTCGACGTCGGCGCGTTTCTGAATATCGGCAGCGACCACATCAGCCCCATCGAGCATCCGGACTTTGAGGATTACTTTGCCTCCAAGCTCAAGATCTTTGATTCCTGCCGCTTCGGCTGCGTCAATACCGACGCAAAGCACGCCGAGCGCGTCGTTCAATATGCAAAGGGACGCTGCAAGCTCATCACGTTCGGCTCGCACGAGACGGACACCGTCTATTGCAAGCACACGGAAAAGCGCGCGGACGGGCTTTATTTCACTGTCGTCTCGCCGAAGTACAGCGGCGAATTTTCCATCACCATGCCTGGGCTTTTCAATGTCTCCAACGCGCTTGCCGCCATGGCGATCTGCATGGCGCTCGACGTGCCGGAGGAATATGTTCGTTCGGGACTGCGCAAGGCGCGCGCCGCGGGACGTATGCAGATCTACGAGAGCCGCGACAAAAATGTCACCGTCATCGTCGACTATGCGCACAACCGCATGAGCTTCGACGCGCTCTACCGCTCGACGAAGATCGAATACCCCAACCGGAAAATGATCTCCATTTTCGGCTGCCCCGGCTCCCATGCCCTCCAGCGCAGGAAGGATCTCGGCGAGCTGAGCGGGCAGAACTGCGATTTTGTCTACATCACCGAGGAGGACTCCGGCGAGGAGCCGTTCGCGCAGATCGCCGCCGACATCGAAAAGCACGTCGCCTGCCCGCATCTGGTGCTTGAGGACCGCGCCGCGTGCATTCGCCGCGCCATTTTTGACGATCGCGGCCCGCGCGTCCTTCTGCTCACCGGCAAGGGCGAGGAGACGACGATGAAGCGCGGCAGCGTTTTCGTTCCCTACCCGAGCGACGTAGAGCTGACGCTCAAATACCTCGCCGAGTACGACGCGGCGCATCCCGTCTCCGCCGCGCTCACGCGCGAGCGGAAGCGGCAGGACTTTCTCCCCATCATCCTCGGCAGCGACGAGAACGCCTACGGTACGGCGCGGCTCTTTCAGGAGGCGTATCGCGTCGCGCCGCTGCTGCTTTGCACGCAGCAGCTCGTTCCCACGCGCCATTCGCACCTGTTCGACTGCCGCATCATTCCCGCGCTCGAGCGCGAGGAGGTCTTCCCCGACGCGCTGCTGAATGTGCTGCGGGAGTGTGCCGCGCACTATGAAAAGCTGCTCGTCATCCCCTGTTCGGACTACTACACGGGTCTCCTCTGCCGCCACTACGACCACTTCGAGGGGCTGATCGCCAACCGCTTCATCTCCGAGGAGCTGCTCGAGACGTTCGACACGAAGGACAGGTTCTACGCTCTCTGCGAACAGTACGGCATGGACTATCCCAAGACCGTCGTCGCCTCTCCCGAGGAGCGCGAGAGCGTTGTCGAGCGTCTGCCGTTCGACTTTCCCATTGTCGTCAAGCCCGAAAACTCCAACGCGCTCGACTATCTGCGCTGCCACTTTGAAGGGCAGAAGAAGGTCTTCTTCTTCGACACGAAGGCGCAGTACCTTGAGATGGTCGGGCACATGAACGCGTCGGATTACCGCGGCAAGCTCATTTTGCAGGAATTCATCCCCGGCGGGGACGACGCGATGCGCGTGCTCAACAGCTATTCAGACCCCGACGGTCATGTGCGCGCGATGTGCCTCGGCCAGCCGGTGCTGGAATACTACGACCCCAAGTCCGTCGGCAACTATGCCGCCATCCTCTCGCGCGGCGATCAGACGCTGTACGACCGGATGCAGGAATTTCTTGAAAAGCTCGGCTACGTCGGCTTTTCAAACATCGACATGAAGTACGACTGCCGCACGGGCCGCTATGTGCTCTTTGAGATCAATCCGCGCCTTGGCCGCAGCAGCTACTTCTGCCGCGCGGCGGGGCTGAACATGATGAAGCTTCTGGCCGACGACATTGTCTACGGTCGGCGGGACGAGTGCGTCTACAGCCACACCGTCTCCCTCTGGCAGAACGTGCCGACCGGCATCCTGCGCCGCTATGTAAAGGATCCCGAGCTTTCCGGGGAGCTGCGCGCCTTCAAGGGCACGCACACGCTCTTCTGCAAGGGCGACCTGCCGCCCGCACGGCTCTACCGCCTGCTGCGCTATTACGCCGCGCAGTACCACAACTTCCGCGACTATTACTTCGACAAGAAATAACTTCTATCAAAAGAAAAAGGAACGGCTCGCGCCGTTCCTTTTTTCTTACCAGAATTTCTTCTTTTTGCACACCCACAGACTCAGCGCCACCACAGCAATGCTCACAAGGATGACGGCTGGGTAGCCGTACTTCCATTGCAGCTCCGGCATGCCGGTAAAATTCATGCCGTACCAGCCGACGAGCAGCGTCAGCGGCAGGAAAATCGTCGTCACGATGGTCAGGATCTGCATGATGCGGTTCTGCCGGATGTCGATCTCCGACTGGAACAGCGACTGGAGCTGAGCGCAGTATTCGCGCAGCAGCTGCGATTCCTCGCGCAGGCGGATCACACGCTCTTCAAACAGGCGGAACAGCCTGCATTCCTCGTCAGAGAAAAATCCGTTTTCATTCTCGCACAGCTCGCTTGCCACGTCATCGAGCTGAGAATAATAGCGGTACCATGCCATCGCTTCCTTGCGCAGCGCGCTCATCGGCGCGCTGAAGTTTTCCAGCTCGCCCGCGAGCACACGGTCCTCCAGCTTTGCCGCACGGTCCTCGATCTCTTCCAAATGGTGCAGGTCCTTTGCGATCAGCAGCTCAAAGAAATGATAGAGAAAATGCCCAACGCTTTTCTCCGTCAGGCGCTTTTCCTTTACAATATGCCTGATCCGAGCCTCCATCGTCCCGCCGTCATCCACCAGCACCACTCGCTCGCGCGTAACAAGATAACCGCAGCCGATCCGTCCGCCGTCTCTGCCGTGCTCCGGGAGGGACAGCGTGCCCGACAGATAGTTGGAGCGCACCTCCGCCTTGCACACGCGCGCGTCCCGCGCGCCCGGCGTGTGCACGAGCACTTCAGCCAGCTCCGAAGGCTCCTGCAGGTGCGCAAGCTCATCCGAGGTGAGCAGCAGCACTGCCGCCTCGTCCGCCGCCGGCTCCCTCTCCAGCGGCGTCAGCGTCTGTCGGATCGCATACCAGTCCATAGAATCCCCCCATTGTCTTTTTCTTTATTGTAGCACATTTGCATCAAAGTGCAAGAGGGCTGCGCCGCCGAAAGCAAAATGTCAATAATTTTAAAAAAGCACTATGGATTTCCAGAAAATCATGTTATAATGCGGGCACAAAGCGTTGATAGGAGGAATCCCTATGACCATGCTCGAAGCGATCCTTGCGCGCCACAGCGTGCGCGCCTATCTCGACACCCCCATCGATGCCGAAACCGTCAAGCGTCTGCGCGATGAGCTTGCTCAGTGCAACGAGGAGGGCGGCCTGCACCTCCAGCTCATCACGGACGAGCCGGACGCCTTCGGCGGCTTCATGGCACACTACGGCAAATTCACCGGCGTACATAACTACATCGCGCTGGTCGGCAAAAAGAGCCGCGATCTTGATGAAAAGCTTGGCTGGTACGGCGAGCGCGTCGTGCTGCTCGCACAGATGCTGGGGCTGAACTCCTGCTGGGTCGGCCTGACGTTCAGCCGCGGCCAGGCAAAAAAGAACATCCTCGTCGATAAGGGCGAGGAGCTGCGCGCGGTCATCGCCCTCGGCTGCGGCGAGACACAGGGCGTTGAGCACGAGAGCCGTCCGCTGCGCGAATGCTGCCGCGCAAGCGGCACGATGCCCGAGTGGTTCGGCCGCGGCATGAAGGCAGCCATGCTCGCGCCCACGGCGGTCAACCAGCAGCGCTTCCGCTTCACGCTCCTGCCGGACGGCACGGTCAAGGCCGAGAGCCTCGGCGGCGCATACAGCAAAATGGATCTCGGCATCGTCAAGTACCATTTCGCCCAGCTCGCGGGCGAGGAGAACTTCACCTGGGCGTAACGGCTCGCAGAAAAACGCGCGCGGCGGGAACTTTTCCGCCGCGCGCTTCGTCTAAAGATGAGGAAGATGGAAAAGCCCCCCACGCAAAAGGAGGAACACGATGAAAAGAAAGCCGTTTCTCGCGCTTGTTTTTGCGCTCATTGCATCTCTTGCGCTCACGACCTTTGCCCTCGCCGACTTCGGGCCGAAGCCCCAGCTCACCGTGCGCGTCAAAAACGCGCCGCAGGAGCCGTACTACCTCGACCTGCTCGCCGAGGGCGACTGGGACGCGAGCAAGGGTAACAGCAGCCTGAGGCAGAGCACCGTCATCACGAACAGCGACGGCAGCGAGAGCACCGTCCCGCTCAACAAAGAGCTTCTCGCCCTGCTGCTCGACAACATCCCCGCCGGATGGCACGCCTGCACGGCACAGGGAACCTTCGGCGCGCCGATCTTCAGCCATCTCTTTTCAAGAGGCAGCGACGCCTCCGGCAATGCGCTGCACTGGTTCGGCTACGTCGGCGTGCCGAGCACCTATCGCATCCTCCTCGTCACCGAGTCCGGCAAGGTCTGGGTCTCCGATGTGCTCAATCGCCGCGTGCTGCAATCATCCGTTACGGTCAGCTGGTCGGAGGATCCGTCGGCGGTCACCGTTTCCGTGCCCTCGACCATCCCCGGCTATCTGCTGCAATTCTTTGCAACGCTCGTGCCCACACTCTTAATTGAGGGGATCATCCTGCTGCTGTTTCAGTATTCGTGGAAGCAAAACTG
The DNA here is from genome assembly GCA_934572465.1 of uncultured Oscillospiraceae bacterium. GTDB lineage: Bacteria > Bacillota > Clostridia > Oscillospirales > Oscillospiraceae > Hominicoprocola. The sequence goes on from CAKTLG010000016.1 coordinate 8,441, forward strand.
GATGGCATTCCTGTTTGTCAACCTCATCACACAGGGACTTCTGGCGATTGCTTCCTCGAAATATGCCATTCAACGCGGTCTGAGTATGTTCGGCTACCTCGTCATTTTCCTTCCCGCAGAGCTGCTCATCCTCATTGTCGAAGCCTATCTCTATGCCGGCTGCGGCATGCTGGAGGGGCACAGCAAAAAGCGCGCCGCAGCTTACGCCTTGACGGCGAACCTCGTCTCGGCAATCCTCGGCTACTATCTCACCGACGCCGTCTGGCATCTCGTCGTCTCGATCTCATAAGAAAAAGCGTCGGGCTGGCCCGACGCTTTTCCCTTTATTCCACGCTCTCCCAGAAGGTCTTGTGCTCCTCCGTGCCGCTGTCGCCGTAGAACGAGTGGAACGCCGCCTCCATCGCGCTGTCGCCAAGCTCGCTGTAAATGCCGACCGTCTCTCTGCCCTCGTAGAAGCGGATATTCTCCGCCTTGTGGCTGGGCGCGGCGTCATACGCCCTCGCCAGCGCCTTTGCCCGCGCAAGCTCCCCGCGCGCCGCGGGAATATCCGCGCGGCTGTAGAATAGCTGAGCGCGCGCCGCGAGGAAAAGCGCGCCGATCTTGTCCAGCTCGCTGATCTCGCCGGGCTTTTTCAGCCCATCCAGCATCGTGAGCAGCCATTGCAGGATATCCAGCGCCGCGCCCGTATCGCCGCGCGCTTCAAAAACGCCCGCAAATCCCGCGCCCGTGCGCACCAGCATCGTCACGCCGCGCAGCAGCGCCATCGAAAGATACGGCATGCTCTCCTCGCGCCGACCCTTGAGCCCCGCAAGCAGATTGCCGATCTGCGCATCAAGGAAGCCGCAGGCGTTGTTCTCCTTGAGGATCGCAAGCGCGCGGTCAAATTCCTCCATCTCGAACAGCACATCCGCCATGCTGAGCTTGATCGACAGCTCGCTGATCTCGGGATCGGTGTTCTGCGGCAGCAGGCGGCACGCATGGGCCAACAGGTCAAGCGAGCGGTTCAGCAGCTTCTTGTCCTTGCGCTTCATCCCCGCAAAGTCGAACATCATCGCGCTTTCGTAGACAACGGTGAAGGTGTTCGGATACTTCTGCAGCGCCTTCTCCGCCTCGCTGATCCCCTCATCAACCTTTTCCTCTCGGCGCAGCGCACGCAGCCGCTCACTCACGCTCTTGCGGTCGTTCGCGCGGAGCCGATAGCCCAGCAGCGCGTCGACCGAAAGGTCGAAGAAGTCCGCCAGCTCCATCAGCATCGGGATCTCCGGCAGGCTCTGCCCCTGCTCCCACTTGCTCACCGCCGCGACGGAAACGCCCATCGCCTCAGCCAGCTGCTCCTGCGTCAGCCCCTTCTGCTTGCGGTAAAAGCGGATATGATCGGCAGTCTTGTTTTCCATGGTTTGCATCCTTTCCGGCCCTGAGGGCCGCGGTGTCTCGCCGCTTGTTTTTTGTTGTGCCCTCAGTATAACGCGCCCTGCGCGCGTTGAACAGCCACCAGAAGTATAATTAGTTGATTTATTTTTTAACCAATGGTAGAATTTCACTGCTTTATGAGACGCAGAAGCGCCCCTCTCTTAAAAAAGAGAGGGGCGCTTTTCATTTTCTCCGCGCGGCGGGATCAGTTGAACATGTTGTTCAGCTCGATGCGCGATACCTTGCCGTTCTCGAACCAGAAGATCATCGCGCGGCCAAGCCCCGTTTCCATCCATTCGCCATACCAGAGGTAGTCGCCCTCATAGTCCCAGTAGGGCTCGTCGCTCAGCTCGGCATAGGTGTCAAGCACCTGTGCGCGCGGCGTGCCGACGCATACCCCGCCGGGCAGCGCGGGGCTGATCTGACGCGATGTCTCGTAGTTCGGATCCGTGGTGGAAAAGCGCACGGCAGCGTCGCTGTCCTCCGCAGCGCTATGGTAGACCTGCACGCTCGTTTCACCGTTCGTATAGCGCACCCAGCAGTCGCCCTCGGCGTAGATCGGCTCCCAGTCTGCGAGCACCTCGCGGGCGTAGCCGGAGGTATGATAGTCGGGGATCGCGGCGTAGAGATAGTCGAACTCCAGCTTGAGGAACAGTCTGTTCACCAGCTCCGCCGCCGAAACGCCGTCGTTTTTCTCGCGGCCCAGCGCACCGGAGAGCCAGTGGATACCGCCGTTCGCGTCCTGAAGGCGGGCGTAGTCGCAGCCCTCCCAGAGCGTCAGGATGCAGTTGCCGCCGGAAAGCTCCACGCGGTAGGCCGCCGCATCCGGCGTGTGCGATCCGCCGTCCGTCACATCGTCCCATGCGAACTGGCCGCGCAGCAGCGAAAGAGCATTGTCGTTGTCCGCCGCCCTGCCGCTGTAGGTCTTCTGCTTTGTGCCGTAAAAGGCGCTCGCATCCTTCGTCACGCGGATATTCCCGCCCGTGAGCCGCAGAAGCGCGCTGTCGACCCAGCTCGTGCTGTTCTCGCCGAACGGCGAGACGCAGCGGAAGTCCGCCGCGTCGCCGCGCAGATAAAGCTCCCCGCCCCACGCTGCGATGACCAGCGTGCCGCTGTCCATCAGCGCGTTCACGCGCGCCGCAAACTGCTGGTGCTCCGCCGTCCACTCTCCGCTCTGACTGGGATTGGGCTTCAGGTAGATGCTGGCAATGTTGTTTTCCTGAATGTTCTGTCTGCCGTTTTCAAAGGTCAGAAGGCCGTAGTAGTAGGCGTAATGGTCATCATTTCCCTGTCTGCCGACCACGTTGTATTCCAGCAGCATGTCGCGTCCTCCCTCGCGGCAGAGGAAGTACGCGGTGGAGACCGCCGCTTCCTGCGTCCGCAGCGTCTCGTGCCACAGCTCCTCGTCGCCCTTGCAGACGCGCAGCAGATATTCGCCCGCATCCGTCCTGCTGTAGACCAGGCGCTCCAGCAGACCGTCGCCGTCAAGGTCGGCGGCGGCGAGCTCCACGCCATAGGACGCGCCCTCCTCCTCATATGTGATGGCTGCGCCGCCGCTGCTCGGGTCCAGCGCGACGACCCAGCGATAGTCCTGAAACGCGTTCTCGCTCAGAACGAGGTAAACGCTGCCGTCCGTCTGCTGCAGAAGCAGCCAGTGGCCGAGCCGTGCCAGCTCGTCCTGCCCCGCGCTTTCCGCGCGGGAGACGGTGGCCGCGCGGTCGGCGTCTGTGTAGGTGCCGTGCCATGCGCGGTAATTCTCTCTGCGCAGCACTTCGGGGCTGAACCCTTCCGCCCAGGCGCTCCGGCCGCCCACCAGCTCGATCGCATCATGGGCAAAGCGATCGTCGAACTTATCCTTCGTCAGCACGATCTCCTGCCAGTACGAACGGGGATACGAGCAGCCCTCGCCCGCCAGCACGGCGGAGAGCGCCCAGCGCTGATCGCGCGAGAGCGTCAGCCGCAGCGCCTGCCCGTCGAGCACCTCGTCATAGGTCCGCTGCCCGTGCGGCGAATCGAAAATGACGCGGCCGAGGACATAGTTCGGCGCGAGTCCGTAGTCATTTTCATAAAGCCGGATGCACCAGCGATAAGGATACGTCACGCCGGAGGCATAGCCCAGCGCGAGGTAGACGCTGCCGTCCGTCTGCTGCAGAAGGAGCCACCGCATCATCGGCGCAAGCTCGTCCTGCCGCAGGATCGCCGCGTGCGGGATCATCGCGTCGGTGTCCTCCGCGCTCACCGTGCCGCGCCACGCGCGGGCATTGCCCCTGCGCAGCTGCGCGGCGTTCACATTCGTCCAGCCATACCAGTCGGAATCGCCGCTTGCAAACTGGCTGTCGAAATTCGTGTAGTTGAGGTCGATCTCCTCCCAGTTCGAGCAGGAGTAGCAGCACTCCCCGTCCGACAGCACGGCGGTCATGCCGCCGTTCTCGTCCGTAGAAAGCGCGAGCCGCAGGGAAAAGTCCGCAAATACCTCGTCATAGCCCTCGTCATAGGCGGGGGAGTCAAAGGCGGCGTAGGAAAGCTGATAGGTCGGGGCAAGCGCCGCCAGCGGGCTGTCCTGCCGCGCAAGGCGGAAGACCCAGCGAAACGCCGTCTCGCGGCGCGGGATGCTCGCAAGGTAGACCGTTCCGTCCTTCTGCTGGAAGATCCAGAACTCCTCGCTCCAGTCGCCGTACTGTCCGCTGTCGGCGCGCCAGACCTTGGCGTTGCCGCGCCGCAGCGCCTCGGCGCTCATACCGCCGCGCCAGCCGTCGGCGAACAGGGTCTCCTCCTCCGCTTTTTTGTAGCAGCTTCCCTTTTCCGCGCGCAGCGCATTGATCTCGGCCGGCCAGAGCGTACCGCTCTCGCCCGTCAGCCCGCCGTAGATGCGGATGCTCCTGACCGTTTGCCAGCCGTCCCGATGCTCCGTCAGTTCCACGCCGCGCGGCAGCGTCAGGATCGTCGTATCGTAGGCGTAATCCGGCGCGGTGTAAACGACCTCGGCGATCTCGAAGCCGCCGTCCTTGAAAATATCCTGCTCCGGATCGGTCAAAAAGCACACGGCCACGATCACAACCGCCAGCACTGCCGCCGCGGCTACCCAGAACGCGGGCTTTCGATAGTTCAGCGCGCTTTTCACGCGCGTTTTGATGTTCCCCTCGCCAAATGCCAGCGGGCAGGCTGCAATGGCTCTTCCCTGCGCGGCGCAGGACAGCAGCGCCTGCGAATAGTCCGCGCGCTCCGCGCCGTCCAGCCCCTTCACAACTCTCTCGTCACACGCGAGCTCGATGTCGCGGCAGAAGAGGATGTAGGCCAGCCATACGAGCGGGTTGAACCAGTGCAGCGCAAGCACGAGGTAGCCGATCACCTTCCACCAGTGGTCGCGGCGGACAAGGTGCGCACGCTCGTGCGCGATGACGTGCGCCGCCGTCCCCCCGTCCATGTGCAAGGGGAGGTAAATTTTCGGCTTCACCACGCCGAAGACAAACGGCGAATCGACAAATTCGCTCTCATAGATGTTGTCCCGCAGCAAGATCGCCGTTGCGAGCTTCTTTTTCAGCTTTCCCGCGCTAACGAGCGCGTAGATCAGCAGCGCGGCCATACCGGCGAGCCATACCCACGCCATCACGAAGGTGAACATATCCAGCGGGTTGACGCTCGCGCCCGTATTGGCCGGCGCCGCAAAGCTCTCGCTGATGATGGGGTTGACCGTCTCGTCGATGATGGGCACGCCGCTTGCGATACTCGGGCTCGGGTCAAAGTGTACGACCTCGGGCGGGATCGTCTCGGCGCTCGGGATGAGCGAGAGCGCGCTCTCGATGGAAAGCGGGCAGACGAGCCGCAGCGCGGCCACGCCCCACAGGAGCGGCATGACCCACTTCGGCGCTTTTTTGAGCGCGAAGCGCACCGCGAGCACCGCAAGGATCAGCCAGCCCGCGCTGATGCTCAGGTTGACGATCTTCAAAAAGAGGTCAGTCATGTGCCTGTCCCTCCCTGAAGCGCGCGATCATCCGCTGCACCTCGTCCAATTCCTCGTCGCTCACGCGGCGGGATTTGGCAAAGGCCGCGACAAACGCGGGCAGCGAGCCGCCGAAGCGCTTATCCACCAGTTCGTCGATCTCGGCGGTCTGCGCCTCATCCCGCGAGACGAGCGAGGTGACGACGGTGTTCTCGTTTTTCAGCACGCCGCGCTCGGAAAGCCGCTTGATGACCGTGTAGGTCGTCGTCGGCTTCCAGCCAAGGCTTTCGGCGCACAGCTCGACCAGCTCGCGGCTCTTTACCGGCTCGTGCGCCCACAGGATCTCGCAGAAGCGGTATTCGCTCTCAAATATCTTCGGCGTCTCCATGTCTCTCTCCTCTCTAATCCGTTAGAGTATATGCTCACACTAACAGATTAGAGCGCGTCTGTCAAGCGCTTTTTTGTGCTTTTTGCCGCAATTGCTTGACAAGAAACGCCATGTTTCTTATAATAATTCACATCGCAAAGAAGACGTCTCCTCTCCGCGAGACGTCTTCTTCTGTATTTTGCTGTGTATTCTGGAGAAAGAGAGAGTTATCATCATGCAAAGGAAATCCAATCCCGCGGCGCTGCTGCCGATCCTCGTGTTCCTGTTCCTGTATCTGGGGCTGGGGCTCATATTTGAATATGCGCTCAGGATCCCGATGGGTTTTTATTCCATCCCCATCGTGGTCATCTTCCTCGTCGCGCTGCTGGTCGCCTGCGCGCAGAACCGCGCGCTCTCGTTTGACGACAAGCTCGTGCTGATGGGCCGCGGCATCGGCGATAAGAACATCGTCACGATGCTGCTCATCTTCCTTGCCGCCGGTATCTTTGTCGGCGTGGTGGGCCGCTCGAGCGCGGAGAGCGTGGCCTACTTCATGCTCTCGATCATTCCCTCTCAGTTTGCCGTGGCGGTGCTGTTCGTCGTCAGCTGCTTTGTCTCCACCGCCATGGGCACGAGCGTCGGCACCATCACGCTCATCACCCCCATCGCCATCCCCATCGCCGCCGCGAGCGGCTATTCTCTGCCGCTGTGCATCGGCTCCGTCATGGGCGGGGCGATGTTCGGCGACAACCTGAGCTTTATTTCCGACACGACCATCGCCGCCTGCAACGGTCAGGGCTGCGCGATGAAGGACAAATTCCGCGAGAATTTCCACATCGCCCTTCCCGCCGCGCTCGCAGCGCTCGCGCTCATCCTCGTGCTGACGCTGAACGCCGACGTGACGCCCGCGGAGATCCCCGCCTATAACCTCATCCAGATCATCCCCTACGTGCTCGTGCTCATCGGCGGCATCATCGGCATCAACGTCTTTCTCGTGCTGCTGACCGGCATCGTGTCCGGCGCGATCATCACGCTTGCCACCGGCGCGACCGGTCAGACCGGCATCTTCGCGGTCAAGGCGCTGCTGGAAAGCATGGGCGCAGGCGCCTCCGGCATGTTTGAAACGTCGATGGTCGCGATCCTTGTCTCCGCCATCTGCGCGCTCATCCGCGAGTACGGCGGCTTCGAGGCGCTGCTCGGCTGGATCCGCAAGGCGTTCCGCGGCAGGCGCGGCGGCCTGCTCGGCATGGGGCTGCTTGTCGGCGCGATGGACATTGCGACCGCAAACAACACCGTCGCCATCGTCATGGCGAACCCCATCGCCAAGGAAATGAGCGAGGAATACGGCATCACGCCGCGCAAGGCCGCCTCCATCCTCGATACGTTCTCCTGCATCTTCCAGGGCATCATCCCCTACGGCGCGCAGATGCTCGTTGCGATCGCGGCGGCGCATAACCTTGGCTATCAGGTCTCGGCGTTTGAGATCATGCCGAACCTCTTTTATCCCTATCTGCTGGCGGTCAGCTCGCTGTTCTTCATCTTCATCGACGGAAAGAAGAAGGCGTAAGGCATGGCGGAACTTGACGCGCTCAGGCGGAAGAAGCTCTTCCTTTTCGATCTGGACGGAACGCTGTACCTCGGCGACACGCTCTTTTCCGGCGTGCCGGAGCTGCTCGCGCTGATCCGCGCGCGCGGCGGGCAGTACCGGTATCTGACCAACAATTCCTCGCGCAGCGTGGACGCCTACGTAGAGCGGCTCACGCGCCTTGGCGTCGCGGCGGAGCCGGAGGATTTCCTCACGTCGGTCGACGCGCTCATCGCGCACCTGCGCGGCCGCGGCATGGAAGCGCGCCGCTTTTACGTCTGCGGCACAGAATCGATGAAGTCGCAGCTGCGCGCAGCGGGCTTTGCCGTCGCGTCCTCGCGTGAGGATGCGGACGCGCTGCTGATGGGCTTTGACACCGAGCTGACGTTCCAAAAGCTGGAGGACGCCTGCATCCTGCTGGGGAAGAACGTCCCCTATCTCGCCACGAATCCGGACTGGGTATGCCCCACGTCCTACGGCTTCGTGCCCGACTGCGGGAGCGTGTGCGAAATGCTCTGGCGCGCGACGGGCCGCCGCCCCGTCGTCATCGGCAAGCCGGAGCCCGCGATGCCGCTGCTCGCCATGCAGCAGGCGGGCGTTTCCGCGCAGGAAACGCTGCTTATCGGCGACCGCGTCTATACGGATATCGCCAGCGGCGCAAACGCTGGCATCGACACGCTGCTCGTCCTCTCGGGCGAGACGAAGGAGGAGGACCTGCCCGCGGCGCAGCCGCAGCCGACGTTCGTCCTGCCGGACGTGCGGGCGCTGCTGGATATTTTGCAGTCATAAAGGAGCGCTTCATGGCCATCGTTCACCACATCACCGATTTCTCCGATCCCGCGCTCGACGTGTACGCACGGCTGACGGAGAATCAGCTGCTCAACCGCGCGGATCCCGAAAACGCGCTCTTCATCGCCGAAAGCCCGCTCGTCATCGGCCGCGCGCTGGACGCGCGCTGCGAGCCGGTATCCTTCCTGATGGAGCGGCAGCACGTGGAAGGCAAGGGGCGCGAGCTGCTGGCCCGCTGCCGCGCGGACATTCCCGTCTATGCCGCCGAGGAAAGCGTGCTCGCACAGCTCACGGGCTTTCACTTAACGCGTGGGATGCTCTGCGCCATGCGGCGTCCGGCGCTCCGGAGCGTTGAGGACGTCTGCCGCGGCGCGCGGCGCGTCGTCGTGCTCGAAAACGTGATGAACCCGACGAACATCGGCGCGATCTTCCGTTCCGCCGCCGCGCTCGGCATGGACGCGGTGCTGCTCACGAGCGCGGGCAGCGACCCGCTCTACCGCCGCGCCTCGCGCGTGAGCATGGGCAACGTCTTCCTCATCCCGTGGACATATCTGCCCGAAGGCGGGGACTGGACGCAGCTGCTGCGCGGTCTCGGCTTCCGCACTGTCGCCATGGCGCTGCGGGATGATTCTGTGCGGCTTGACGATCCGCGTCTTGCGAAAGAGCCGAAGCTCGCCATCGTCATGGGCACGGAGGGCGATGGACTTGCGTCCGCGACCATCGCCAGCTGCGACTATACGGTAAAGATTCCGATGTATCACGGCGTCGACTCGCTCAACGTCGCCGCGGCGAGCGCCGTGGCGTTCTACGAGCTGGGTCTTCCCCCGCTGAAGGGAAAGGAGAACTGATATGCTGAGCAGCACCGGCTTCGACCTCTGGGCCGACGGCTACGACAGGAGCGTCGGCCTCTCCGATGAAAACGGCCGCTATCCCTTCGCCGGCTATCGCGCCATGATGAACGCGCTCTACCGGCGCGTACTGGCGCAGAGCGGGCGCGATGTGCTGGACATCGGCTTCGGCACGGGCGTTCTGACCGCAAGACTCCATGCGCAGGGCTGCCGGATCTGCGGGCAGGATTTCTCCGCGCGCATGATCGAGCTGGCGCAGGCAAAAATGCCGGAAGCGCAGCTCTATCAGGGTGATTTTTCCAACGGTCTCGTACCCGAGCTTTGCGCGCGGCAGTACGACGCTATCGTTGCGACCTACTCGCTCCACCACCTGACGGACGCGCAGAAGGTCGACCTTCTGCACGCGCTTCTGCCGCTTCTGCGGGAGGATGGCTGCATCTTCATCGGCGACATAGCCTTCCGTACACGCGAAGATCTCGAAGCGTGCCGAAGCGCCGCGGGCGATGCGTGGGATGCGGACGAGATCTACTTCGTCTATGACGAGCTGTGTCTCCACTTCCCTGCGCTGACGTTTGAAGCCTTCTCCCACTGCGCCGCGCTTTTGACGCTGCGCAGGTGATCCCCCTGGAAATATGATCAAAAGCCTCTGTATGGTGAAACCATACAGAGGCTTTTCTGTTAAGCAGTCCTGCTTTTCAGTCATTCAGATGGTCGAGGATCGCCGCGATGAGCTGCTCCTTGCCCGTGCCCTTTTCGGCGGAAAACGGAATGACGAGTTCATCGTCACGCAAATTCAGCGTCTCGCGGATCAGCGCAAGATTCGGCTCGATCTCGCGCGGCTTGAGCTTGTCGAGCTTGTTGGCAACGATCACGACGGGGCAGCCCGTCTGCACGAAGAAATCGTGCATGGTAATATCGTCCGCCGTGGGCTTGTGCCGCGCATCGACGATTTGCACGCCGAGGTGGATAAGCCCCGCCGACCGGAAATAGCTCTCCATGAGCCTTCCCCAGCGGTCGCGCTCAGCCTTGGAGACTTTAGCGTAGCCGTAGCCCGGCAGATCGACAAGATAGAGCTTTCCGTCGATCCTGAAGTAGTTGATCTGCGAGGTCTTGCCCGGGGATGCGCCCACGCGGGCAAAGTTCTTGCGGTTGACAAGCCGGTTGATGACCGAGGACTTGCCGACGTTCGACCGCCCCGCAAACGCGAGCTGCGGCATCCCGTCGCGCACGAACTGCCTCTCCGACGCCGCGGAGAGGAGGAACTCAGCCCTGTTGAAATTGATCGCCATGGTCCCATTCTCCTTTCCGCCGGCCGTTATGCGCGCACAGCGCTGGGAAGGCCGCTCTCCTGCACGGGAAGAAAGCCCTCCCGCGAGCCGGACGCGGCGCATTTCTCCGGCAGCACGAGCGCCGAAGCAAATACGGCGTCCACCGTCTCCACCGGCACAAAGCGCAGCTTTTCGCGCACGCTGGGATCGATCTCATTGAGATCCTTTTCATTGTCCTTCGGGATGATGACCGTATGTACGCCCGCGCGCAGCGCGCCCATTGTTTTTTCACGCAGCCCCCCGATCGGCAGCACGCGGCCTCGCAGCGTGATCTCGCCGGTCATGGCGACATCGCGCCGAACGGGGCGGTTCGTCAGCGTCGAGAGCACCGCTGTCGCAATGGCGATGCCCGCGCTGGGGCCGTCCTTGGGGATGGCGCCCTCGGGGAAGTGGATGTGGATATCCTTCGTCTTGTAAAAGTCCGGCGCGATGCCGAGCTCCTGCGCCCGCTGGCGCAGACAGGAAAGCGCCGCGCGGCAGCTCTCCTGCATCACGTCGCCAAGGTTGCCCGTAAGCTCCAGCTTGCCGCTGCCCTCCATCACGCCGACCTCGACGGGCAGGATCTCGCCGCCCACCTCCGTCCACGCAAGGCCGTTCACCACGCCGACAAGATCGCGCTCGGGGATGCGCTCGGGCGTGATGCGCGGCGTGCCGAGAAAGTCTGCAAGGTTTTTCTCCGTCACGGTGACGCGCTTTGCGCTGCCTGTGGCAAGCTGCATCGCGGCCTTGCGGCAGAGCTTTCCGAGCTGGCGCTCCAGCGAGCGGACACCGCTCTCGCGCGTGTAGCGCGCGATGGCGGCGCGGATCGCGTCCTCGTCCACGCGCAGCGCTGCGGCGGTCAGGCCGTTGGCTTTGCGTTCCTTGGGCAGCAGATGCTGCTGGGCAATCCGGAGCTTTTCCTCGTCCGTATAGCTCGGGATCTCGATGATCTCCATGCGGTCGAGCAGCGGACGCGGGATGGTGTCGAGCGTGTTGGCCGTCATGATGAACATGACGCGGCTCAGATCGACGGGGATTTCGAGATAGTGGTCGCGGAAGGCGTGGTTCTGCTCGCTGTCAAGCACCTCGAGCAGCGCGCTCGCGGGGTCGCCGCGCCCATCGCTCGACAGCTTGTCCACCTCGTCAAGCACGAGCAGCGGATTCATCGAGCCGCTGCGGGTGATGGCCTCGATAATGCGGCCGGGCATCGCGCCGATGTAGGTCTTGCGATGTCCGCGGATGTCCGCCTCGTCGCGCACGCCGCCAAGCGACAGGCGCGCGGCCTTGCGGTTCATCGCCTTGGCGACGGACAGCGCGATCGACGTCTTACCGACGCCCGGGGGGCCGGCAAGACAGAGGATCTGGCCCTTCGCTTCGGGGTTGAGCTGGCGCACGGCGACGAACTCGAGAATACGCTCCTTGACCTTTTGCAGCCCGTAATGATCGCGGTCAAGGATCCTGCGCGCGGCGTCCACGCTCGCGCGCTCCTTCGTTTCCACGCCCCACGGCATGTCGAGGCAGGTATCAAGATAGTTGCGCAGCACGCTCGCCTCCGCGCTGCCAAAGGGCTGCTTGGCGAGCCTGTCGACGTCCTTCAAAAGCTTTTTCTCCGCTTCCTCCGGCAGCTTTGCCGCCGCGATCCTTTCGCGGTAGACGTCCAGCTCCTCGTCCTCGCCGCCCTCGCCGATCTCGTTTTGCAGCACCTTGATCTGCTCACGCAGAACAAAGTCCTTCTGGATGCGGCCCACGCGGGAGCGGACCTTGCTCTCAATGTCCTGCTCCATGGCGGTCACGTCGATCTCGCGGCGCAGGATCTCGTTCATGCGCTGCAATCTCGGCAGCGGGCGCAGCTCGCTCAGGATCTCCTGCTTGTCCTGATAGCGCAGGTTGATCTGCTGGGCGATGAAATCGGCAAGATAGCCGGGGTCGTTCGTGCCGAGAATGGCGGCGTAGACCTCGTCGGGCAGCTTCTGCGTCAGCTCGGCATACTCGGTAAAGCTCGCGTAGGTCTGGCGCAGCATGGCCTCCGTCCGCTTGCCCTGACGCGGCAGGGGCGGCTCGTCGATCAGCTCGATCTGCGCCTGCAGATACGGCTCGCGCTGCCAGAGGCGCTTGAGCCGCGCGCGGCGTTCGCCCTCCATCATCACGCGCAGCACGCGCTCGGAAATGCGCAGGATCTGCGTCACGCGCGCGACGGTGCCGATCTCGTAGAGGTCCTTTTCCTCCGGCTCATCGACCGCGAGGCCGCGCTGCGTGACGAGGAATATCTCCTCGCCGTTTTCCATGGCGCGCTCAAGCGCGCGCACGGAGATCGCGCGCTCGATGTCGAAGCTCGTGGTCATGCGCGGGAAAACGGTCAGCCCGCGCATGGCGATCACCGGAAGGTTTTTTGTTACAGGTTCCATGGGTATCTCCTTATGAAGCGGAGTCCGCCGGCAGCGACGGCCCCTCCCCTTCCTTGTCTGTGCGGCGGGAAATCTTCGGCTGCTCCGTCCCCTCCACGCAGCCCGGCGTGATGGTCACGCGGTCGATCGTGCGGTCGGACGGAAGGTCGTACATCACGTTCATCAGCAGCCCCTCCATCACCGCGCGCAGACCGCGCGCGCCGATCTTGCGCTCGATGGCCTTGTCGGCGATCGCCTCAAGCGCCTTCGGCTCGAACGTAAGCTCGGCGTCGTCGTAGGAAAAGAGCTTCTGGTACTGCTTGACGAGGGCGTTTTTCGGCTGGGTGAGGATCTTGACGAGATCCTCGCGCGTGAGCGCGTCGAGCGTGGTGATGACCGGCAGACGGCCGACCAGCTCGGGAATGATGCCGAACTTGAGGATATCGTGCGGCTGCACCTCGCGTAAGATCTTGCTCTCGTCGCGCTCGCTCTTGCTCTTGAGGTCCGCGCCGAAGCCCATCGCCTTGCGGTCGAGACGGCTCTCGATGATCTTGTCGAGCCCTTCAAACGCGCCGCCGCAGATAAAAAGGATGTTGTGCGTGTCGATCTGGATGAACTCCTGATGCGGGTGCTTGCGCCCGCCCTGCGGCGGGACGTTGGCAAGCGTGCCCTCGACGATCTTCAAAAGCGCCTGCTGCACGCCCTCGCCGGAAACGTCGCGCGTGATGGAGGTATTCTCGCTCTTGCGGGCGATCTTGTCGATCTCGTCGACATAGATGATGCCGCGCTCGGCCAGCTCCACATCGTAGTCCGCCGCCTGAAGCAGACGGAGCAGGATATTTTCCACATCGTCGCCGACGTAGCCCGCCTCGGTGAGCGTCGTTGCGTCCGCAATGGCGAACGGGACCTTCAGGATGCGGGCAAGCGTCTGTGCAAAGAGCGTCTTGCCGCTGCCGGTGGGGCCGAGGAGGAGAATGTTGCTCTTTTGCAGCTCGACCTCGTCGTCGCCGCCGAAGAAGATGCGCTTATAGTGGTTGTAAACGGACACGGACAGCGCGACCTTCGCCGCCTCCTGCCCGATGATATACTGATCGAGCACCTCGCGGATCTCGCGCGGTGTGGGGAGCGAATCCGGCGCCTCCAGCCCCTCGTGCGGCTCGTAGCCGTCCTCCAGCACGTCCATGCACAGCCGGACGCATTCATCGCAGATGCGCACGCCGGGGCCCTGGATCATGCGGTGCACCTCGCGCTCGCTCTTGCCGCAGAACGAGCAGCGAAGCTCCTTTTTTCTGTCTTCACTCATAAGCCGTGTTCCTTATCTCTTGTAAATGACCTTGTCCACAAGGCCGTATTCCTGTGCCTCGTCCGCCGTCATCCAGCGGTCGCGCTCGGAGTCGAGCTTGACCTGCTCGGGCGTTTTGCCGGTGTTCTCCGCCAGGATCTTGTTCAGGCGCCGCTTGATGCGCAGGAAGTGCTCCACGTCGCTTTCCATATCGGTGACCTTGCCCTGCGTACCGGCAGAGGGCTGATGGATCATGACCTCCGCGTTCGGCAGCGCGATGCGCTTGCCCTTAGCGCCCGACGAGAGCAGGAACGCGCCCATGCTGGCGGCGAGACCGACGCAGATGGTGGAAACGTCGCACTTGATATACTGCATGGTATCATAGATCGCCATGCCGGCAGTCACGCTGCCGCCGGGGGAGTTGATATAGAGCTGGATGTCCTTGTCGGGGTCCTTGGCCTCGAGGAACAGAAGCTGCGAAACGATCAGGCTCGCGGTCGCGTCGTTGACCTCTTCGCCGAGGAAGATGATGCGATCCTCCAGAAGACGGGAGAAAATGTCATAGGAGCGCTCGCCGCGGTTGGTCTGCTCGATGACGTAAGGGACTAAACTCATGCTGTTACCTCCTTGTTCATACCCTGTTCAAATTTTCGGTATGTATGCGATCAACCACAAATGGCGGGCATTTGTGGTTGATCGACTGTTCTATCTATTGTAGCCGGTTTACCGCTTATTCAGCCTGCTCTTCTTCCTTTTTGGCGGACTTTTTGGCAGCGGTCTTCTTTGCGGGCTTTTCCTCGCCCTCGGCGTCGGCCTTCTTGGCGGTCTTCTTCGCGGGCTTCTTCTCCTCGCCCTCGGCCTCTTCCTTGGCGGGCTTCTTCTTTTCGGCCTTGGCGCTGCTGACGACCAGATCCACCGCCTTGTCGCGCAGCAGCTGGGTACGGACGCTCATAACGTCGAGATACTTCTTCAGCTCGCTAACGTCCATGCCGTACTTTTCAGCAAGATCCGTATACTGCTTCTCGACCTCCTCGTCGGTCACGTCGAGCTTCTCTTCCTTGATGACCGCGCCGACGGCGAGATCCATGCGCACCTGACGGGTGGCGGGCTCTCTGCCCTCCGCCATGAACTTCTGCTCGTCCATGTTGGTCATCTTGCAGTACTGGTCGTAGGGGATGCCCTGAGACTGCAGGCGCTGCTTGAACTCCTCAAGGAAGCGGGCGCACTGCTCGTCGATCATCGCGTCGGGAATGTCGCACTCGATGCCCTCGGCGACCTTCTCCATCACCGCGTTCTCAAAGGCGTACTTCGCCGCCTGCTCGCGCTGCTCGGTGATCTCGCGCTTGATGCTGTCCTTGAGTTCCTTGAGCGTGTCGTACTCGGAGACGTCCTTGGCGAAATCGTCGTCGAGCTTGGGCAGCTCCTTGCACTTGATCTCCTTGGCCTTGACGTGGAAGACGACCTTCTTGCCGGCGAGATCCTTGTGGTAATCCTCGGGGAAGGTGATGTCGAGATCCTTCTCCTCGCCGGCCTTCATGCCGATGACCTGCTCCTCAAAGCCGGGAACAAAACTGCCGGAGCCGAGCTCGAGCTCATAGTTCTCGCCCTTGCCGCCCTCGAAGGCGGTGCCGTTGTCAAAGCCCTCGAAGTCGATGACGGCGATGTCGCCCTTCTTGGCCTTGCGGTCGACGGAGACGAGGCGGGCGTTGCGCTCGGCCATCTCGTTCAGGCGCTCCTTGACGTCGTCGGCGCTGACCTTGACGTCCTCCTTCTCGGCGGTCAGGCCCTTGTACTGGCCGAGCTTGACCTCGGGATAGACGGCGACGGTGGCCTTGAAGGTAAAGCCGTTCTCATCGATCTTATCGTCCACGATCTCAATGTCGGGATAGCCGACCACGTCGAGACCGCTGGTGCTGACGGCCTGCGTATATGCCTCGGGCAGAGCGATATCGACGGCATCGCTGTAGAACACGCCCGCGCCGTAGAGCTTTTCGATCATCTTGCGGGGGGCCTTGCCGGGGCGGAAGCCGGGAATGCTGAGCTTATTGCGCGCCTTGGCGTAGGCCTTGGCGACGGCGGCTTCGAACTCCTCCGCGCCGACCTCGACGGTCACGGCAACTCTGCTCTTTTCCAGCTTTTCAACATTTTTGACAGTCATGATTTCTTTTTCCTCCGTTTAACATCATAATGATGCTTTTGCAAAGTGGTATTGTACCATACGTTTTAAGAAATTTCCACCCTTTTTTGCATCAATTTTTGGCTTATTCGTAAATTTTTACCGGCTGAAAGGCGACATAATCCGCCGAGATCAGCGCGTAGTCGGTTTTCCCGCGCCGCCCCTCGAACGCGCGGCGGTGCGTGTAGCCGTGGAGATGGCCGTAATAGCAGCGCTCGACCTCGTACTTATCGAGCAGCTCGAGCAGCTCGGGGCACTGGTAGCCCTGATAGACGGGCGGATAGTGCAGAAAGCAGAAGATGGGCCGTCCCTCTGCCGCCTTGAGCGACGCTTCGAGCCGTATGGCCTCGCGCGCGAGCATCTTGCCCGTGTGCGTTCCGGCCGCATCCTCCTCGTAAAACCAGCCGCGCGTGCCGCAGATGGCGTGATCGCCGTAAAAAAAGGCGTTGTTGTAGAGGATGTCGAGCGTCGTGACGCCGTGCCCGGCGAAAAATTTCTTCATCTTCGCCGCCGTGCCCCACCAGTAGTCATGGTTGCCCTTGAGCAGCAGCTTTTTCCCCGGCAGCGCGTCGATAAACTGAAAGTCCGGCAGAGACTGCTCGAGCGACATGCCCCAGGAGATATCCCCCGCAAGGACGATGACATCATCGCCGTGCAGCCTTGAAAAATTCTCCCGAATGCGCGCAACGTAGTTCTCCCACTTGGAGCCGAAGACGTCCATGGGCTTATTCGTGCCGAGCGATAAATGCAGATCGCCGATCGCATAGAGCGCCATCGCGGTCCCCCTTTCCGTTAAAATGCATCCTCGATGTATTCGATGCGCGTATGCGCCGCGCTGCGGCGCGCGTCCGCGTATACCTCGGCCACGTCGAACCGTGCGGGCGCGTCCAGCCCGCGCTCACTCAAGTATAAAAGCGCCGCGGCGCGCAGTTTTTCCTGCTTTCTCGCCGTGACAAACTCGCGCGGCGCGCCGTAGGCAAGATTCGTGCGCAGCTTGACCTCGACAAAAAGGAGCACGCCGTCTCGCTCGGCGATAAGATCGATCTCGCCGAAGCGGCAGCGCCACTCTCTTTCCACGATGCGGCAGCCGCGCGCTTCAAGATGCTCCGCCACAAGGGCTTCACCCCAGTCGCCGTCCTGCTTCGTGCTCATCGCCGCGCCTCCCACTTTTTGAGGAACGTCCTGCGGTGCACGGGGCTGGGGCCGTACCGGTCGAGCATTTCATAGTGCAGCTTCGTGCCGTAGCCCTTGTGCCTGGCAAACTGGTACTCAGGGTACATCGGATCGAGCACCCGCACAACATAGCGGTCGCGGCTGACCTTCGCCAGCACGCTCGCCGCGGCGATGCTGAGGCTTGCGCCGTCCCCGCCGACGACGGTACGGTGCGGCGTGGTGATCCTCGCCGACGCGCCGTGGTCGCGGTTGCCGTCGATGAGGGCATAGTCCGCCGGAACGCCCAGCGCGTCGATGGCGAGCTGCATGGCCTTCATGCGCGCGCTCAAAATGTCCGTCGCGTCGATCTCCTTCTCGTCGACGGAGGCGACGGCGTAAGCGATCGCCTTTTCGCAGATGATCGGGAAAAGCGCCTCGCGCTTTTTCTCCGTCAGCTTTTTTGAATCGTCCAGCCCGTCGATCGCGCAGCCCTCCGGCAGAATGACGGCGGCGGCGTACACAGGGCCCATCAGCGGGCCCGCGCCCGCCTCGTCCACGCCGCAGACAAGCCGAAAGCCCGCCGCGCGGGCTTCCGCTTCCAGATGAAGATCGACGCTCATGCCATCTCCTCCGGCGGCAGCTCGAGCGTGAAGCGGCCGAGCCTGCCGCCGCGGAATTCATCGAGCAGGATGCGGCTCATGCGCTCGATGTCGACCTCGCCGCCGGAGATGAGGAAGCCGCGCCTGCGCCCTGCCTTCTCGAGCAGCGCGTAGCCGTCGTCCTCCTCCGCAACAGTGAGCTTGTAGCGCTCCTCGATGGATCTGGGATAGTTCTTGCCGAGGTAATCCATCAATCGCATGGCCAGCTCGTCAACGTCCACCACATCGTCGCGGATGGCGCCGGTGAAGGCGAGGCGGATGCCGACGGCGCTGTCCTCAAATTTTGGCCAGAGGATGCCCGGCGTATCGAGCAGCTCGAGCGTTCTGTCGACCGGCACCCACTGCTTTGCGCGCGTGACGCCCGGGCGGTCCTCCGCCTTGGCGCTCTTGCGGCCGGAGACCTTGTTGATGAACGTCGACTTGCCGACGTTCGGGATGCCGAGCACCATCACGCGCAGCACGCGGCCGACCTGGCCCTTGGCCTCGTAGGCGGCGAGCTTGTCGCGCAGAAGCGTGCGCACGGCGGGCGCGAACTGCTTCACGCCGCCGCCCTGCTTCGCGTCCGTTTCAAGCACGGCATAGCCGAGCGAGCGGAAATACGCAGCCCAGCGCTTCGTCAGCTCCGGATCGGCCTGATCGACGCGGTTGAGCACCACGATGCGGGGCTTGCCCGCCGTCAGCTCGTCCACATCGGGGTTGCGGCTGCTCATGGGGATGCGCGCGTCGAGTATCTCGCACACGGCGTCCACGCTGCCGAGCTCCGCCGCGATCATGCGGCGGGTCTTGGTCATATGACCGGGAAACCAGCTCAGGCTTTCCAGCTGCATGGCGTTTCCCTCCTTTGCTCTTTCGTCAGTTCAGAAGACCGATGCGGCTGAAGTCGCGCTGCTCGGTCAGATAGTCCGGCCCCGGGAACAGGAGGAACACGGCCTTGCCGATCAGCAGGCGCGTATCCACCGTGCCGAGACTGCTGTCGCGGCTGTCGTTGGAGTGGTTGCGGTTGTCGCCCATCAGAAAGACGCTGCCCTCCGGCACGGTGAGCGGGAAGACCGTCCCCTCCTCGCGGTAGGTCAGGTCGTTGATGTAATCCTCCTCGAGCAGCTCGCCGTCGACATAGACGCGGCCGAGGGCAAAATCAATGTCCACGGTCTGCCCCTCGGTGGCGATGACGCGCTTGACGATGGGCTTATCGTCGAAGCTCTGCTTGCGGGCGATGACGATGTCGCCGTATTCATACTCGCCGCACAGCAGCGAGTTGACGACGAGCAGACGGTCGCCATGCTGGAGCGTGGGAATCATCGAGCCGCCGTCCACGCCCATCATGCGCACGAGAAACGTGAAGATGAGCACCACCGCCAGCAGCGCTGAGACAAGGGACGAGACCGTTTCGTACACGTCGCGCCCGGGGATCTTCTCTACCAGCTCATCGCCATGCTCCGGCGTCTGCTCTGGCATCTGTGTGTTTTTGTCAAATTCTTCCATGCTGTATCTCTCCCTGAAACGGCGCGCGCCATGCGGCAAAATGCGCCTGATCGTCTAATCAATTATTCTACCACGATTTTCCCAAAAGGCAACAAAAAAAGCGTGGCCGCACGGACCACGCTTTTTTGCTCTCAGGGCTTTTCTTACAGCTTCTCGCGGATCTTGGCTGCCTTGCCGACGCGGTCGCGCAGGTAGTACAGCTTGGCGCGGCGGACAAAGCCGGTGCGCACGGTCTCGACCTTCTCAATGAGGGGGGAGTGGATGGGGAACACCTTTTCCACGCCGACACCGTAGGCGACGCGGCGAACGGTAAAGGTCTCCTCCAGACCGCCGTGCTTCTTGGCGATGACGATGCCCTCAAAGACCTGGACGCGCTCGCGGGAGCCTTCCTTGATCTTGACGTGAACGCGGACGGTATCGCCGACGTTGACGACGGGCATTTCCTTCTTCAGCTGCTGAGCTTCAAGCTCTTTGATGAGATCCATGGATGTTTCCTCCTGTTTTATAGGCGTTCTTGACCGCTTTTCTTCGGCGCATCCGGGGCTCTTTCGCCCGCGCACGGCAGAGGACCGCCCTTTTCAAGCTATGGTAGCATATCATAAGAAGATGGGAAATGCAAGCATTATTTTGAAAAAGAGCGGAAAATCAGCGGAAAACGTTCATTTCCCCATCGTAGACCTCTTTTCTGCGCACGCGGACGAAGTCCGGCGCGATGTCCGGCAGATGCCGCGCGACCGCCGCGCCGATGAGCGCGGGGTTGAGGCCGGGGTCCTGCGCGGCGGCGACCGCGTCGATGAGGATGCTCCCCTCCCCCTCCGTGAGCGTGAGCGAGCGGAGGAGCGGGGCAATGTTCAGCTCGGTCATGCCCTTGTGCTTCGTGCGCTTCTCGACAAGGATCTCCTCCTGCGCGAAAAATTCGCGGATGCGCCCGCACGCGCCCGCGGGCACGCCGCTGTCGTACTCCAGCTCGATCGCAGCGCGCAGATACGCCATCTCGCGCGCAGGGCGCACGGCGGCGTAGCAGTCGAGCACGCGCAGCCCCGCGGGCATACCGCCGTTGAGCGCGGCGGGAACGCCCGCGCCGTCGCTGTCCTCCACCGTTTCAAAGTCGAGCAGCTCGCACTCGCTCGACTGACCCACCGGCAGCGGCAGGACAATGGAGAGGATGGGGTGCGGGTGGAAGCCGTTGGAGTGGCGCAGCGACAGTCCCGCGCGCGGGAAGACGCGCTGGAACGTGCGCATCACGTCGAGATGTGAGATATAGGAAGCCTGATGCTCCTTGACGAAAACAAGCCGTAACTTAGACATCGCATTTCCCTCCCACAAGGCAGTTCGCGCCGCAGGCATTGCAGTGGGTGCGGCAGTCGGGCGTGGTGACGCCCTCGTAGGCGCGCGCGTGCTCGCGCTTGAAATACGCCGGCGAAACGCCGGTGGAGATCATGCTCCAGGGCAGGACCTCATCCTCGCTGCGGCGGCGGTTGGCGTAGAAATGCGGGTCAAGGCCGCACTCCTCAAAGGCCTCCATCCAGCGCTCGAGCCGGAAGTAATCCTCCCACGCGCTGAGCGTCTCGCCCTTGCGCCACGCGGTCTCGATGACGCGGCCCAGCCGCCGGTCGCCGCAGGAGATGACCGCCTCCATAAAGCTCGTGGGCGAGGGGTGCCAGTTGTAGGTGACGGATTTGGTGTTGATCCGCTCGCGCAGGAGCCTGACGCGGCGCTCGTATTCCTCGATGGGGATCTGCGGCTCCCACTGGAAGGCCGTGTGGGGCTTGGGGACGAACCACGATGTCGACACCGTGATGCGCACGCCGCGCGCCTTGTTGACGGCGCTCTCGCGCCAGGCGTGCATGACGTTCGCGGCGATATCGGCGATGCCGAGCACGTCCTCGTCCGTCTCGGTCGGAAGGCCGAGCATGAAGTAGAGCTTGACGGCGCTGTAGCCGCCGGCAAACGCGCGGCGGCAGGAGGCCAGCAGATCCTCCTCCGTGAGATTCTTGTTGATCGCGTCGCGCAGGCGCTGCGTGCCCGCCTCGGGCGCAAAGGTAAGGCCGGTCTTCCTCCCCTTTTGCAGCCGCTCCATCAGCGCCATGGAAAAGTTGTCGGCGCGCAGGGACGGGAGCGAAAGGTTCAGGTGCCGCTCGGCGCAGAAATCCTCGAGATCGTCGCACAGCGCGACAAGCCCCGGATAGTCGGACGTGGAGAGCGAGGAGAGCGTCAGATCCTGATAGCCGGAATCCTCGATGACCTCTCTGGCATAGCGCGCTAAAAGCTTTTCCGAGCGGCTGCGCACGGGGCGGTAGACATAACCCGCCTGACAGAAGCGGCAGCCGCGGATGCAGCCGCGGAACAGCTCGAGCGCGGGACGGTCCTGCACGATCTCGGTCGAGGGAACGATGGTCTTTGTGGGATAGTAGGCCTCGTCCATGTTTACCATAACGCGCTTGAGCACCGTTTTGGGCGCGCCGTCGCGCGGCGTGATGGACTTCACCGTGCCGTCGTCGTTGTAGTCGACGTCGTAAAGGCTGGGGACATAGATGCCGCGCAGCTGCGCCGCCTGCACGAGAAATTCGTGCTTGCTCCAGCCCTCGCGCCGCGCCTTGCGGTGCAGCTCGATGAGCTCGACGTTCATCTCCTCGCCCTCGCCGATCACGGCAAGGTCGAGGAAATCCGCGATCGGCTCGCAGTTGTACATCGCCGTGCCGCCCGCGATGACGAGCGGCGTGAGCTCCGTGCGCTCGGAGGCGTGCAGCGGGATGCCCGCAAGGTCGAGCATGTTGAGGATGGCGGGAAACGCCATCTCGTAGCCGACGGAAAAGGCAATGATGTCGAAATCGCCGATGGGGTCGAAGGATTCGAGCGCGTAGAGCGGGATATGCGCCCTGCGCATCTCCTCCTCCATGTCGCCCCAGGGCGCGAAGCAGCGCTCGCACCAGACGCCCTCGATATTGTTCATCACGCCGTAGAGGATGCGCATGCCGAGGTTCGACATGCCGATCTCATAGGTATCGGGAAAGCAGAAGGCAATGCGCGTGTCGACCTCGCTCTTGTCCTTCATGATGGCGTTGAATTCCCCGCCGACATAGCGTGCGGGCTTCTGCACGCGCGGCAGGATGCGTTCCAGTCTTTTATCCACGGAATATCTCCCTTGAACGTAAAAAATAGAATAGCGGAAAACGGGCACAAAAACCCATTTTCGCTATTCTACACTTTTATGGCGTTTTTCGCAAGTCTCAGTTGCGGCAGCGCGCCGAGGAGCAGCGCAAGTGCGGCGAGGAGAAAGAAAAGTCCCGCGCCGGTCTCCAGATGCAGCCAGAGGGCCGCGCCGCTCAGAGCAAGGGCAAAGAGCGTTCCCGTCACGGCGGTCACAGCGTCGCCGATCAGGGGGCCGAAAAAGAACGAAACGGCGAGATACAGCGCGCGAGAGCCGTCAAGCGGCGGGATGGGCAACAGATTGAACGCCGCGAGCAGGATGTGCGCGCCCGCGAAAACAAAGCCGTCCACCCACGCAAGATGCAGCGCGAGCATCGCCGTTAAAAGGCCGCAGAGAAGATTCATCGCCGGCCCTGCAAGCGTAACGATCAGCTCGCGCCCATAGGAAAGGCGCTGCGCGCCGCGCGCGTGAAGCACTGCGCCGAGCGCCGTGAGGCGCAGGCCCTCGACCGGCACGCGGTACGCCCGCAGCGCCAGCAGGTGTCCGCACTCGTGCAGCGCGGCGGCAAGGAATACGGAGAGCACGACCACCCACGGACTGACGACGGCGGAGAGCAGCACCAGCAGCCAGAAGCTCCACGAGACGCGTATGCCGCGCTCAGGAGATGACATAGTAAACAGGGTTGAGGTACTCGCTGCCGTCGTGCACCTCAAAGTGCAGATGCGCGCCGGTCGCGTTGCCGGTCGCGCCGACCTTCGCAAGCTCCGCGCCCTTCCGCACGCTCTGTCCCGCGCTGACGGTAATGGCGCTGCAATGGGCGTAGAGCGTGGAAAAGCCGCCGTCATGGTTCACCGTGACGTAGCGGCCGAGGATGGCGCTCTCCCCCACCGTGCCGACCGTGCCGTCGGCAAAGCAGGAGACGGCCGTTCCCTCCTCAGCGGCGATGTCCACGCCATAGTGAAAGCTCTCCTCCCCGCCGTTCGGGTCCTCTCGCCAGCCGAAAGGCGAGGTCATCGTGCCCGCAAGCGGACAGACATAGGAAAAGCCGAGGATGCGCTGCTCGCCCACGGCGAGCGCCGGCAGCTCGCGCTGCGGCGTGAGATCGACGGCACTCTGCTCCGCGACCGTGACGCCAAGCAGCTCGCCGGACACCTTCTGCGCGTCCGTCTCGCCGCCGAAGACCGCGACATAGGCCTCTGACAGCGAATCGCTCCAGTCCTGCTCACCCGACGCGGCGCGTCCGACAGCGGAAAAGGCCGAGACGAAGTCTGCGTCGCGCACGAGCCACTGCCCCAGCGTTCCGCGCAGCGCGCTCAAATGCCCCGGCATGACGAGCTTGAGGCCGATGAGCGCTACGAACAGGACGCCGCAGACGATCATCTGCCAGACGATGCGCCCGCTCTGCTGCGGCGCATCGCGGCGCATCCTCCGTGCCGCCGCGCCCCGTGCGACGCGCTTGCCGCCGCGGCGCGCGCCGTGCAGTCTTCTCCCCCGTGCCATAGCGCTCTCCCCTTTCCAAAGCCGTATGCCATAGCCTATGTGGACGAGAGCGGAAAAATACCTGCGTGCGGCGCGCCCTTGCGTTTTGCGGGCGGATATGTTATTGTTCTCAAAAGATCACAGATCGGGAAAGAGGGTGCGGCGCAGGATGAACGAGATCAGTCTCAAGCAGCTTGAGGTCTTTGCCGCGGTGGTGGAATACGGCGGCTTTACGCGCGCGGCGGAGGAGCTGTTTTTTAACCAGTCCACCGTGAGCGCACACATCAGCCAGCTGGAGCGGGCGCTGGGGCGCGCCCTCTTCCTCCGCGGCAGCCGCCGCCAGCTCCAGCTGACGGCGGCGGGCGAGCAGGTCTACCCCATCGCCAAGCGCATCCTTTCCGACTGCGGCACGCTGCGCACGCTATTCGCCGACAGCGCGGCCGACGCGGAGAGCGTCGCGCTCGGCGCGTCGACGGTGCCGGGGCAGTATCTGCTGCCGGACTATCTCTCGGCCTATTTGCAGCGCGAGCCGGCCTTCCGCTATACGCTGCGGCGCGGCGACAGCGCGGGCGTACACCGGATGCTCATCAGCGGCGAGATCACGATGGGCTTCGTCGGCGCGGTCAGCGAGCCGGAGCGCGTGAGCTATCTTCCCCTCGCCGAAGACAAGCTGGTGCTCGCCGCGCCGAATACGGCGCACTATCGGGCGCTCAAGGCGCAGGGCGTATACGGGCGCGATCTGCTCTCCTGCCCGACCGTGGCGCGCGAGGAGGATTCCGGCACCGATCGGAGCCTGCGCAGCTATATGCACAGCATCGGCATCCCGCCGGAATCGCTCAACATCGTTGCGCGCGTGGACGATCCGGAGGCGATCAAGCGCATGGTCGCCAGCGGCGTGGGCGTCTCCGTGCTCTCGGCGCTGTCGGTAAAGGACGAGGAGGAGAGCGGAGCGCTGCTGACCTTTGAAATGGATCGCTGCGCGCTCAAGCGCAGCATCTACCTCATCACGCTGCGCGGGCGCAGTCTCAGCCCCGCCGAGCAGCGGTTCCTTGA
This sequence comes from uncultured Oscillospiraceae bacterium, assembly GCA_934572465.1. Taxonomy (GTDB): domain Bacteria; phylum Bacillota; class Clostridia; order Oscillospirales; family Oscillospiraceae; genus Hominicoprocola. The sequence continues at coordinate 33,505 of CAKTLG010000016.1, forward strand.
GTTTTTGAAAAGCCGCAAGCGGAAGCGGACGCATCCGGACGCAGACAGATAAGAGGAAGGGCATGGCCAAAGGCCATGCCCTTCCTCTCTATGCTCAGCTTGTCTCGTTATTTTTTCAAAAAGCCGAAAAGCCCGTGCTTTTCGTAAGGCTTCGCGCTCACGGAGAGCACGTCGTAGCCCGTTTCGCCGATGGCGGCGCGCAGCGCGGTCTCGTCGAGCGGCTGCTCGCTGAGGATGACGCACTCCCCCTTTGCGTGGGAGGACGCGACCTTCTTGACGGCAAAGGCCTTGCGTACGGCGTCGTTGACGTGCGCCTCGCACATGCCGCACATCATGCCGCCGATTTTGACGGTGGTCTCAGTCATGAAAAAACTTCCTTTCTGCCCCCTGCGGGGCGCTTTGAAACAAAAGGGAGGAGAGGCGCGGTCTCCCGCGCCTCTCATGTTGTTATTGCGGTCCGCCGTGACAGCCGCCGTGCATGGCACAGTGGGCACAGTTCCCGCCACAGGAGTTCTTTCCCGCCTTCTTCTGCCGGATGAGGTGGGTGGAGATAAGGATGACTATGGCAAGCAGGATGGCAGAGACGATGATCGTTGACAGGTTTGCGGTCAACCAGTTCAACATGGAAAATCACTCCTTTCAGAAAAACGATGGGTATCGTCTGCTCTCAGACTCTGGTGCTGAGCTTGGTGGCTTCCTTATAGGGCTTGAAGAGCATGTAGATGATGCCGGCGAGCACGGCGATGGCCGCGATCAGGCCGATGACGTTCAGGCTGCCGGTGAAGGCGTTGCCGAACTGGTTGATCATCAGGGCGATCACATAGGCGAAGCCGCACTGATAGCCGATGGCGAACCACGTCCACTTGGGGCTGTTCATCTCGCGCTTGATCGCGCCGATGGCGGCAAAGCACGGAGCGCACAGCAGGTTGAACACCAGGAAGGAATACGCGGTGACGCTGGTGAACGCTGCGGCAAGGTTCTGATACACGTTCAGGTCTCCACCGCCGTAGAGGATGCCGAGCGTGCCGACGATGTTCTCCTTGGCGACAAGGCCGGTGATGGAGGCGACAGCCGCCTGCCAGTTGCCCCAGCCGAGCGGGATGAAGATCCAGGCGATCAGGTTGCCGATCTTGGCAAGGATGGAGGAGTCGATCTGCTCCTCAGTGAGCATCTGGAACGTGCCGTCGACCCAGCCGAAGTAGGTGGTGAACCACACGAAGATGGTGGAAAGCAGGATGATGGTGCCGGCCTTCTTGATGAACGACCAGCCGCGCTCCCACATGGAGCGGAGCACGTTGCCGAGGGTCGGCCAGTGGTAGGCGGGCAGCTCCATGACGAAGGGAGCGGGATCGCCGGAGAACATCTTGGTCTTCTTCAGGATGATGCCGGAGATGATGATGGCGGCCATGCCGATGAAGTAGGCGGAGGCGGAGACCAGCGCGCTGCCGCCGAACATCGCACCGGCGATCATGCCGATGAACGGAACCTTGGCGCCGCAGGGGATGAACGTGGTGGTCATGATCGTCATACGGCGGTCACGCTCATTTTCGATGGTACGGGAGGCCATGATGCCCGGAACGCCGCAGCCCATACCGATGAGCATGGGGATGAAGGACTTGCCGGACAGGCCGAAGCGGCGGAAGATACGGTCGAGCACGAAGGCGATACGGGCCATGTAGCCGCAGGCCTCGAGGAAGGCGAGCAGCAGGAACAGCACGAGCATCTGCGGCACGAAGCCGAGCACCGCGCCGACACCGGCGACGATACCGTCAAGGATCAGGCCGTTGAGCCACTCCGCCGTACCGGCGGCCTCAAGGGCGTTGCCGATCAGCACAGGCACGCCGGGGACCCAAACGCCGTAGTCGGCCGGATCGGGCTCGTCAAAGCCGTTCTCTTCAAAGTAGCTGACAGCGTCCACGTAGGTCATGGGGACGGTGGACTCCTCGTCCGCGCCCTCGGGGATCTCGGAATAGTAAACGGTCATGTCGTTGATGGCGAGGGTCTCCTCATCCTCAACGCCGATCACAACAGAGCTTTCAGCGGGCTGCACGGCCTGCATTTCGGCAAGCGCGGCGGACGCGTCGAAATCCTCTGCCTCGGTATCCAGCTCATAGAAGCCGCTCACCGCTTCGCTGGCGGCGGTATACTCGTCGCTCACGTCACCGTAAGCGGCGGAGCCGATGCCGAAAAGATGGAAGCCGTCGCCGAACAGGCCGTCGTTGGCCCAGTCCGTTGCGGCGGAGCCGACGGTGACCATGGCGATGTAGTAGACCAGGAACATGACGAGCGCGAAGATCGGCAGGCCCAGCCAGCGGTTGGTGACGATCTTATCGATCTTATCGGAGGTGGACAGCTCGCCCTTGTTTTTCTTCTTGTAGCAGCCCTTCATCAGCTGGGCGATGTACACATAGCGCTCGTTGGTGATGATGCTCTCGGCATCGTCGTCCAGTTCGGTCTCGGCGGCCTTGATGTCCTGCTCGATGTGCTCCATCGTGTCCGTGGGGATCTTGAGCTGGGCGAGCACCTTGTCGTCGCGCTCGAAGATCTTGATGGCATACCAGCGCTGCTGCTCCTCGGGCATACCGTGCACGGCGGCCTCTTCAATGTGGGCGATGGCGTGCTCGACAGGGCCGGAGAAGGTGTGCATGGGAACGGTCTTTGCGCCGCTCGCCGCGCGGACAGCCGCCTCGGCGGCCTCCATCACGCCGTCGCCCTTGAGCGCGGAGATCTCGATGATCTCGCAGCCGAGTTCGCGGGCAAGCTCCTTGGTGTTGATCTGGTCGCCGTTCTTGCGCACAACGTCCATCATGTTGATGGCGATGACCACGGGGATGCCGAGCTCGGTGAGCTGGGTGGTGAGATACAGGTTGCGCTCGAG
>CAKTLG010000017.1 GCA_934572465.1 uncultured Oscillospiraceae bacterium
CATCTTCTGGGCTGACGGTTCCTACACCAACCTGTTCGGCAAGACCAAGGCCGGCAAGCCCGCCGGTGCTCCCGAAGGGGCCCACCAGAAGGCTCTCGCCGCTCTCGAGGCTCGCCGCGCTGCCGGCAAGGCTCCCCAGATCAACGCGTAAGCACTTCCCCCGCTTTACTTAGAAAGGAATCACCGCTGTGAAACAAACGCTTCCCTGGGAATCCGTCCCGCCCCCGATCTATACCGCGCAGGCCTTCAAGCCGCGTAAAAAATGGGTAAGCATCGGCGGCTGGGTGCTGATCGCCTTCCTGCTCATCTACGGACTGTCGGCCCAGAGCCGCAACCCGCTGGTGGCAACGGTCTCGCTGCTCTTTGCCCTGCTGTATACGCTGACGATGCTGACGAAGAAGGACGCCGTCCTGACCAGCCGCGGCCTTGAGATCTTCTACAACATGCAGATCACCACGCATTACGATTTCTTCCCCTGGGAACAGATCAATGCGATCGTGACGGAGGATCGCGGACATGCGGACTATATCCGTCTGCACATTGGCTACAGCAGCATGGAGAAGGCTCTTTTCTTCAAGCGCTCTGAGGTGGATGCCATCTGTAAGTTCGCCAAGGAAAAGAACCCCGCGATCCGTGTGATGGATTACGACACCAGCCGGCCGGAAAAGCCCGCGAAGCAGAAAAAGCGCAAGTGATCCCTCTTTGGCAAAATGAAAAAGGACGCTCTCATTGCAGAGCGTCCTTTTTTTGCATCTTGACGATAGTCCATCGCTCCACCACGATATTACAGCAGCGCGATATGGTGATAACGCACAACAAACAATTTTTTTACACAGAAAAAACTATTGATTTTGCACAAAAGTATGATATACTATCACCAGAACGATCCTGCGGGGTATTGCAGGCGGAGCGCCTTCCGCATCCGGGCAGATGCGGAACGCAAAAGGGGCGCGCTCCGGAGCTGTTCTTGCATCCGGCGGGCAGGCGCACAGGCGCCGCGTCCGCAGCCATCTCACCGAGAAATTTAAGAAAAGAGGACACCATCATGATCATGAATCCCACCGCGATCAAGCACGTCGTCGTCGACGGCCACAGCCTGACGCTGGAATCCTTCGTCGCTATCGCGCGCTATAACGCAACCGTCGAGCTGGCTCCCTCCGCGCTGGAGGCCATGCAGAAGTCCCGCGCGCTCGCCGAGAAGATCGCGGCCGAGGGCCGCGTCGCCTACGGCATCACCACGGGCTTCGGTGAGTTCCAGAAGGTCGCCGTCCCCAAGGAGATGAGCAACCAGCTCTCCACCAACCTGATCCTCAGCCACTGCACCGCCGCCGGCGAGCCGTATGCTGACGAGATCGTCCGCGGCATGATGCTGCTGCGCGCCAACGCGCTGTGCGGCGGCGTGTCCGGCGTCCGTCCCCTGCTCGTCGAGATGCTGCTCGAGATGCTCAACAAGGGCGTAACTCCCGTCGTCCCGCAGAAGGGCTCCCTCGGCTCCTCCGGCGACCTTGCTCCTCTCGCGCACATGACGCTCCCCATGCTCGGCAAGGGCGAGGCCATGTACGAGGGCGTGAAGATGACCGGCGCCGAGGCCATGGCCAAGGCCGGCATCAAGACGCTCGACACTCTCGTTTCCAAGGAAGGCCTCGGCATGACCAACGGCACCTGCGCGATGACCTCCGTCGGCGCGCTCGCGCTGTATGACTCCATCTGCGCCGCCCAGCTCGGCGACGTGATCGCCTCCATGTCCTTCGAGGGCCTGACCGGTCTCCGCAACGCCTTCGATCCCCGCATCCATCAGGTGCGCGGCCAGAAGGGTCAGATGCTCGTCGCCGCGAATATGCGCAAGCTGCTCGCCGGCTCCGAGATCCTCGACAACTGCCAGAGCGACCGCGTTCAGGACGCTTACGCGCTCCGCTGCATCCCGCAGCTGCACGGCGCCTGCCGCGACGCGCTCGAGTATGTCCGCGAGAAGGTCGAGATCGAGCTCAACGCCGTCACCGATAACCCGCTGATGTTCCTCGATGACGAGGCCGTCATCTCCGGCGGCAACTTCCATGGCGAGCCCATGGCTCTGCCGTTCGACTTCCTCGGCATCGCCGCTTCCGAGATCGCCGACGCGTCCGAGCGCCGCACTGAGCGCATGGTCAACCCCGCGCTCTCCAACGGCCTGACCGCGTTCCTCACCACGCAGGCGGGCGTCAACTCCGGCTTCATGATCGTCCAGTATGCCGCTGCCTCCATGGTCAGCGAGAACAAGGTCTATGCGCACCCCGCGTCCGTCGACTCCATCCCCTCCTCCGCCAACCAGGAGGACATCGTCTCCATGGGCACCACCGCCGCCCGCAAGGCCAAGATGATCCTGCAGAACACGCAGGACGTCCTCGCCGACGAGCTGCTGACCGCCTGCCAGGCCATCGACATCCGCCGCCGCCTGAACACCCATGGTCAGGGTCTGACCCCGCTGCACGAGGCCCTCTACAAGCACGTGCGCGAGCAGGTCGCCTTCTACGAGGTCGACCGCGAGATCTGGCCCGACATCCGTGCGGTGGAGAAGATGATCCGCTCCGGCGAGCTGCTTGACATCGTCAAGGAGTATATCCCCGACTTTGAGTAATCACAAATGAGCCTTTGGCGCATTTGTGAAAAGGATTGCAGGCTGCTGCGGCGCACTCGCTGCGCTCGCACGCTTGCAGCCTGAGAAGTGTTTTTTCTGACGCGCATGTCGTCAGAAAAAACGGATCAAGATCATTCACGCCGTGCGCGGCGTGAATGAACGGGTCAATATTGTCTGCTCCGCGCACGGAGCAAACCGGTGCGGCGTGAGAAGATGCGCTGCAAGCGGTTGACAATGCAATAAGGAAGGGTGTAAAGTCTACTTGGATTTTACACCCTCTTTTTATCGGAATCATTGCAAATGGAGGAAGCTGCGATGAAACTCAACATCCTGCGCGCCGATCCGGCGGGGAACATTACGGTGTTTGTGCTCGATCCTGTCGAAAAGGCGCGGCGCGGCGCGCTTGCCGCACAGATCATGGCCATTCCGGCGCTCAAGGCCGAGCAGGTCGGCTACGCCTGTCCGCCGGAGGACGATGTGGACGGTCATATGGAGATGATGGGCGGCGAATTCTGCGGCAACGCGACGCGCGCCTACGGCATGTATGTGGCAAGGAAAAAGGGCGGCCTTTCATCGGTCAGGCTGCGCGTGAGCGGCTGCGATCATATCGTCACGGCGCAGGTGGACTGTGCGAAAAACACTGCCAGCGCCGAGATGCCCTGTCCGCGCAGCGTGAGGTATGTGCGCGCGGCGGGTCATGAGGGCACGCTCGTCGACCTTGGCGGCATCGCGCACTTTGTGGTCGAGGGCGTCGCGCCGAGCGAGGACTTTTTCCGCGCGGCGGAGGACATTTTTGCCGGCATTCCCGCGCTGGACGCCTGCGGCGTCATTTTCCTCGACGCATCGGAGCACCGCATGACGCCGCTTGTCAAGGTGATCGAAACCGGCAGCCTCGTCTGGGAGGGCAGCTGCGGCAGCGGCAGCGTTGCCTGTGCGGTCGCGCAGAGCGAGACGCTGCAAAACGGCGGTTTTTCCTGCGACTACCGCCAGCCCGCGGGCACCGTGCGCGCAAGCGTGGAGCGGCGGAACGGCGCTGTCATCGCTGCGCGCATCGGCGGGCCGGTCACGCTGGACGAGGTGCAGTGCATCGAGCTGTGAACGTCCCGCAAAATGACGGCTCCGCGCCTTCGTCCGTCGTTTGCGGACAGTTTCCGCTCCCGTGCTTTTTGCCGCACTTTGCTTTCAAAAGAAGCGGCCGTCCTGCGAATGCGCGCCGTCAGTCCCGTTTGTAAGGCGCATCTGCCGTATGTTTAAAAAAATTAAGCATACCTGAAAAAGTGCATGGCGAAAGTGGTTTACCTTTTTCCTGCATTGCGGTATAATATGGTCGTGATCAAAAAAGGCGCGGGAACGCGCCGATCAGATAGAAAAAACAGGAGGCTCACACCATGACCGATATTGAGATCGCCCAGGCGCATGAAATGAAGAAGATCACCGAGATCGCAGCCAATGCCGGCATTGACGAAAAGCATCTTGAGCTTTACGGCAACTACAAGGCCAAGCTCGACCTGACCGAGATCCGCAAGCTGCCCCGCAAGGCAAAGCTCATCCTCGTCACCGCCATCAGCCCCACCCCCGCCGGCGAGGGCAAGACCACCACGTCCGTCGGCCTTGCCGACGCGCTCGGCCGGATCGGCAAGAAAGCCATGGTCTGCCTGCGCGAGCCCTCCCTCGGCCCCGTGTTCGGCGTCAAGGGCGGCGCAGCCGGCGGCGGCTACGCTCAGGTCGTCCCCATGGAGGACATCAACCTGCACTTCACCGGCGACTTCCACGCCATCGGCGCGGCGAACAACCTGCTCGCCGCCATGCTCGACAACCACATCCAGCAGGGCAATGCCCTGAACATTGACCCGCGCAAGATCGTCTGGAAGCGCGCCGTCGACATGAACGACCGTCAGCTCCGTCACATCATCGACGGTCTTGGCGGCAAGGCCAGCGGCACCCCGCGCGAGGACGGCTTCGAGATCACCGTCGCCAGCGAGGTCATGGCCGTGCTGTGCCTCGCCACCAGCCTGACGGATCTGAAAGAGCGTCTCGGCAAGATGGTCATCGCCTACACCTACGACGACAAGCCCGTCACCGCGCACGACATCAAGGTCGAGGGCGCCATGGCCGCTCTGCTCAAGGACGCCATCAAGCCCAATCTGGTGCAGACGCTCGAGGGCACGCCCGCCTTTATCCATGGCGGCCCGTTCGCCAACATCGCCCACGGCTGCAACTCCGTTCTCGCCACCGAGACCGCGCTGCGCCTGAGCGATTACACCGTCACCGAGGCTGGCTTCGCCGCCGATCTCGGCGCAGAGAAGTTCCTCGACATCAAGTGCCGCGCCGCGGGCTTCCATCCCGACGCCGTCGTCATCGTGGCGACTGTGCGCGCGCTGAAGTATCACGGCGGCGTGCCCAAGGCCGAGCTGAACAGCGAAAACCTTGAGGCGCTCGAAAAGGGTCTGCCGAACCTCCTGCAGCACGTCGACAACGTGAAGAACGTTTACGGCCTCCCCTGCGTCGTCGCCATCAACGCCTTCCCGACCGACACGAAGGCCGAGCTCGACCTTGTCGAAGAGAAGTGCCGCGAGCTGGGCGTCAACGTCCGTCTGAGCGAGGTCTGGGCCAAGGGCGGCGAGGGCGGCAAAGCGCTGGCCGAGGAGGTCGTGCGCCTGTGCGATGAGCCCAACCACTTCCAGTTCGTCTATGACGCGAACGACAGCATCGAAGATAAGCTGAACGCCATCGCCACGAAGGTCTACCACGCCGACGGCGTGATCATCGCCGCTCCTGCCAAAAAGCAGCTCAAACAGCTCACCGAGCTCGGCTTCGACAAGCTGCCCATCTGCATGGCCAAGACCCAGTTCTCCTTCTCCGACGATGCGGGCAAGCTGGGCGCGCCGCGCGGCTTCAAGATCACCGTGCGCGACCTCAAGGTCAACGCGGGCGCTGGCTTCCTCGTCGCCAAGACCGGCGACATTATGACCATGCCGGGTCTTCCCAAGGTCCCGTCCGCCGAGAAGATCGACGTTGACGAATCCGGCAGGATCACCGGCCTGTTCTAAGCGAAGATTCCCCTATAGCTTTTTGTTCATAACGGCAAGGCTCCCCTCGGAAATTCCGCGGGGAGCTATGCCCGATTTTTGGGGCGGCGCGTGCCGTCCCCCTTCCAAGGAGATACCCGCCTATGAAGATCGCAGATATGAAGGTCACGGAGCTTATCAACGAGATCGGCTCCGATTCCCCCGCCCCGGGCGGCGGCGCGGTCGCCGGTCTCGCCGGCGGCATCGGCGTAGCGCTGACGATGATGGTCAACGGCCTGACGCTGAGCAAAAAGGGCTTTGAGAATGACCGCGAGCGCATTCTCGACGCTATCGCCAAGGGCAACGAGCTCAAGGAGCGCTTTGTCGACGTAATGAACCGAGACAGCGAGGTTTTCGACGTGCTGATCGAGTCCCTCGCCTTGCCGAAGGACAGCGACGCGCAGAAGGCCATCCGCCGCGGCGCGGTGCAGGCGGCGTTCCGCAACTGCACGGAGGTGCCGCTGGCGATGATGGAGGTCTGCATGGAGTCCATCGATCTGCTCGCCGGTCTCGTCGGCACGACGAACCCGAACGTCGTCAGCGACCTCGGCATCGCGGCGCTGACGCTCAAGACCGCCATGAAGAGCGCGTGGCTGAATGTGCTCATCAACCTTTCGTCGCTCAAGGACAAGGCCTTTGCCGACGAGTGCTGCAAGCGCGGCGAGGCGATGCTGGCGCACGCCATCCCGCTTGCCGAGGAGAGCTATGAAAAGGCGCTCGCTCTCATCACCGGAGGTAAAAAATAAGCGCTCCCGCACTTTTCTGTTCCGCGCCGTCCGCCGCATTTGTCATGCCGCGGGCAGCGCGGCGCTTTTTTCACAAATTTGCAATTAGCAGTAGCTTTTTGCGGATTTTGTGGTACAATACCAAGGTAATATCACTCACGAAAGAGGCATTTTCCATGGAATTTGTTGCAAACAGCTCCAAAAACGTTGAGATCGAGACCTCCACCGGCGTTTACGAGCGCCACGCCATCCAGACGCATTTCGTTGAGATCGGCGAGGATTATATCGAGCTGATCAACCGCTATGTCAAGCCCTTGTACGAGGAGGGCGAGCTGCTGAGCATCAGCGAAAAGATCATCGCCCTGTGCCAGAAGCGCGTGGTCTACCGCAAGGATATGAAGATCTCGTGGCTGGCGAAGTTCCTCAGCCGCTTTGCCATCCAGCACAACAGCGCCGGCATCGGCGTTGGCGAGGTGTGCAAGATGCAGTTCGCCATCGACATCTGCGGGCCGTGGAAGGTGCTCTGGGCCGCGATCTGCGCGGGCTTCGGCAAGCTCGTGGGCAAGCACGGCATTTTCTACGACATGGTCGGCATGGAGGTCACGGGCCTCGACGGCTTTTACCCCGACGTCTTCCCTGTCTACGGCGACTATGGCATCCGCATCCCCGAAAACCCCTCGGGCGTCTGCAACGAGATCTACGAGAAGACCGGCGTGCGCGCGATGATCGTCGACGCCAACGACCTTACGCGCGACATTCTCGGCAAGGCGGACTGCATCACGCTCACCGACGAGCAGCTCTGCGAGATCATCCGCGACAATCCGGCGGGACAGGACGATCAGTGCACGCCGTTTATCCTGATCCGCAAAAAGGCGTAAATCACAGCACGCAAAAAAGAGGAGGCCCATGGGCCTCCTCTTTTTTCACGCTGATGATAAGAGTTTTGTCAGAAGTTATCGAGCCATTCCGGCTTCTCCGACTCCGGCGCGGAGGGATCTGTCGGCGCGTCTGGCGTTGCCGGCGCCGTCGGGATGGGAGAATCCGGAGAATCGGGAATGCCGCTGGGTGCGTCCGGCGATGCGGGTGTGGCCGGCGATTCGGGCGTGGTGGGCTCGGCCGACGAAGACGGTTCCGTCGTCGTTGTCGTGCTGCTTCCCTTGCCGACGAGCACGATGCGGTCGCGCGCTTTGTAGTTGCTGCTCGCCTCAAACGTCGAGGAGATCAGCGTGCCGTCGCCGGAATAGACGTTGCGGTAGGTCTTGACCTTGTAGCCCGTGTAGGCGGTCTGCTCGACCCTGCGCTCACCCGCGGGCAGCTCGTCGGTCTCGATGATCTGCTCCGAGAAGGGGATGGTCTCGAGCACGTCGGTCCGCATCTTGACATAGGTGTCGTCCAGCTTGGTGCCAAGCAGCGTGACCTTGATGTAATCCTTCTTATCCTTGGTGTAGAACTCTGCCCGAACCTTGATGGGATAGAGCGTATTGTTGCGGAACTCGAACTCCGGCCCGCCCTCGGCGACCGTCGCGTCAAGACCGAGACCGATATAGTCTGAGGCAAAGCCGTGGTTGATGCGCTGCACGATCTCAAGGTTGGCATAGAGCACGGCGGCATAGAGCGTGGAGCTCGCCTGACAGGCGCCGCCGCCGACCATATCGACCGTCTTGCCCTGAAGGTAGCCGGGCGCGGGACTGTACCCGTTCGCTGTGGTAAAGGGCGTGACCAGCGGGCCGTACTTCATCGTTTCCCCCGCGTTGAGGATGTAGCCGTCGATGCGCGAGGCGGTGAGCTTGACGTTTTTGCGCCGTCCGGCCGCGCCGCCTACCTTCGTGGTGTAGCTGCTCAGCTCATCGCGGAACAGCAGCTCCTCGAGCTGTGCCTCTGTCACGTCGGGCAGCTCGACCGTCGCCTTGACGGTAAAGGTCTCGCCCGGTCTGGCCGCGTCATAGGCCGCGCGCAGGTCCTCAAGCGAGAACTCCACGCCCGCATGACCTGCCGTAATGCTGCCCGTTTCCTTATCGTAGGCGGCGTTGACCTTCTGGCCGACGAGCTTTTCGCGCTCAGCAGCCAGATCGACCTCCTGCGCGGGCGTCACCTCATACACGCCCCCCTCCTGCGAGACAGGATGGAGCGTGATCTGCGCGGGCTGCCCGCCGCTGAGATAGGCGCTGCGCAGCATCATCAGGATACGGCTGTCGGCATACATGTCGGCGACCTTTCGCCCGTCCATGGGCTTTGTAGCGCTGACCGTACCGTCCTCTGTCACCTCGGCGGAGAACGCGACGGGGTCGCGATCGATGCTGTCGCACACCGCTTGGGAAAGCTCCTTGAGCGAGCTCTCCGCCTCGCCGCCGATGCTGAACGACACCTCCTGCGGATTCGCCAGCGCGTAAAGGTATTTCGCACCTGCGACGAGGAAATTGTCGGTGCAGCCGTAGAGCTGATACAGCCCGTCGGCATAGCGGTCGCTGTCGATCTCCCCTCTCACGTCGCCGAGCGCCACGGACGCGATCTCCGTGCCGTCGGGCAGGATAAAGCTAACGGAAGCGCTCTTTGCGCGCTCCAGACTGTCGCCGAGCTTCTGCGCAGCCTCCTGCTGCGTCAGCCCGCCGTAGTCCACGCCGCCGATCATCGTGTTGGGGTAGATGCTCTGCCGGATAGCGACCCATGCGCCGAAGGCAAGGTACAGCCCCACCAGCGCGCAGAGAAGGATCACCGGGATCTTCCATCCGCTCCTGACGGTCTCCTCCTCGGGCATTCCCGCCAGTTCATCGGGTCTCATCAGGCGCTTGCCGCCCTTCTGATTCTTCTTTTCCTCAAAGGCGCCCGAATTTTCTTCCATCTCGGCTCCTCCCGTATAGTGTTCTGTCCGAACAGTATAACACACATTTATAAGAAAAAGAATGACAATTTGGTGACAATTTTCCTTTTCTTCACCCCGCCTGCCCCACGCGGCGCGGGATGCGGATCGTCAGCCGGATCTCTCCCTCCGTGTCCTCGCGCTGCACGTCGGCCTCCACGCCCGCACGCTGCATCAGCCCCACGGAGCGGCGAATGGTATTGAGAAAAATGCGCACGTCCTTGATGATGTAGGTCGGTCTGCGCGGCGGAGGCGCCTTCTGCGTCTGGCTGAGCAGCTGCTCGATGTACGCCTCGCTCTGCGCGACGTTGTAGCCGCGCGCGATCATGGTCTGCAGCGCGCTGAGCCGCGATTCCTCGTCCGCAATGCGCAGCAGCGCGCGGGCGTGCCGCTCGGAAAGCCCGTGCTCGCGCAGCAGCAGCGCGCACTCGGGCGAGAGCCGCATCAGCCGCAGCTTGTTGGCCACCGCCGACTGGGACTTGCCGAGCTTCTCCGCCGCCTGCTCCTGCGACAGACCGTAGGCGGCGATGAGCCGCGCGATCGCGGCCGCCTCCTCAAAGTAGTGCAGATCGCTGCGCTGCAAATTTTCGATCAGCGCGAGCAGCGCGCTCTCCTCCTCGTCCGAGCGCGCCAGCAGACACGGCACCTCCGCTATCCCCGCCAGCATCGCCGCGCGCAGGCGGCGCTCGCCGGCGATCAGCTCATAGCCGTTCGCGCCGCGCCGGACGGTCAGCGGCTGCAAAATGCCGTAGCGCCGGATGCTTTCGCTCAGCTCGCGCAGCGCGCCCTCCTCGAAATACCGGCGCGGCTGATTGGGATTGGGACGCAGGCTGCTCACGGGAAGGTAGAACACGCGATGCGACACAAAGGGCTTCTTCCCCGTCATTTCCATGGATTTCCCCTCCTTTTTCTCCTATTTTACCTGCCCGCCCGTGCGAAAAAGGGCGAAAAGCGGTATAAAAACAAAAAAATTTCGCGCCCGAGGGCGCGAAATCCATATCTCCTGCCGCCGCTATTTCCCGCGGCGCTTGACCTGTGCGCGGCTGAGAGCGCGCGACATACGCGCCAGCGCGAGCGCGTGCTCCTGCGCGCTGTGCTTTTGCAGCAGCTCCTCCTTTGCCCGCGCCGCGGTCTCCTCGGCGCGCCGCAGGTCGATCTCCTCCGGACGCTCAACGGTGTCCACCAGCAGCAGCGCCTCGTTGTTCTCCATCTTGAGCATTCCCTCACTCACGGCGGCAAGCTGCTCCTCGCCGTCTTCGGCGCGCAGCGTCAGCATTCCCGGCACGATCGCGATCACCACGTTCTCATGATATGCCATCACACCGTAGCGCCCGTCGAGCGTCGGCACCGTGAGCGAAAGGCACGGCCCCTCGTAAAAGACGCGCTCGGCCGCAAGGATCCTCAGGTGAAAGCTGTGCTGCGTCATACCGCGCCGCCTTTCATCCGCTCCGCCTTGGCGAGCGCATCGTCCAGCGTGCCGACGTTGTAGAACGCCATTTCGGGATAGCTGTCCATCTCGCCGGAGAGGATGGCCTCAAAGCCGCGCAGCGTCTCCTCCAGCGGCACGTAAACGCCCGGAAGCCCCGTGAACTTTTCCGCCACGAACGTCGGCTGCGCCAAAAAGCGCTGGAGCTTTCTCGCGCGGTTGACGATCAGCTTATCCGCATCGCTCAGCTCCTCCATGCCGAGGATGGCGATGATGTCCTGCAATTCGCGGTACTTCTGCAGCGTCTCCTGTACGCCGCGCGCGATGCGGTAGTGCCGCTCGCCCACGATATCTTCTTCAAGAATGCGGGACGAGGACTCCAGCGGATCGACGGCGGGATAGAGTCCCTGCTCGGCGATCTTGCGGCTCAGGACCGTCGTCGCGTCGAGGTGGGTGAACGTCGTGGCGGGAGCGGGGTCGGTCAGATCGTCGGCCGGCACGTAGACCGCCTGCACCGATGTGATCGAACCGTTTTTGGTCGAAGTGATGCGCTCTTGCAGCTCGCCCATCTCCTGGGCAAGCGTCGGCTGATAGCCGACGGCGGAGGGCATACGCCCCAGCAGCGTCGATACCTCGCTGCCCGCCTGCACAAAGCGGAAGATATTGTCGATGAACAGCAGCATATCGCGCCGCTCCTCGTCGCGGAAATATTCCGCCATCGCAAGTCCCGTGAGCGCCACGCGCATACGAACGCCCGGCGCTTCGTTCATCTGGCCGAAGACGAGCGCGGTCTTGTCGATCACGCCGCTCTCGTGCATCTCGTTCCAGAGATCGTTGCCCTCGCGGCTGCGCTCGCCCACACCCGTGAAGATCGAATAGCCGCCGTGCTCCACGGCGATGTTGTGGATCAGCTCCTGAATGAGCACCGTCTTGCCCACGCCCGCGCCGCCGAACAGGCCGATCTTGCCGCCGCGCGGATACGGCTCGAGCAGGTCGATGACCTTGATGCCGGTCTCCAGAATGTCAACGCTCGGGTTCTGCTCTGAAAACGGCGGCGGATCACGGTGGATATCGCGCCGCGGCACATCGTCGGCGATCGGCGCGCCGCCGTCGATCGTATCGCCGAAGACGTTGAAAAGCCGCCCCAGCGTCGCCTCGCCGACCGGCACGCGCAGGCCGCCGCCCGTGGCTGTGACCTCCATGCCGCGCCGGAGCCCCTCGCTGCCGGTGAGCATGATGCAGCGCGCGGTCTCGGCATCGCGGTGCTGCGCGACCTCCATCACGCAGCGCGCGCCGTCCTTATCGACATACAGCGCCTCGCGGATGCGCGGCAGACTGCCGCGCGCAAAGCGCACATCCACCACGCTGCCCGCGACCCGCACGATCCTACCGGTGTTCACGCTGCATCGCCCCCTTTCCCGTATTCTGCCTGCTGCGCGCGCCAGCGGAGACCTCTGTGATCTCCTGCGTGATCGCGCCCTGACGCTCATGGTTGTATTCAAGCGTCAGCTCGCGCAGCAGCTCCTCCTCGTTCTGGTTGGCGGCGTCCATCGCCGCGGCGCGGGCATTCTGCTCGGCGCAGAAGCTGTCGACCACCGCCGCGTACAGAAAGCCCGCCACATACGCGGGCACAACGCTCGCCAGCACCGCCTCAGCCGACGGCTCGAAGCGGATGCGTCTCATCGCCGGCTCCGTACCTTCACCGGTGACAAAGCGTTCGCTCTCCAGCGGCAGCAGCCGCGTCGTGCGCACATGCGCCTCCGCGCCGGCAAAGTTGGTGTAAACGACGAATATCTTCGTAATTTCCCTGCGGTCGTAGAGATCCAGCAGCAGCGCCGCGACCTCACGCGCGCGGGGCAGCGTCGGATTCTGCGCCGTGTAGAGAAAGCTCTTTTCCACGGATATGCCGTGGGCGGAGAAAAAGCGCCGTCCGTTGCCGCCGACGACAAACAGCCGGCTGTCCGGATGCTTTTCCAGCCGCCGCAGCGTCTCCTGGATGACGTTCTGGTTGTATGCGCCCGCAAGCCCGCGGTCAGCGGTGACGACAAGATAGGCATAGGTGCCCGCCTGCGAATCGTCGTCGGCGTCTCCCTCAAAGTAATAGGGGCTGTGCAGCTCCCCCGCGCACTGGAAGATGCGCTCAAGCTCGCCGGAGAGCGCGTCGAAAAACGGGCGCGAGCGTTCAAGCGCCTCCTTCGCCCGCTGCATTCTGGTCGAAGCGATGAGGTACATGGCGTTCGTGACCTTCTGCGTGCTCCGGACGCTCTGGATATGCTCGCGGATCTCCTTCATGCCGGACATAGGCGCCCTCCCCTCGCTTTTGTCACTGCGCCAGCGTCTGCCGCGCGTACTCTCCGGCGCAGGCGACGATGAGCCGCTGCTGCTCGTCGCTGAGCTCGCCGGTCTGTTCGATGGCGCGGCACAGCGCGCCCTGCGTCTGCCGGAAGTGCTCCAGCAGCAGCGGCAAAAAGTCCTCCATGTGCTCAAGCGGAACGCCCTCAAGCGCGTGGCCCAGTCCCGCCGCGAGCAGAATGACCTGCTCATACTGCGCGTAAGGATGGTACTGCTTCTGCCGCAGCATCCGCATCAGGCCCTGTCCGTAGCGCAGCAGGCGCGTGGTCGATTCGTCCAGATCGCTTGAAAACTGCGTAAAGGTCTCCATCTCGCGATACTGCGAAAGGTCAAGGCGGATGGTCTTCGCCGCCTTTTTCATCGCTTTGGTCTGCGCATCGCCGCCCACGCGGGAAACGGACAGGCCCACGTTGACCGCCGGCCGCTGGCCGGCGAAGAACAGCTTTGTCTCCAGAATAAGCTGGCCGTCGGTGATCGAGATCACATTCGTCGGGATGTAGGCCGACACGTCGCCCGACTGCGTTTCGACGATCGGCAGCGCCGTGATGCTGCCGCCGCCGCGCTCGTCGCTCAGATGCGCCGCGCGTTCAAGCAGGCGGGAGTGCAGATAGAACACGTCGCCCGGATACGCCTCGCGTCCCGGCGAGCGCTCGAGCAGCAGGCTCATCGCGCGATAGGCGATGGCGTGCTTGGAAAGATCGTCGTAAACGATCAGCACGTCGCGGCCCTTATTCATAAAATATTCGCCCATGGCGCATCCCGCGTAGGGCGCGATGTATTGCAGCGGCGCGCTGTCGCTCGCCGGCGCGTTGACGATGATGGTGTAGTCCATCGCGCCGTGCTCCTCCAGCGTCCGCTTGAGCTGGGCAAGGGAGCTTGCCTTCTGTCCGATGGCAACATAGATGCAGACAACGTTCTTGCCGCGCTGGTTGACGATCGTGTCGAGCGCGATGGCGGTCTTACCGGTCTGGCGATCGCCGATGATCAGCTCGCGCTGGCCGCGCCCGATGGGGAACATCGAGTCCACGGCCAGAATGCCCGTCTCGAGCGGCGTGTCGACGCTCTTTCGGTCGATGATGCCCGGCGCAGGACTCTCCACGGGGCGGTAGCCGTCGGCGCGGATCTCTCCCCCGCCGTCGACCGGCACGCCGAGCGCGTTCACCACGCGGCCAAGGAAGCCCTCGCCCACAGGCACGCCCGCCGTGCGTCCGGTGCGGCGCACCGTGCCGCCCGCGCTGACGCTCGCGTCCCCGTCAAAGAGAATGCAGCCCACCGAATCCTCGGAAAGATCCTGCACCATGCCGCGCACGCCGTCTTCAAAAAGGAGGATCTCGCCGTAAGCCGCGCCGGAAAGCCCGTCTACGCGGGCGATGCCGTCGCCGACGGTCAGAACCGTACCGATCTCCTGCGCGAGCGCCCGCGGCGTCCATGTGCGCACCGTCTCCTTCAGCAGCGGGATGACGTCGCCGTCCGTCGCGGCAAGCTTCTCCAGCGCATCGCGGAACTGGCGCAGACGCCCCTCCGCGCTCCAGTCATAGACCTCCGCGCCGATCTCCAGCCGGAAGCCCTTGGGATAGTCGCTGCTCTCGCACCAGACGAGCGTAACGCCGTCGCCGTATTTTTCCGTCAAAAAAGCAAGGAAGCGTTTTTCCTGCTCCGCCGTGGGACGAACGGCGGAATAGAGCCGCGCCTCCTGCATGGCAGCGCGCTCAGCCATTGTCTTCGCGCTCCTCCGCCGTGCGCAGGAACTGCTCATAGGCGTCCGATTCGCTGCCGAGCACCAGCTTCTCCGCCGCCGCGCTCATCAGCTCCGATATCTCGCCCTTTGCCTGCGCAAGCATGCGCTCGCGCTCGTCCGCGGCGGCGGCGCGGGCTTTTTTCAGGATCTCGTCCGCCTGCTGCTGCGCCTGCGCGCGATGCTCGTCCGCCTCGTGCTGCATCGCCTCGTCCGCCGCCCTGCGGCGTCCGGCGATCTCGTCGTCAACGGCTTTGAGCTGCGCCTCATAGTCCGCTCTGGTCTGCTCTGCCTCGGCGAGCACAGCCTTCGCGTCCTCGTTCATCTTTTCATACTGCGCTCTGCGCGCGTCCATAAAATCCCGCACGGGCTTGTAGAGCAGAAAGTACAGCGCGCCGAACAGGATGACAAAGTTCAGCGCGTGCAGCGCGATCTGTTGGATATTGATATTGAGCGGCATTCAGCACCCCTCCCTTTCCGGAGCTCTCGTCATCAGAGGACGAAAATGATCAGGATCGCCACGATCAGCGCATAGATGATGACCGTTTCGATAAACACAAGGCCCATCATCATCGCCGTGCGGATGGGGCCGGCCGCCTCCGGCTGGCGGGCGATGGCTTCTGTCGTCTTCGCAACGGCGATGCCCATTGCGAGCGCGCCGCCAAGGCACGCAATGCCGATCATCACGCCGGAGGCCATCGCCTTGCTGGCGGTCACGTCGTTTTCATTGCTGCCGGCGGCCGCGGTCACGGCCACGGGCGCGGCGGCGTCCTCGCCGGCGGCGAACGCCGGAACGGAAAGCGCGAGCACTGCGATCAGCAGCACCAGCAGCGCTGCAAGCTTTTTCATCGTTTTCATATTCGACCCTACCTCTTTCTTCATGCGGCGGTCCTGCCGCGGGATAGTCTGGCTTTCTTCACCTTTGGTTTTTTCTCGTGCTTTTCGGTCGACTCGCCGTAGAACGTCGACACCAGCATCGTTAAAACGTACGCCTGAATGAGCGCGTGCAGCAGCGTGAACATCACGCCCACGGCCACCGGCAGCACGAACGAGAGCGCCGTGTAGTAGTACACCAGCTCCGTCACGAGCGCGCCGGACAGCAGCGCGCCGAAAAGCCGGAAGCTCATCGAGATCGGCAGCGAGAAGTCCTTGAGCGCGTGCAGCGCGCCGCTCGGCCCCGCGGCGATCAAACCGCCGAAAAGGATCACGCCGTAGCTCGTCACGCCCATCGCGATCGCGCCGTTGATGTCGGCCAGCGGCGCGGGGAGCGAGACCGAGAGCCCCGCCGTCGTGACGGCCTGCACGCCCAGCAGCTCAAAGAGCGTGCTCACGAAAATGTAAACGCCGGCGGTGAATATGTAGGCCCGCAGGAATTTGTTGCGGTGCGGGCTGCCGCTCTCGGCAAGCCCGTCGAAAAGCCCCACGAGCTGCTCGAGCAGCAGCTGCATCTTCCCCGGCACAAGCGTGAACCTCGGGATCACGAAGATCCGGCACGCCAGCGCCAGCACGATCAGTATGCCCGTGACCACATAGGCCGAGATCAGCCCCGGATTCACGTCGATCAGCCCGAACAGGCTGACCTTCAGGTGCTCGTGCAGCACCGCGTCGCGCATGATCTCCTGAATGGACTCCTCCTCGCCGGAGGAGGGCGCCAGCACAGCAAGGATCGCCAGCGCCAGCACGATGGCCGCGAACACGAGCAGCTGCCGTGTCCGCTTCTTTTTCTCCACGCTCCGATACCCCCTTTTGTCTGACATTTTCGTTCGTCTGTATCAACGCCTATTTATACCACTTTGCCGCAGGGATTGCAAGCCTTCCGGCCCTGCCTCCCGCTTTTTTTCGGTTTCTTAACCGGCGCGCCGCGCCCCAGCCCGGGAGCGCAAAAAAGCAGGAGGGGGCCATGCCCTCTCCCGCCATATTTTCCGCTCTGCCGCGCGCCGTCACAGCACAAAGATGATGAGGATCGCCACGATCAGCGCATAGATGATGACCGTCTCAATAAACACAAGGCCCATCATCATCGAGGTGCGGATCTGCCCCGCCGCCTCCGCCTGCTCAGCAATGTGGCTCGTCGCCTTCGTGATCGCGTGCGCCATGCCCAGCGCGCCGCCAAGGCACGCCACGCCGATCAGGATCGCCGCGGTCCACGCCTTCTGCGTTTTCACGGTGTTTTCATCGTCCGCATCACTGCTCACCTCGGCGGCCGTCTGCGGCACGGCGTCCGCGCCGCCCGCGGCATAGGCCGGGACCGCCAGCAGGCACAGCAGCATCGTCAGCACGGTGAGGATCGTCCATACTCGCTTCATCATCTCGCTCCTTAACGCGATCGTTCGCTTTCTTTGCGAAATCTTTATAAAGACTTTATACCACCTGTTTTATAAATGCAAGTATTTTTTGCAAAAAGCACGAAAAAGAATGCCCCGCGCGCAGTATGCGGGGCATTCCTGTTCATTTTGCGTCATTTTCGCTTCTGCCGGCGGATGTCCTCTCCAAAAAACAGCAGCAGCTGATACTCCCCCTGCAAGCGCGAGAGCACCGGCGCGCCGTAGCGCCGCCCCAGCTCCGCGGGGCTGAGATTCGTCGAGATCACGGTCTTTTTTCCCGTGATGAGACGGGTGTTGACAAGCTGATACATCGCGCTCTGGACAAAGCTCGTCGTCAGCTCGGTGCCAAGGTCGTCCAGGATCAGCAGATCGCACCTGAGCGCGCGGTCCACGTCGCCGTCCGCCTCCTCGCCGTCCTCGCGGCCGAACTTCTGCGCCTCAAAGCGAGAGAAAATGTGCCCCGCCGTATCGTAGACGACGCTGTGCCCGCTCCCGCTCACAACGCGCGCGATGGACGCGGAAAGAAACGTCTTCCCCAGTCCCGTCCCGCCCGAGAGCAGCAGGCTGCCGCTTTTGGGCGAAAACTCGTGCGCGTAGTCCTGACAGATGTCGTACACCCGCTCCATATTCGCGCGCGGCGAGATGCCGAGCTCCTCGTCCGGCACGGGAGAATAGTAGTCGAAGCGGAACGTTTCAAAGCTCTGCGTGCCAAGGTCGAGCAGCCCCGACAGCTCGCGGTTCTGCTCGCGGGCATAGTAATCGCGCAGGCACGCGCACACCTCGCTGCCGCGAAAACCCGTGTCGCCGCAGTGCGGGCAATTCGCCTTTTCCTCCAGAAAATCCGCGGGATAGCCCATCTGCGTCAGCAGCTGCGCCCGCTCCCCCTGCAGCCGCAGGTTCTCCTCCCGCAGCGCCGCGATCGCGGGGCGCGGATCGGTCCCGCGCCGCAGGCCCGAAGCGATGAGCTTCGCCATCGTGTGCGACAGCTCGCGGTCGATCTCCTCGATGCGCGGGCAGCGCTGATACACCGCGCGCTGCCGCGCGCGGAAGTCCTCCGCGCGGCGCTGCTTGTCCTCGTCATAGCGCGCAAGCGCGCGGCGCATGATGCGTCCGTCGTATCCCATGGCTCTCCCGCCCTTCCGTTTATGGTTTCAGATATTCCTTCATCCACGCGTTGCCGCCTTCGGCCGCGTTCTTCTTCGGCTTCGGCTGCGCGTTCTCCGCGCGCACCTCGCCCGGCGTATGCAGGCCCTTTTCATGCCAGCGCTTCAGAATGCCGTTGCAGTAGGCCCAGCGGAACTCATGGCAGTGCAGCACCGTGCGGTCGTAGGCCTCGGCCACCGTTTCGGCCGGAAAGCCCATCTCCGCCCACGCTGCAAGATACTTCTCCTCGCTCGGCGCGCTCGCGCGCCCGCTCATCTGCAGCGCCGCCATATATTCCGGATATGCGCCGCGCAGCTGCTGGCGGCGCTTCATATACTCGCTCGCCCGCTCCACGGTAAAAAGCTCGCGGCGCGCCCAGGCGTAGCCCTCCTTTTCGATCTCGCGCATCGTCGGCAGCCGTCCCGCGCCGAGCTGGCGCTCCTTCTCGCCGATGCAGTAGCCCACAAGCGTATACAAAACGTCCGCCGGAAGGCCGAGATCCTCATAAAGTCCCAGCAGCTTCTTCAGCGACGGCGTGGACAGCGGCCCCAGCCGCCGCTCCACCTCGCGCAGAAGCTGCGCGAACTGCCCGTCGCGCTCCAGTCTGCGCGCAACGTCCTCGCACGTATATTCCGGCGTTTCCCTCGCAGGAGGCGGCGGCAGCGTCCGCTCCGGCTCCTTCTCCTCCGGCGCGCCGACAAGTCCCATCTCGCTGAGCGCCCGCTCGGCCGCGTGTACGCGCTCCGCCGTCCACTGCAATTCGCGCGCGAGCCTTTCCGGCTCCGCCGCGCCGTGCGCGCGCACGATGGCAAGATACAGCAGCGCCGCATCGCCGTTTCCGCCGCCGATGAGCCGCCGCAGCACGCTCGCGGAGAGCGTCACGCTTTCCTCCTCGCGCAGATGCAGCACATAGCCCGCCACGCTCTCCGCCTCCCTTCGCCAATAAGTCTTTTTATTTTACACGAAAATTTCGGTTTCGTAAATATGAATTTTTCCGCTCCCCCCTTTTCACAAAATGGGGAACGTGTTATACTGATACTGAATAATTGGGCGGAGACTGCCCTTTTGTGCCACGCCAGAGAGGAAAGGAGCGCACACGATCATGGAAAACCGCATCACCGTCACCATCTGCGGTGAGGACTACACCTTTGTTGCCGAGGAGGCCCCCTCCTATATGCAGAAGGTCGGCTCCTATGTCAACGAAAAAATGACCCAGCTTCTTGAAACGGCCAAGGTAGGCCGCAGCGACGCCGCCGTGCTGACCGCCGCCAACATCGCTGATGAGCTTTTCAAAGAGCGCGAGGCCGGCGATGCGCTGCGCCGCCAGCTCAAGCAGTATCTTGACGAGGCGAGCAAGGCCAAAAACGAGGTCAGCGAGCTCAAGCGCGAGCTGTTCAAGCTGCAAAACCGCAAGAATTGAGCACCGAGCTGTTGTCTCCCGCCGGCGGGCGGGAGGCGCTCGTCGCCGCCGTGCAGAGCGGCGCGGACGCCGTTTATATGGGCTTTGGCGCGTTCAACGCGCGCAGGAGCGCGAGGAACTTCTCCGATGTGGAATTCCGCGCGGCGGTCTCCTATTGCCATTTGCGCGGCGTCAGGGTCTATCTCACGCTCAACACTCTCGTGACCGACCGCGAGCTGCCCGCGCTCGCCGAAGCCGCGCGCACCGCGTCGGCATGCGGCGTGGACGCGATTCTGGTGCAGGACTGGGGCGTGCTGGATACGCTCCGCCGCACCATTCCAGACGTGCCGCTGCACGCCTCCACGCAGATGAGCCTGCACACGCTCTCCGGCGTTCAGGAGGCCGCGCGCCTCGGCATGACGCGCGCGGTGCTCGCGCGCGAGCTGTCGCGCGGCGAGATCGCCGAGATCTGCCAAAAAAGCCCCATCGAGATCGAAACCTTTGTCCACGGCGCGCTTTGTATGTGCTACAGCGGCCAGTGCGAGATGTCCGCCGTCATCGGGCGGCGCAGCGGCAACCGCGGCGCCTGCGCCCAGCCCTGCCGCCTGCCCTACGGCTTTTCCGGCAGGGCGGACGGCCACCCGCTGAGCTTGAAGGACGCAAACCTTGCGCCCTATGTGCCGGAGATGCAGGATATGGGCGTCGCGTGCCTCAAGATCGAGGGGCGCATGAAGCGCCCCGAGTACGTCGCCGCCGTGACGGAGATCTACGCCCGCCTTCTCCGCGAGCACCGCGGCCCGACGAAGGACGAGCAGAAAAAGCTCGCCCTCGCCTTCTCGCGCGACGGCTTTACCGACGGGTACTATCTCGGCGCGCGCGGACGCGCCATGTTCGGCACGCGGCCCGAGGATGCCCGCTGGCCCGAGGACTGGTTCAGCGAACTCCGCACGCGCTATGAAAAGGAAAACCTGCGGCTCGTGCCGCTCAAATTTGCCTGCGCCCTCCGCGCGGGGCAGCCCATCACCCTGACCGCCGAAGACGGAGACGGCCGCCGCGTGACCGTCTCCGGCCCGATCCCCGAGGCGGCGCGCAGCCGCGCCGTCACCGCGGACGAGGTAGACGCCCGCCTCCGCAAGACCGGCGGCACGGCGTTTACGGCAGCGTCGTGCGCGGTCGAATTGGATGACGGCCTCGCCGTCAGCGCAGGCGCGCTCAACGCGCTGCGCCGTGATGCGCTTGCGCGGATGGAAGCCGCACGCACCGCCGTCCCCACGCGCCGCGTCTTCGATTTTTCTCCGCCGGAATCGGTCAAAAACTGCGCGGACAAGCCGCTGCTTACCGTCTCTCTCCACCGCGCGGAGCAGCTGAGCGAAGAACTGATCGCCCTTTCCCCCGCGCGCGTGTACGTTCCCGCCGCGCTTTTGCCGCAGCTCGATCTCACGCCGCATCTCGGCAAAACGGAGTTTTTTGCCGTCCTCCCGCGCATTTACCGCACGCAGGACGAGCCCATTCTCCGCGCGCTGCTCGAGGACGCCGCAAAAAAGGGCGCCGCCGGCGTGTCGATCGGCAATCTCGGCCATCTCCCCCTCGTGCGCGGGCTTGATCTCAGGCTGCACGGCGGCTGGCCGCTGAACCTCTACAATTCCGCTGCGCTCGCCTTCTGGAAGGCCGAAGGCCTTTCAAGCGCGTGCGTCTCGTTTGAGCTGCGTGACGCGCAGCTCCGCGATCTGCAAAAATGTCTTCCCTGTGAAGCGATCGTCTACGGCCGTCTCCCCCTGATGCTGACGGAAAACTGCCTGAGCGCGAACGAGCTCGGCTGCCGCCGCTTCCGCGAGCATCCCGTCTCCGTCCCGTCGGACGGCGCGTGTGCGTCGGCTCCGGAGCTGACCGACCGGCGCGGCGAGCGCTTCCCCGTGCTGCGCGCGTGGGGCTGCCGCAGCGAGATCGAGAACGGAAAAATTCTCTACCTCGCGGACAAGCCTGCCGACTGGCAGACCCTCGGCCTGCGCTATGCCTGTCTGCGTTTCACGACGGAATCGCCCGAGGAATGCGTGCGGATGCTGCGCGCCTACCGCGGCGAAGCCGTCGAAGCGCCGGAGAATATCACGCGCGGTCTCTTCTACCGCGGCGTTGAATGAATCCAGTTTGTAATATTATTTATCTATAATACAGTTCTTTATCAAAAGTGAGGCAATACCATGGCTATTGTTTTGGCATCCCAATCCCCGCGCCGTCAGGAGCTTTTGCAGCGCATCGGCGTGAGCGATTTTAAGACGCTCTCGCTCGACGTGGACGAGAGCTATCCCGTCGGTCTTTCCCCCGAGGACACCGTGCGTTATATCGCGGGAAAAAAATCCGACGCCGCCGCAGCGCTCTGCGATCCCGCCGACCTCATCATCACCGCGGACACGATGGTTTTTCTCGGCAGCGAACGGCTCGGCAAGCCGCACGATGAGGAGGACGCCTTCCGCATGCTGCGCGAGCTTGCGGGCAATCGCCACACGGTCTGCACCGGCGTGAGCATTCGTCAGGGCGCGCGCTATGAGTCCTTCGCCGTTTCCACCGCCGTCTGCTTCCGCCCCTGTGCGGACGAGGAGCTGCGCGCCTATATCAAAACCGGCGAGCCGATGGACAAGGCCGGCGCCTACGGCGTGCAGAGCCGCGGCGCGCTCCTCGTCGAGCGCATCGAGGGCGACTTTTTCAACGTCATGGGCCTTCCGGTCGAACAGCTCGGCCTTGCGCTCGCGCGCTTCGGCGTCAAGCTGCTTTGAACCTCTCCCCTGCCCTACGATCGAAAGGAGGGTAAGCCTTGAAAGAATTTTTCCGCCAGCACGGGCTGCGCATTCTTGCCATCGCGGCGGCTGTCGCCGTGGCGCTCAGCCTGCTGACCTATTTTTCCTCCACCTCGTCGATACTTGAAAATATCGCGGGCGTGCTGACCTCGCCGTTCCGCGCCGCCGCCACCGCCGTGAGCGACTGGGCGGCGGACAAGCGCCAGTATTATGAGGATGTGACGGCACTCAAGGAGGAAAATGCCGCGCTCAGGAAGGAAAACGCGGCGCTTCGCGCCGAGCAGCGCGCGGCGCAGGCGGCCAACGATGAAAACGCCCTGTTCCGCGAGCTTCTTGGCCTGAAAGAAAAGCGCAGCGATTTTCAGTTCGCCTCCGCCTTCGTGCTCAGCCGCAGCGAGCATAGCTGGACGTCTTCGCTCACGCTCAGCCGCGGCACGGATTCCGATATCGCCGTGGGCGACTGCGTCGTCAGCGCCGAGGGCTACCTTGTCGGCGTGATCTCCAGCGTGGGACTGAACTGGGCGACGGTGCTCACCGTCGTCGATACCGACATTGAGCTCGGCGCGCGCGTCTTCCGCACCGGTGAAAACGCGATCGCCGAGGGCGACTTTGCCCTCATGGGCGAGGGAAAGCTCAAGCTCTCCTACCTTTCCGGCGACTCTGAACTCCTCACCGGCGACCAGATCGTCACCTCGGGCCTTGGCGGCTACTATCCCAGCGGCCTTGTCATCGGCGCGGTCGAATCCGTGCAGACCGATGACGACGGCCTCGCCCGCTATGCGGTGCTCGCCCCGCTGGCCGACCTTGCCGCGCTGACGGAGGTCTTTGTCATCACGGACTACGAGATCGTAGACTGAGAGGAGGCGCAGCCAGTTATGAGTCCCGCGCAAACCACCGCGCTCAAATGGTCGTTTTTTGCCGGCTGCTGTATGCTGCTCGCACTTGTGCGCCAGCTCCTGCTCGGCTCGCTCACCATCTGGGGCGCGCTGCCGTTTCTGCCGCCGGTGATCCTCGCGGTCATCGCCTCGTTCGAGCCTGTGCGCCCCGCCGTCATTTTCGGCCTCGCCTATGGCGCTGTCTGCGACCTTGCGCTCCCCGCGGCCTTTCCCTGCCTGTACACGCTCGCCTTCACCCTTGCGGCGCTGCTCGTCTCCTCGCTCTCCAGCAGCGTTCTGCAGCCCGGCTTTCCCCGTGCGCTGCTGATGACGGTGGTGACATTTTTCGTTGTGGACTGCTTCAACGCCGCCGCCATCGCGCTGCGCGGCGCGGGCGCGCTGCTGCCGATGCTCTCGCTTTTCGTGCGCGAAACGCTCGTCTCCTGCCTGCTGCTCGTGCCGGTCTATCCGCTGCTGCGCGCCGTTCGCCGCATCTTCCCCGAATAGCTCTCCCCCCTATCCTCATCAGAAAGGAGCGCCGTCATGGATAAAAAGCGCTTTTCCCGCCGCCTGATCGCCCTTGGCGGCGCGATGTTCCTCTGCGCGCTCGTCTTTGTCGTCACGCTGTTCGACGCGCAGATCGTCCACGGCGACGACTACTACGCGAGATCCGTGCGCACGAACGCGCACGAGGAAACGGTCAAAAGCTCGCGCGGCATCCTCACCGACCGCAACGGCAAGGTGCTCGTGTCGAACCGCGCGGTCTATACGCTGAATTTTGATTCCTCGCTCGTCAAGTCTGACGAGCTGAACGACGCGCTGCTGCGCCTGATCGCCCTGCTTGACGAGCAGGGCGTGGAGTGCCGCGACGCGCTGCCCCTCTCCCGCACCAGCCCCTATCCTTACGACACGGAAAACGGCAGCGTCAAGGCGCTCGTCAAATACCTCGTCTCGCTCAAGTGGATCGACGAGGACGACGTGACCGAAGACGGGCTTCCCCCCGCGCTGACCGGCCCCGCGCTTTATCTCCGTCTGCGCGAGGAATACGGCGTCGATAAGACCCTGCCCACCGCGACCGCGCGCAAGCTCGTGGGGCTCCGCTACTCGCTCGCCGTCGCCAAAATGAACGGTCTGAACACCTTCGAATGCGCCAGCGACGTAGACGTGACGCTCATCTCGCTCATCAAGGACGGCGCCTACGCCGGCGTGCAGGTCGATACCTCCTCCGTCCGCGTTTACGAGACCGACGCCGCCGCGCACGTCCTCGGCTACACCGGCAGCATTCAGGACTGGGACGAATACAAGGACAAGGACGGCTACACCCTCGCCACGATCGTCGGCCGCTCCGGCGCGGAGAAAGCCTTTGAGGAGTATCTTCACGGCAAGGATGGCAAGCGTCTCGTGACCTTCAACGAGGACACCGGCAAGATCACGGGCGAGCTCTACTCCGTAGAGCCGCAGCCCGGCTCCACCGTAGCGCTGACGATCGACGTCGACTTTCAGGAGGCCGTGGAGGCCGCTCTTGCCGAGACCGTTTCGGCCATGACCGACGCCGACGGCATCGACCGCGGCGCGGCCGCCGCCATCGTGCAGGTCGGCACGGGCGACGTGCTGGCGCTCGCCTCCTACCCCACCTACTCGCTCTCGACCTTCCGTCAGGATCTCGCCTCGCTTTCGAGCGATCCGACGTACCCGATGTGGAACCGCGCAACGGACGGCCGCTACGCCCCCGGCTCCACCATCAAGCCGCTCACTGCCATCGCCGCCCTCGAATCCGGCGCGACGACGCTGCGCGAAAAGATCTACGACTCCGGCCGCTGGGTCTACCCCGGCTACTCCGCGAGCTACACCTACTGCTGGAAGCGCAGCGGCCACGGCTCGCTCAACGTGCGCGGCGCGATCACAAATTCCTGCAACTACTTCTTCGCCGAGATGGGCTACCGCATGGGCATGGACAAGCTCAACCAGTACTTTGCCGCCTTCGGTCTCGGCTCGCCGACGGGCATCGAGATCGGCGAAGCCTCCGGCGTGCTGCCCTCGCAGAATGTGGGCGAGAACCTCGCCCCGTGGGCGGCCTACGGTCAGGCCAACCAGCTCTATACGCCCATCCAGCTCGCCAACTACATCGCCACGCTCTGCGGCGGGGGCGAGCGCTACGCCACGCATCTTCTGAAGAACGTCCGCTCCAGCGGCACCGGCGCGCTCGAATACGTTTACGACGCCGCGCCGGTCGAGACCGTTACGATGGACGAGGATAACCTTGCCGCCGTGCTCGGCGGCATGCACGACCTTGCGACCGAGGGCGCGGTCTCCGCCTATTTTAAGGACTGCGTCGTCGACGCCGCCGCCAAGACCGGCACGGTCCAGACCGGCGACGAGGAGAACAACAACGGCGCCTTCGTCTGCTTCGCCCCCTACGACGATCCGCAGATCGCCGTCGCCATCATCATTGAAAAGGGCGGCACGGGCGCGGCGCTGGCCTCCACCGCCGTTCAGATCCTTAACGCCTACTTTACCTCCGCCGCAGCCTCCTCCGCCGTCACGGGCGAGAACGCGCTGCTGCGCTGAAGCGCGCCGCATGGCGCGCTTTCCCATTTCTTCATGCCGCGTCCGCGCGGCGGAAAGGAACGTTATGTCAACTCCATGGTTCGACCCGCGCGACCCTTCTGATAAAGCCCCCTTTGGCGCTGTGCCCTGCGGCGCGTCCGTTGCCCTCCGCTTCCATCCGGGATCCGGCGCGGCGGTCACGCGCTGCGAGCTGCTCGCACACGAGGAATTTTCCAACCGCTGGACGGAAACGGAGCTTGCGCCCACGCAGGAGGACGGCTGCACCGTCTATCGCGGCGTATTCGCCGCGCCCTCTCAGGGCGAGCTGGTCTGGTATCATTTCCGCCTCACGTGGGCGGACGGCGGCACGAGCTGCTATGGCAAAAACGGCCTCTGCGCGTGGGACGCGGTCACGCCCTGGCAGCTCACGGTCTACGACGACAGCCGCAAAACGCCGGACTGGTTTGGCCGCGGCGTGACGTACCAGATCTTCCCCGACCGCTTTTTCCGCGCGAAAAAGCGCGGCACAGCCGGTATGGTCGGCGACCGCACGCTGCATGAGCGCTGGGACGATCGTCCCGAGTACCGCCCGAACGCACAGGGCGAGATCACGTGCAGCGACTTTTTTGGCGGCGACCTCGCGGGCATTACGCAAAAGCTCGACTATCTCGCCTCCCTCGGCGTGACGACGCTCTACCTCTGCCCCATCTTTGAGGCCTCGACCAACCACCGCTACGACACCGCCTGTTATGAGCGCATCGACCCCCTGCTCGGCGACGAGGAGGACTTTCGCACCCTCTGCGCCGAAGCCGGAGCGCGCGGCATCCGCGTCATGCTCGACGGCGTCTTCAACCACACCGGCTGCAAAAGCGTCTACTTCAATGCCGACGGCTTCTATCCCACGCTCGGCGCAGCACAGGGCGAGGCCTCGCCCTACTACCGCTGGTACAGCTTCCACCCCTTCCCCACCGATTACGACGCCTGGTGGGGCATCAAGAATCTCCCCGCCGTCAACGAGACGGAGCCGAGCTACGTCGACTACATCATCGAAAGCCGCGATTCCATCATCCGCCGCTGGCTGCGCGCGGGCGCGTCGGGCTGGCGGCTCGATGTGGCCGACGAGCTGCCGGACGGCTTCATCGAGAAGATCCGCACTGCGATCGAGCAGGAAAAGCCCGACGGCTACCTGCTCGGCGAGGTCTGGGAGGACGGCACCACCAAGGTCGCCTACTCCCAGCGGCGCAAATATCTGCTCGGCCACGAGACGCACGGTCTGATGAATTACCCCTTCCGCACGGCGCTGATGGACTATCTGCGCGGCGGCGATGCGGGGGCCTTCCTCGAGAGCATGGAAACGCTGCGCGAGAATTACCCCGCGCCCGCGTTTTACGGCGCGATGAACTTTCTCTCCACCCACGATACGCCGCGCCTTTTGACGCTCCTCGGCCATCCGGGTCCCGCGCCCGCGACGCGCGACGAGCGCGCCGTCTACCGTCTGGATGACTCGGAGCTTGCGCGCGGGACGGCGCTTCTGAAGCTCGCCGCGCTCATCCTCTACACCTTCCCCGGCTCGCCGATGCTCTACTACGGCGACGAGGCCGGTATGCAGGGCTTTGAGGATCCGTTCAACCGCGGCGCCTACCCCTGGGGACACGAGGACGCTGCGCTCGTCCGGTACTTTCGCCGTCTCGGCGCGCTGCGCGGCGAGCACGAGGCGCTGCAAAGCGGCACGATCGTCTATCACACGGCGCAGGGGCGCGCGCTCGCCTTTTCCCGCCGCGCGGGCGGCGATCACTGCCTTACCGTTGTCAACGCGGGAGACGGCATTCTGCCGCTCGCGCTGCCGTGGGACGGTGCGCTCGCCGTCGACGCGCTCACGCGTCAGCAGTTCTTCTGCGACGGCGGTCAGCTCCGTCTGACGCTGGAGCCTTACGGCGCGTTGCTGCTCACGCATCCGGATGAATAAGCGTTTCACGTGAAACAACGCCGCATCTTGCCGCAGTGCCGGCGGGAGATCCTCCCGCCGGCCTTTTTTGCCGCGCCGCGCACATTATGCGGGCGCGGCAATGTTTCACATGAAACATTTTTGCAAAATTTTTTCTTTCCTGTTGAAATCGACCGCTTTTGTGTTATACTGAACAGGATATTGCAGAGAAAGATTTTTCGACTAAGGCGGGTGTTTTTTTGGCTAAGATCGTTGCAATCGTCAATCAAAAGGGCGGCGTCGGCAAGACGACCACCTGCGTCAACCTTGTCTCCGCCCTCAAGGAAAAGGGCAAACGCGTCCTGCTGTGCGACTTCGACCCGCAGGCCAACTCCACCTCCGGCATGGGCGTGGACAAGGCGGTATCCCAGGGCGTGTACGACGTGCTCATCAACGGCGCGGACGCGCGCACCAGCGTCGCGCATACGCGTTACGGCGACGTGCTGCCGTCGTCCAAGGCACTGGCGGGCGCGGGCATCGAGATGATCGACCGCGAGGGGCGCGAATTTCTGCTCAAGCAGGCGCTCGACGTCCTCTCCCCCGATTATGACTTCATTCTCATCGACTGTCCGCCCTCGCTCGAGCTGCTGACGGTCAACGCCCTCTGCGCGGCCAACTCCCTGATCGTCCCCGTACAGGGCGAATACTTTGCGCTCGAAGGACTTTCCGACCTGATGCACACAGTGCGCATGGTGCGCCGCAGCCTGAATCCCTCTCTCGAGCTCGAGGGCGTCCTGCTGACGATGTTCGACGGGCGCACGAACCTCGCCCTTCAGGTGGCCGAGGAGGTCAAGCGCTACTTCCCCGGCAAGGTGTACGCGACCGTGATCCCGCGCAACGTGCGCCTTTCCGAAGCGCCGAGCCACGGCAAGCCCATCAACTACTACGACCGCTGCTCCCGCGGCGCGGAGGCCTACAGCGCCCTCGCCGCCGAATTTCTGAAGCAAAACGGCTGATCCTCTTTTGACCTTAGCTTCCCATCGTGCATTTGTTGCACGTTTTGCTGCAACTCTCACAGAAAGGAGACATTTTTTCATGGCAAACGCAAACCGCGGTCTTGGCAAGGGCCTTGGCGCGCTGCTGGGCGACGCCGCCCTCCGCAGCGAAAGCGCCGACAGCCTCTACCTCCCCCTCTCTCAGATCGAGCCTTACGCCGGTCAGCCGCGCCGCCATTTTGACGAGGATGCGCTGCAGGATCTTGCCGACTCCATCCGCGAGCACGGCATCATCCAGCCGCTGACGGTCCGCCGTCTCGGCTCCGGCTACTATCAGATCATTGCCGGCGAGCGCCGCTGGCGCGCCGCGCGCATCGCCGGTCTCAGCGAGGTGCCCGCCATCGTCATCGAGGCGGACGACCGCAAGATGACCGAGCTCTCGCTCATCGAAAACCTCCAGCGCGAGGATCTCGACCCCATCGAGGAGGCCGAGGGCTACAAAACGCTGATGGACAGCTATCAGCTCACGCAGGAGGAGGCCGCCGCGCGCGTCGGCAAGTCCCGCTCCGCCGTCGCCAACAGCCTGCGTCTGCTGGGGCTCTGCCCCGAAGTGCGCGCCATGCTGCAAGGCGGCGCGCTTTCCAGCGGCCACGCCCGCGCGCTGCTGCCGCTGAAGGCCGGCCTTCAGCTCGAAGCGGCCAAAACAGTCGTACAGCAGGGGCTGAGCGTCCGCCAGACGGAGGCGCTGGCCAAGCGTCTTTCCACGGTGAAAGCGGAAAAACCCGTCACCGAGGAGCAGCGCATGAACGAGAGCTACAGCCGCCTTGCCGCGCAGGAGCTCAGCGACACGCTGGGCCGCACCTGCCGCATCGTTTCCGGCCGCAAAAAGGGCCGCATCGAGCTGGACTACTATGGCATGGACGATCTGAACGATCTGCTCGAAGCCCTCGCCGCCATCAAAAAGCGCAGAAACGGAGGCGAGACGAAATGACCGATTTTGTTCACGAGCCGCCCAAGGACCCCGATAAGCAGCCCGCTCCGGCCGAGGAAAAGCCCGCCACCGAGCGCGAGCGCATGAAAAAGGTCTACACCTACGTCGCCGTGCTTTTCGCCGTGGCGTTTTTGCTGATCCTCTGGACGTTCCTGATGAACCAGCGCAGCTTCAACGAGATCAAGGACGGCAACAGCGCCCTGCTCGACACGCTGGAGGAAAGCGAACTTCTGCAGGCCCGCGTCGCGGAGCTTGAAAATGAGGTCAGCTCGCTCAAGGATCAGCTCGCCAGCGCCGAAGAGGACAAAAAAGCGCTCGCCGAGACCGTCGGCACACAGTCCGACCAGCTCCGCGCGCTCGACTGGCTCGCCGAGATCGAGCGGAACTACGGCGCGAGGAATTACGACGCGGCAAGGGAAAATATCCGCGCGTTCCACGATACCGCCGCCGGTTTTCTTCCCGGCGAGCCGCTGCGCACCGCCATCACCGGCGACGACGCCCCCTCCCCCGCCGCGCGCTATCAGGACATCGTCGATGCCCTGTTTCCCGGCGGCGTGAACTGAGAAACAAAGCGGAGCAGTCTTCCTGTCTTCCGCTCACTTTACAACGATAACGAGGTAAATCAAAATGCTTGATATGAAATTCCTGAGGGAAAATCCCGAGCTGGTCAAGGAAAACATCAAAAAGAAATTTCAGGATGAAAAGCTCCCCCTCGTCGACGAGGTCATTGCGCTGGACGCCGCCAACCGCGCCGCCATCACCGAGGCAAGCGAGCTGCGCGCCAGCCGCAACGCCCTGAGCAAGCAGGTCGGTATGCTGATGGGCCAGGCGAAGAAGGACCCGGGCAAGCTTGAAGAGGCCGAAAAGATCAAGGCGACCGTCAAAGCGAATGCCGAGCGTCTCGCCGAGCTTGAAAAGCTCGAGCAGGAGTATGAGCAGAAGATCCATAAGATCATGCTCCTCATCCCGAACATCATCGACCCCAGCGTCCCCATCGGCCCGGACGACAGCTGCAATGTCGAGGTCGAGCGCTTCGGCGAGCCGAAGGTCCCCGATTTCGAGATCCCCTACCACACGCAGATCATGGAGCGCTTCGACGGCGTCGACATGGACGCGGCGGGCCGCGTCTCCGGCGCAGGCTTCTACTATCTGCTCGGCGACATCGCGCGTCTGCACGAGGGCGTGCTCGCCTACGCGCGCGACTTTATGATCGACAAGGGCTTCACGTTCTGCATCCCGCCGTTCATGATCCACGGCAACGTGGTCGAGGGCGTCATGAGCCAGAACGACATGGACGCCATGATGTATAAAATCGAGGGCGAAGACCTCTACCTCATCGGCACGAGCGAGCACTCGATGGTCGGCCGCTTCATCGGCGAGATCCTGCCGGAAAGCAGCCTGCCGCAGACGCTCACCTCCTATTCCCCCTGCTTCCGCAAGGAGAAGGGCTCCCACGGCATTGAGGAGCGCGGCGTCTACCGCATCCACCAGTTTGAAAAGCAGGAGATGATCGTTGTCTGCAAGCCCGAGGACAGCATGAAGTGGTACGACCAGATGTGGAAGTGGAGCGTCGAGCTGTTCCGCTCGATGGACATTCCCGTCCGCCAGCTCGAGTGCTGCTCCGGCGACCTCGCCGACCTCAAGGTCAAGTCCTGCGATATTGAGGCATGGTCCCCGCGCCAGCAGAAATATTTCGAGGTCTGCTCCTGCTCCAACCTCGGCGACGCGCAAGCCCGCCGCCTGAAGATCCGCGTCAAGGGCGAGGACGGCAAAATGTACCTGCCGCACACGCTCAACAACACCGTCGTCGCGCCCCCGCGTATGCTGATCGCGTTCCTCGAGAACAATCTGCAGGCCGACGGCTCCGTGCTCATCCCGAAGGTCCTCCAGCCCTACATGGGCGGCAAGACCGTGCTGATCCCCAAAAAGTGATGCCGCTTTGTAATATTCTGCAAGAATAGTACAATACGTTTTCACGTTTTACTAAGGAGTCCCTCGCTATGAAGAAATTCTTTGAAGAATTTAAGACCTTCGCCATGCGCGGCAACGTCATCGACATGGCCGTCGGCGTCATCATCGGCGGCGCATTTAAGGCGATCGCCGACTCGCTGGTAAACGACATCATCAACCCCGTTCTCGGCGTTTTTACCGGCGGAAGCATAGACCTTTCCGGTCTTTCCATCTCCCTGCCGCACGGCGGCGATCTGATGATAGGCAATTTCATCAATGCCATTTTGAACTTCCTCATCATGGCCTTTGTGGTGTTCTGCATCGTAAAGGCCATCAACAAGATGCACGACAAGCTCTCAAAGCCCGCCGCGCCGGAGCCGGAAAAGGCTCCCGAGCCGACGAAGGAGGAGCTGCTGCTCACCGAGATCCGCGACATTCTGAAGGAGCAGCGCAAATGAGAGCGCTGCTGACGCAGGGCCTCCGCACGCTGGGACTGGACGAAAGCCGCACGGAAGCGCTCGAGCGCTTCTCTGCGCTGCTGCTGGAGAAAAATCAGGTGATGAACCTCACAGCCATTACCGATCCCACCGCCGTCGCGCAGCTGCATCTGCTCGACAGCGCGGCGCTGCTGCAATTTCTCGACCTCAGCGGCAAGCGCGTCGTCGATGTCGGCACCGGCGCAGGCTTTCCCGGTATGCCGCTGCGCATTCTGAAGGACGACTTCGATCTCACGCTGCTCGACTCGCTCGGCAAGCGCGTGAACTGGCTGCAAGCGGTCTGTGACGAGCTGCAATTAAAGCGCGTTCAATGCGTTCACGCGCGGGCGGAGGAATTCGCCATGCAGCACCGCGAGCAATTTGACGTAGCCGTCTCCCGCGCCGTCGCGCAGCTGAGCATCCTCTCCGAGCTGTGTCTGCCGCTCGTCAAGGTCGGCGGACAGTTCATCGCCATGAAAAGCGTCGATACCGAGGAGGAGATCACGGCGGCGAAGAACGCCATCAAAACGCTCGGCGGCCGCATCGCCAAAGTCGAGGATTACACCATCCCCACAAGCGATGTCGTCCACCGTCTGGTCATCGTCGAAAAGGTCTCCCCCACCCCGCGCGTTTACCCGCGCGCGTTCGCAAAGATCAAAAAGTCTCCCCTGTAATCGAACGAAAGGAGCAAGCGGCTTGTCTCAGGTCATCGCCGTGGTGTCCGGCAAGGGCGGCACCGGAAAAACTTCATTCACCGCGCTCACCGGCATGGCTCTCGCGCGCCTCGGCAAGCGCGTGCTGCTGCTCGACTGCGACGTGTGCCTGCGCGATCTCGACCTCTACCTCGGCATGTCGGACCGCGCGCTCATGGACTTCACCGACGTGATCGCCGGACGCACCACCCTCGCCGGCGCCGCCGCGCGCCACCCGCTCTATCCAGAGCTTTACCTGCTCACCGCGCCCGTCAGCTCGTTCGCCGCGCTGCCGGACAAGGCGCAGATGAAGCGCCTGCTCGACGAGATCCGCCGCAGCTTCGACTTCTGCCTCATCGACGCCGCCGCCGGCATCGGCGATACCTTTTTCCTCGCCACCTGCTGCGCCGACCGCGTCATCGTCGTCACGACGAACGACCCCTCCAGCCTGCGCGACGCGCAGCGCACCGTAATGGAGCTGCGCGACTTTCCCGCCGGACGGCTGCACCTTGTCGTCAACCGCGTGCGCAAAACGCTCCTGCGATCGCTCCATGCCACCATCGACGACGCCATCGACGCCGCGGGCCTTCCCCTGCTCGGCGTCATCCCCGAGGACGAGTACATTCCCACGCTGCTTGGCCGGGGGCTCGACCACCCGCTCAAATACCACACGGCCGCGCTCTGCGCCTGCGAGAACATCGCGCGGCGGCTCTGCGGCGAGCGCGTGCGGCTCATGCGGCTGTAAGCCGCCTCAAATCGAAAAAAATCACACCAGAAAGGACTGTGACAACAATGAATATCGCTCTCATGGCACACGACAACAAGAAAGAACTGATGGTTCAGTTCTGCACCGCCTACGCCGGCATTCTCTCCCGCCACACCCTCTGCGCCACCAGTGTCACCGGTAAAATGGTCAGCGAAGCAAGCGGCCTCCCGATCCACCTTTTCATGGCGCGCATCCACGGCGGCGCGGAGCAGATCGGCGCGCGCATTGCCTACAACGAGATCGATATGGTCATATTCCTCTGCGACCCCGCCGACCCCCGCTACAACGACAGCCTGACCTACATCACCAGGCTCTGCGACCAGAACAACATCCCCTTCGCCACCAACCTCGCCACCGCTGAAATGCTCGTCATGGGCCTTGCGCGCGGCGACCTTGACTGGCGCGACATTGTCAACCCCAAGACCAAGCCCTTTACCACCTGATCGGCGGTCAAGATAAATACCATTTGTAATTTTATCATATTTTTATACAAATAGGAGTGAGTATTACCATGATGCAATCCCGCACACACAACTGCGGCGCGCTGCGCGCGCAGAACGTCGGCGAGCATGTCAAGCTCGTCGGCTGGATGGAGAACGTCCGCGAGGTCGGCGGCAGCCTTGCCTTTGTCGTCCTGCGCGACTTTTACGGCACGACGCAGATCGTCGTCGAGACGAACGAGCTGCTCGCCCAGCTCAAGGGCTACAACAAGGAGAGCACCATCTCCGTCGAGGGCACCGTGCGCGAGCGCGCGAGCAAAAACCCCAACCAGCCCACCGGCGACATTGAGGTCGTGCCCGAGAAGATCGAGCTGCTCGGCCGCTGCCGCTACAATTCTCTGCCGTTCGAGATCAACCGCAGCCGCGAGGCGGACGAGACGCAGCGCCTGAAGTACCGTTACCTCGACCTGCGCAACCCCGCCGTCAAGAAGAACATCCTCCTGCGCTGCAACGTCATCGCCGCGCTGCGCAAGGCCATGATGGAGCACGACTTCCTTGAGATCACCACCCCGATCCTGACGGCCTCCTCCCCCGAGGGCGCGCGCGACTACCTCGTCCCCGCCCGCAAGCACCCCGGCAAGTTCTACGCTCTGCCGCAGGCGCCGCAGCAGTTCAAGCAGCTGCTCATGACCTCTGGCTTCGACCGTTACTTCCAGATCGCGCCGTGCTTCCGCGATGAGGACGCGCGCGGCGACCGCAGCCCCGGCGAGTTCTATCAGCTCGATATGGAGATGGCGTTTGCCACGCAGGAGGATGTCTTCGCCGTCTGCGAGGACGTT
Organism: uncultured Oscillospiraceae bacterium; assembly: GCA_934572465.1. Classification (GTDB taxonomy): domain Bacteria; phylum Bacillota; class Clostridia; order Oscillospirales; family Oscillospiraceae; genus Hominicoprocola. The sequence continues at coordinate 34,931 of CAKTLG010000017.1, forward strand.
CTGCCCCCGATCTTCGCCAGGTTCGGCACCTATGACATCGCCTCCCAGCCTCCCTTCCGCCGCATCAAGTATCTCGACGCGCTCGAGATCTACGGCTCCGACAAGCCGGATCTGCGCATCGACCTGACCGCGACGAACGTCTCCTCCCTCTTTGAAGGAAGCGCCTTTGAAGTCCTTGCAGACAAGACCGTCAAGGCCGTCGCCATTTCCAACTGCTCGCTCACGCGCAAGCAGATCGAAAAGCTGCTGACCGACTGCGAGGTGCAGGCCGGCGCCAAGGGCTACTGGTTCAAGGTCGACGAAAAGGGCGAGCTGGCCGGCGGCATTGCAAAATTCATCGACAAGGACGCCGCCGCGAAGCTCCTGCCGCTCGAGCCCAACACCCTCGTGGTCGTCGCGGGCGGCGAGCTGGCCACCAAGCTTGTCGGCGTGATGATCAAGACCTTCGGCCCCGCCTGCGAGGGCCACATGGACAAGGAGCGCTACGAGTTCTGCTGGATCGTCGACTTCCCGATGTACGAGATCGGCGATGAGAGCGGCGAGCTTGAGTTCTGCCACAACCCGTTCTCCATGCCCGCCGGCGGCCTCGAGGTGCTCCTCAAGGCCGAGCGCGGTGAGATCGACCCGCTGACCATTACCGCCGACCAGTATGACCTCGTCTGCAACGGCGTGGAGCTTAGCTCCGGCGCGGTGCGCAACCACGATCCCGAGATCATGATCAAGGCATTTGAACTCGTCCGCCTCGGCGAAGACGACGTCAAGGCCAAGTTCCCCGCCATGTACAACGCCTTCTGCTACGGCGCGCCCCCGCACGCCGGCATCGCCCCGGGCGTGGACCGCATGGTCATGCTGCTCGCGGGCGAGGATTCCATCCGCGAGATCATCCCCTTCCCGATGAACAAGAACGCGCAGGACATCATGATGGGTGCGCCCAGCGAGGTCACGCAGAAGCAGCTCGACGAGCTCCACATCGCCGTCACCGCCCACGAGGACGAGTGACCCCGCGCGCCCAGCGAGCGTAAGCGAGCCGCCGCTTATGCGGCGTGCAAGCGTTTTGCAGAGCAAAACCTTGGCGGAGGCGGAATTCATTTCCGCCGAGCATTTTGATCTCTCAGGGCTCCCAAAACGGCGTCGCCCGTTTTGGGAAACGCGCCCCAGCGAGGTCACGCAGAAGCAGCTCGACGAGCTCCACATCGCCGTCACCGCCCACGAGGACGAGTGACCCCGCGC
>CAKTLG010000018.1 GCA_934572465.1 uncultured Oscillospiraceae bacterium
TAGCTTAACTTTAGCACATGAGACCCTATTCCTCATATCTTTTTATTCTCTTGTCCAAGATCTATTGTAGTCCTACATTTCTTCCGGCGCTTATTATGAACGCCCTCTTTACTTCTGTCAACACCCGACATATAATGGGCTTCTGCGGCGCCCTGCGCCGCAGCGCATCAAAAGCAAAGGAAGCAAGTGCAAATGGCAAACTCACAATATCTGCGGGGGTTGCGCGACGGTCTCCCCATCGGACTCGGATACTTCGCGGTGAGCTTCGGGCTCGGCATCTCCTGCCGCGCGGCGGGGCTGAACGCGGTGCAGAGCTTTTTCCTCAGCCTGCTCAACAACGCCTCCGCCGGCGAATACGGCGGCATCACCGTCATCGCGGCGGACTCCGGCTTTCTCGTGATGGCGCTGATGATGCTGGTCGTCAACGCGCGCTATATGCTCATGAGCTGCGCGCTCAGCCAGCGTCTCTCGCCCGATACGCCGCTCGTCTGGCGCATGATCATCGGCTTCGACCTGACGGACGAGCTGTTCGCCATCGCCGTCGCCCGCCCGGGCGACCTTGAGGTCTGGTACTATTTCGGCGCGATGTGCGCGGCCATGCCGTGCTGGAGCGTCGGCACGGCGCTCGGCGTGCTCGCCGGCAGCGTCATGCCCGAGTGGGCCGTGAGCGGCTGCTCGGTGATGCTCTACGGCATGTTCATCGCCATCATCGTCCCCGTGGGCAAGCAGAACCGCGTGGTGCTCGGCTGCATCGCCGTAAGCTTCCTGTGCTCGTACCTTGCAAGCGTCCTGCCGCTCACGCGCGGTCTTTCCGAGGGGCTGCGCATCCTGATCCTCACGGTCGTGATCGCCGCGGCCGCCGCCGTTCTGTTCCCGCACAAGGAGGATGATCTCGTCGCATGAAAACGTATCTCTATATCCTCGTGATGGCGCTCACGACCTATCTCATCCGCGTCCTGCCGCTCACGCTCATCCGCGGGCGCATCAAAAGCGCGTTCCTGCGCTCGTTTCTCTACTACGTGCCGTATGTGACGCTCGCGGTGATGACCTTCCCCGCCATCATGAACGCCACGCAGTCTCCCCTCGCGGGCGCGATGGCGATGGTGGTCGGCATTGCGTGCGCATGGCTCGGGCTGGGGCTTCTGCCCGTGTCGCTGCTGTGCTGCGCGGCGGTCATCGCGCTGGAATTTTTCATCGTATAGCGCGGGCGCAATGGCAGATTTCATCACCGGCGCAAGGATGCTCTGCGCGCTGCTTCTGCTCTGCTTTCCCGTTCTTTCGCCGGCCTTTTACGCGCTGTATCTTCTCGGCGGCCTGACCGACATGATCGACGGCACAGTCGCGCGGATGACCGGCACGGCCAGCGAGGCGGGTGCAAGGCTCGATACCGCCGCCGACCTCCTTTTCACCGCCATCTGCCTGTTCCGGCTTCTGCCGGTCCTGCCGCTTCCCGGCTATCTGCTGATCTGGGCCGCCGTCATCGCAGCGGTCAGGCTCGGCTGTCTGCTCTGGGGCTGCGCTGTGCAGAAACGCTTTCCCGCCGAGCATTCCCCTTTGAACAGGCTTACCGGTGCGCTGCTCTTTCTGCTTCCTCTAACGCTCTCTTTCCTCGACCCGCGCTGTACCGGCAGTTTCGTCTGCCTGCTCGCCTCCCTTTCCGCGCTGGATGAATGGCGCAGGGTCCTTGCATATCCGCACGCAAAAAAATGAAGCGCCCCGCCAAGGCGGGACGCTTCATTTTTTACCTTTTCATCGCTTCGCCAGACAGCGGGGCACGCAGCCGCCCCGCTCACAGCAGGATGTCCTCCCGCGTCTTCGAGGCAAAATGTCCGGGCCGCGGCTTCGCCCCCTCGGCCTTGTAGCCCACGATCAGCAGCGCGACCGGCTCGATGTGCTCCTCCAGCGCGAAGGCCTCCTTCATCCTCTGCGCATCCCAGTACATGACCCAGATCGAGCCGAGGCCGAGATCCGCCGCCTCCAGCATCATGTGCGTCGCGGCGATGCTGGCGTCGATCTCGCCGCTGCTCCTGCCGTCCATCGGCCGCACCCAGCACTCGCGCTTATCGCAGCACACGAGGAACGCGGCGGGCGCAAAGTATCTGCTCGGCGCGGCGGTCTGAAGCTTCGCCCGCTTTTCCTCCGTGTCGATCACCACGATCCGCTGCGGCTGGTTATTGCACGCCGTCGGCGCGGCGAGCGCCGCGTCAAGGATCGCATTGAGCTTCTCCGGCTCGACCTCCCGATGCTCGTACTCCAGAACGGAAAACCTCTCTCTTGCCAGCGTCAAAAAATCCATATGCCCTTTCCCCTTTTCCTCATTCTATATCCTCGCTTCCTCGCCCACGGCGAAGAAGTAGAGCACCCGCTCCTTGACGGGCTTTTCCATCACGCGCGAGAGCGCCAGCGAGTATGCCTCGAGCTGCGGGCGGTAGCGCTCAGCGCGCTCGTCCACCTCCGCGCGCGTGATGCGGTCTGTCTTGAAGTCCACGACCACAAGCGCGCCGTCCTCTTCAAAAAAGCAGTCGACCACGCCCTGCAAAAGCACCGCGTCGTCGGAGTCCACGGCGGCAAAGTCACGCGCGGGACGCAGCAGCGAGAAGCGGTACTCCCGCTCGACCCCTTTGCCCGCGCGGATGCGCGCGGCCAGCGGGCTTTGCAAAAAGCGCACGAGCGCAGGCACGTCCACGGCCTCCGTCTGCTCGTCCGTCAGCTTGCGCTGTGTGCGCAGCCGCTCAAGCTGCGCGCGGAGCTGCCCTTCGTCGGCAGGAGAGGAAAAATCGAGGTATTGCAGCGCAAGATGCATGGCCGTGCCCCGCTCCGCGCCCGTGAGCTTTTGCTCTCCGGCAAGGAAGCGCGGCCGTGCAAGGCTCCGCAGACGCGGCGGCAGCGCGGTGTTTTCCGCGATCTCCTCGTCCAGCGCGCGGCCCTTGAGCTGTGTCGCCGTGAGCTTGGCGGGCAGGAGCGTTTCCGCCCGATGGGGGTATTCATATTCGAGCGCGGCGGTATCGACGCTCATCTCCGGCGCGCACGGCGTCTCCTCCCGTGCCGCGCCGTCCGCGGGCGCGGGCGCAAGATAGTCGAGCGCGTTATGCACGCGCACGACCCACGGCGCTTCTCCTGCAAGGCTCCTTCCCTCGCCGCGCTGCCCCGCAAGCTCGCGCAGCGAATAGGCCTCGCTGCGCTGCAAAAGCGGCAGCATGATCCAGTCTCCCATGCACTTGCCCTCGTCCACCGCCTCCGGCAGCACGGGGCAGGCGCTCAGCGCCATCAGATCGGACACGCGGGAGGCGGCGTTCGACTGCGTGTGCACCATCACGAGCTTTTCCTTCGCGCGCGTCATCGCAACGTAGAGCACGCGCAGCTCCTCGGCCTTGGCCTCGCGGCGCAGCGCGGATTCGATCGCCTGCCGCGCGGTCGTGGGATACTGGATGCGGCGCGCGGTATCCACGCACATGGGGCCAAGCCCCAGCTGCGGGTGGACAAGCACCGCGCTTTGAAAGTCCATATTGCTGAAGCGGCGCGCAAGATCCGCCAGAATGACCACGGGGAACTCAAGGCCCTTCGACTTGTGGATCGACATGATGCGCACGCCGCCGCCCGTGCCGCCGCCCTGCGGCGCAGCGGCCTCGCCGCTCTCTATCTGTTCGCGCAGCGCATTGACAAAGGCGAACAGGCTGCGGTGCCCCGCGCGTTCAAAGTCCTCGCTGAGCGAAAGGAACGCGAGCAGATTCTCCCGCCGCTCCGCGCCGCCCTCCATCGCGCCGAATACGCCCAGCACGTTGCAGCGGCGGTAGACCTCATCGAGCAGCGCGCGCACGCCGAGCGACGCCGCGCGCTCACGCAGCGCACGAAGCGTCTCAAGGAACGCCTTCGTCTTTTCGCCTGCCGCATCGGCGAGCAGCGCGTCGTAAAAATCACCCGTGCGGCACAGCGCGCGCAGCGCGGCCAGTTCGTCGGCCGTGAAGCAGAAGATCGGCGAGCGCAGCACGCTCAGCAGCGGCACGTCCTGGCGCGGATTGTCGATGACCTGCAAAAGCGAGAACAGCACCGCGATCTCCACCGAGGCGAAAAAGTCCCCGCCCGCGTCCGCCGCGCAGCGCAGACCCCGCGCTTCGAGCGCGCGGCGGTAGTCAAAGAGCCTTGTGCGCGGCGAGCGCATCAGAATGACGATGTCCTCCTCGCGCACGGGGCGCGGCGTGCCCGACGCGTCGTCCCTCACGGTGAAGCCGCTCGAGAGCATACTGCGGATATAGTCCGCGACGAACGCGGCCTCGGCCTCGCTCGCGCGCACGCGCTGCCCGCCCGTCTGCACCGGCAGGTCGAGCAGGTGGAACTCCGCGCCGCAGTCCGCGCGTTCATCGTAGGACGCGCCCGGGTGCAGCATTTCGTCTTCGCCGTAGGTCAGCTCGCCCATCTCTTCGGAAAGCACGTTGGAAAAGATAAAATTTGTCGCCTCCAGCACCTCTCTGCGCGAGCGGAAGTTGCGCGAGAGCAGCAGCTTTGCGCTCTCGTGCTCCGCCGCCGCCTCGACCGGCGGCCAGGCGTTGTAATGCTGCAGAAAGATGCGCGGGTCGGCCAGACGGAAGCGGTAAATGCTCTGCTTCACGTCGCCGACCGTAAAAAGGTTTTCCCCGCCGCGGGAGACCGCGTCGAAGATGCGGTTCTGCACCTCGTTCGTGTCCTGATACTCGTCGACCATGATCTCACGGTAGCGTCCGCTCACGATGCGCGCCAGCTCCGTCGGCGCGCCGTTTTCATCGACGAGCAGACGGATCGCCTCGTGCTCCTGATCGGAAAAGTCGGCCGCGTTGCGCCGCCGCTTTTCCTCGCGGAAACGGCGGGAAAAATCCGCCGTCAGGTCGATGAGCGCGAGCATCGCGCCAGACATCGCGCGCAGCTCGTCCGCCGCCTCGGCGGACGACGCGGAGAGCGTTTCGTCAAAATCTCTGGCCGCCGCCTTGCAGCCGTCCCACAGGCCCTTCACGCGCGCCTTCAGCTCGCCGCCGTCGCTGTCCTTCACGGGCGGCAGACGCGGAAACGCAACGCTCACGCCGCGCGCCGCGTCCCAGCCCTCGTCCGTCTTCGCCGCCAGCGCCTCAAGCTGATAGGAAACATCCAGAAACGCAGGGGCGTACTTCTGGTTCAGCGCATCGTTCTGCGCCATCTCCTGCGCGGCATCCGCAAGCAGCCGCTGCCAGTGGCGCGCCTTGCGCCGCACACCGTCCAGCAGGAGCCTGCCGTAAGGCGTTTGCTCGATGCGCTCGGGCACGCCGCGCCAGAAATTTCGCTGGGCGTCGAGCCATTTGTCCTCATACGGCTGCGCCTGCAATTTGCCATGCAGCTCGAGCACCAGCGCTTCAAGCGCGCTGTCGTCGCGTCCGGCGCCGAGCGTATCGGAAAGCGCCGCGCCGTCCGGCGTCAGGCGGTCGTAAAAATCGTCCAGCGTGCGCGCGAGCACCCGCTCGCGCAGCGTCTGCGCTTGGCTCTCGTCCAGCACGCGGAAGTCGGGCCGCAGCGCGTGACCGCGCGCGTCCTCGCCGAGCAGGTGGCAGTTCTCGCGCAGAAGCGCGGTGCAGAACGCGTCCACCGTCTTGATGTCCGCGCGGTAAACGCGCAGCAGCTGGCGGCGCAGATGCTCGTTTCCGGGGTCGCGCTCCATGCGCTCGGTGAGCGCCCGGGCGATCTTGCCGCGCAGCTCGCCCGCCGCGGCGCGCGTGTAGGTGATGATGAGAAAATCGTCGAGATCCGCGCCCTCGCGCTCAACATAGGAAAAAAGCCGCTCGACGAGCACCTTCGTCTTGCCCGAGCCCGCCGCCGCCGAAACGAGCAGGCTGCGCCCGCGGCTGTCCACCGCCGTCTGCTGCTCTCTTGTCAGCGTTTCAGCCATCCGTGTGCCCCCCCTCTCCGTTCACCTCGTCGATATAGCTCCAGAATTCCTCGCCCTTTGTGGCGCGGATGTACTCGATGCGGTCGCCGCCGCGCCCGTTTTCAAAGTGACAGGCGGGCGCAAATTCGCAGTACGCGCACGCCGTCTGCTGCGGCGTACGCGCGCAGGGGTCGGCGTCGATATCGCCGGAAAATATCTCCTCCGCGATCTCGCCGAGCAAATGATCGACATATTTCGACAGCTTCCCCAGCTGCTCGGCGGTGGCGAGGCCGCCCGTCACCGTGCCGTCCTTTTTCACCGCGACGGGCAGATAGCACGGCGACTCCAGCGCGCTGTGCTCCATCGCCCGCAGAACCGCCGGGTCGCCGAGCACCATGCCGCTGCGCCGCAGCTCCTTTTTCAGCGCCTTTTCGATCTTCTCCGGCTCGGTGCCGCGCGCGCAGCGCAGCAGCGGCTCGCGCGCGGGCGTATAGAGCACGCCCGCCGGCACGATCTCCCGCCCGCCAAAAAGCTCGCGTCCCTCCTGCTCGAGCGCAAAGAGGTACAAAAGCATCTGCAGGCCCAGCCCGTAGCGCAGCTCGGCAAGGTCGAAGTCCTTTTTGCCGGTCTTGTAGTCGATCACGCGGAGATAGAGCCTGCCGTCGTGCAGCCAGCCGTCCACGCGGTCGACCTTGCCGCGCAGCTGCGCCGCGCCGCCCTGTGTCCGGATGGCGATGGCCGGCAGCGCCCCGTCCTGCCCGAATTGCAGCTCGAAGGCCAGCGGCTCAAAGTCCGAGCAGGCAAGCTCGTCGGCCACCTCGTCCATGATGCGCTCCACCGCCGCGCAGAGCCGCTCGAACAAATACCGGAAGCGCGCCGGCTTCTCCGTAAGATCCGGCAGCACACGCGCGGTATAGTCCTCGATGGACGCGCGCGTGAGCCGGTGCATCTGCTCACGCGAGAGCGCATGCAGCCCGCCGCACTCCCGCGCCGATTTGAGCGTGTGCTCCATCACATCGTGCACGAAGGTGCCGATCTGCGGCGCGTCGAAGCCCGCGCCCGTGCGCTCCTTTGCGCGCAGGCCGTAGCGCATGAAGTAGGCGAAGTGGCAGGTGCGCGCCTTGTCGAGCTGCGAGGCGGACAGGCGCAGCGTGCCGCCGTAGAGCGTGCGCACCGCGCCGCGCGAAAGCCTGCCGCGCGTATAGCGCGAGGCCTCGCGCATGGCCGCGAGCGCGGCCCGTGCGTCCGCTTTTCCCTCAAAATACCGCCACAGCGCGCCGTCGATGTGCCCGCCCGCGTACTCGAGCGCAGCGCTCCTTGACAGCAGGCGGTACGCCTGATCGGCGCTCTCCTTCGTGATCCGCACCTCCGGCAGCAGCCGCGCGATGCGCCCGACCACAAACGACGGCCGCAGTTCTCCGCCCTTGCCGTCGGACGCGGGATACGAGACCGTCAGCTTCTCCGTCGGCTGGGCGAGCGCGGCGTAGAGGTTCTGTATCTCCAGATGGAACTGCGCCATGCCGTGCGGCGCAAGGAAAATCTGCCGCTGCTCGAGCGCCTCGCGGTCCTCGTCGCGCAGCACGCCGCCGCCCGTGCCGACCGCGGGCAGCACCCCGTCGTTCGCCCCCAGCAGGAAAAGCGCCCGCACCGTATGGCGGTCGTTCCGCGTCATCTCGCAGAGGTTCACCGCATCGAGCGTCACGGGGATCGTGCCGACGCTGTACTGCGTGAGCACAAGGCGGAAGAGCTGGGCAAACTCCTCCGCGTCGAGCACGGTATCGCCCAGAATGTCCACAAACTGATCCATCACGCCGCAGAGGATGCTCCACAACTGCGCCGTCTCCTCGGCGCGCTGGGCGTCGCCGGCGGCAAAAAGCCGCTCAGTCTGCGCCTGAAGCGCCTCGCTCAAGGCGAGTTCGTCAAGGAAAGCGTACAGCGCGCGGACCTTGTCCGCCGCCGTGCCGCTGCCGCCCACACCCTGATGCAGATGCGCAAAGGGCGCCTGTATGCGCGCGCGAAGCCCGTTCACCGTGTCGAGGCGTGCGCGCGCCTCGTCCGTCCAGTCCGCGCCGTAGCCGTCAGGATGCGCGGCCCACGGCGTTTCGCGCGTCCACGACGCGCCGCGAAGCGCCCACTTGAGCGCGTAGTTTTCCAGAATGTCGCACTCATCCATCGTCAGCCCCGCAAGCCCCGTTTTGAGGCAGCGGAACACGTCCTCGTATTCAAACCCGCCCGTCGCCGCGTCGAGCGCGCCGAGCAGCAGCGTCAAAACGCCGCTTTGCAGAATGTCGCTGCGGTGGGCATAATAGAGCGGGATATCGAAGCGCGCGAACGCCGTTTGCAGTGCGGGCGCGTAGCGCTCCAGCTCGCGCGCCGTCACGGTGATATCACGGTAGCGATAGCCCTGCTCGCGCACGAGCCTTGCGATCTGCGCGGCGGTCCATTCACACTCGCCGTAGACGCTCCCCGCCTCATAGAGCGCGACGGTGTCCGTCCCTCCCGCCATCGTGTGCGCGGGGCCGAAGAAGCAGCGCTCAAGATGGTCGAGCGCGCCGCGCGCCGCGCCGGCCTCGATCGTCTCCTCCCCGTAGGGCACGCCCGCGTCGCGCGCAAGCGCAAGGAGCTGCTCCCGCACGCGCAGGCTTTCGGAAAAAAGCTCGCGGTCATGCCTGTCGCCAAGGAGCGTCACGGTCACGCTGTTCGCCCGCCGCAGCAGGATGCGCAGGATGCGAAGCTCGCGTCCCGTGAAATAGGAAAAGCCGTCGAGGAACACGTCGCTCCCGTCGATATAGCCGGACGCTTCGAGGTTTTCCTCCAGCTTTTGCAGCGCATCGCGCGCGTCGCGCCCGGGCGCATGGAGCTTTGCAAGGTACACGCCGTATAAAAGCGCGATGTCGCGCAGCTTGTCCCCGCTCTCGCCGTCCATATCCGCGACGCGCTCCAGAAGCGTTTCGGGCGCGACGGCATAGGCCTGCAGCTCCTCCATCACGGCGAGCAGGCTCTCCAAAAACGCCGCGCGCTGGGACGCTCTGCGATAGACCTTCAGCGCGGGCGCAAGCTCGGTGAGCGCGCGCTGGAGCGTCAGAAGCTTTCCGCCGTTGTCAAGCGTCACGTCCGCGCTGCCGCCGCAGATGCCCGACACGCGCGAGGCCAGCAGCTTGAACGTCAGGACCTCGGCATGACGCGAGGCCGTATCGCCGCATACGCGGCAGACGTCCATCTCCGCCACGTGCGAAGCGTGCTCCGGCACGAGCAGGATCTGCCGCGAGGTATCGCCGAGCGCCGCGATCCTTTGCAGCACGCGCTCGGATTTTCCCGTGCGCGCGCGGCCCATCAGTATATGCAGCAAGCGCTCCGCCCCCCTTTCGACCATTTTTGAAAATTTTATCACATTTTCCCCATCTCGGCAACGGCCATTGACGGCGCGCGTATATTTTTCGCCGCCGCGCAAAGACTACGAAAGACCAAACCATCGTTTAAGGAGGGTATATTATGGTCATCGATAAGGTCGCGCTGACGCTTGCCATTGTCGGCGCGCTCAACTGGGGCAGCGTGGGTCTGTTCGGCTTTGACTGCGTCGCCTTTCTCTTCGGCGGGCAGACCGGCACGCTCAGCCGCGTGATCTACACGCTCGTGGGCCTTGCCGGCATCTGGTGCATCACGATGCTCTTCCGCGAGACGGAGCCGATGGAAAGCGGCGGCCAGGCGTAAAAAATAAAAGGAGAGGAATGCCCTCTCCTTTTATTTTTGCGTCGAAAAGCGGCGTCAGCGGCAGAGCGCGGCGACGGCCCCGTCCTTCGTCGAAACGAAGAACACATCACGGCCCTCGTTGCTCTCGCGCATGAAGCCGCGAAGCGGCCTGCTCGTACAGCGCGAATAGTCGCCGTAAACGGCGAGGCGCGCCGTAGTTGACGAACTTCTGCAAGATCTCGCCCGCAAGACCGGTGCTGAGGATGAAAAAATCCTCGCAGATGCATTTTTTCGCAATGACGAGGTTCTTCGTCCCCGCCTCGTGCTTTGCGCTCATCAAAAGGTCAAGCGCGGACTGCGCGTCGCGGATCACGACCTCATCGCTTTCAACGAGCGCGCACGAAACGCCGCTTTTCTCGATTTTCTGAATGGTCATTTTCTCACTCCCCTGGTGAAGCTTCTTCCTTTACCGCCGGTCAGCCGTCCCCTCCAGCGCGCGCATCGAGCGGCGGAACTGGCGGCAGAACATCACGCTCGTCATCGCCACCGCGCCGAAGTCGGCAACAGGCTCGGCGAGGAACACCGCGAACGCCTTATCCGCAAAGAAGTGCGGCAGAAGATAGATGAGCGGGATGAGCAGGATGATCTTGCGCCAGATGGCGAGAAAAAGCGAGGTCTTCGCGTTGCCGAGCGCCACGAACGTCTGCTGGCAGGCGATCTGGATGCCGAAGATGCCGCTGCACGCCATATAGATGCGCACCGCCCACGCCGCGTACTCCACAAGCGAGGGATCGTTGTTGAAGATCAGGATGAACGCGCGCGGGAACAGCTCCACCAGCAGCCAGATCGTCATGGAGTAGGTTACGCACGCGCGCAGCAGGCAGAAGAACGCCTCGCGCACGCGCGCGGCGTTTTTTGCGCCGTAGTTGTAGCTCACGATCGGCTGCGCGCCCTGCGTCAGCCCCTGCAGCGGCATATGGGAAAACTGCATGATGCTCGTCAGCACCGTCATCGTGCCGACGGCCATGTCCCCGCCGTAGCGCAGGAGCGAGGAGTTGAAGCAAATGGCGATCAGACTCTCCGTCGACTGCATCACGAACGGCGATAGGCCCAGCGCGATGCACGGCAGCACGATCCTGCCGCTCACGCGCAGGTTCTCGCGCCTGATGCGCCAGCGCGTTTTCTCTCCCGTGAGAAAACGCATCACCCACAGCGCCGACACCGCCTGAGAAAGCACCGTCGCCAGCGCCGCGCCGCGCACGCCGAGCCCGAGCGCAAAGATGAACAGCGGATCGAGCGCGGTGTTGAGCAGCGCGCCGATGAGCACCGTCTTCATGCTCACGGTCGCAAAGCCCTGGGCGGTGATGTAAGCGTTCATGCCGAGCGTGAGCTGCACGAAGACCGTGCCGAGGGCGTAGATGCGCATATAGTCGAGCGCGTAGCCGACGGTATTCTCGCTCGCGCCGAACAGCAGAAGCAGCGGCTCGGCAAAGACCTCGAACAGCACCGTCAGCACGAGCGAGGTGATCAGCAGCAGCGTCAGACAGCTGCCCATGATGCGCTCGGACCTTTTGCTCTCGCCCGCGCCCTCGGCGATCGAGGCGCGCGGCGCGCCGCCGATGGCCATGAGGGACGCAAACGCCGAGATGACCATAATGACCGGCAGGCATACGCCGACGCCCGTGAGCGCGAGCTTGCCGACGGTCTCGGCCGGCTGCATATGGCCGATGAACACACGGTCGACAAGGTTATAGAGCATATTGACGATCTGGGAGGTGATCGTCGGCACGGAGAGGGAAAAGAGCAGCCTCCTGACATTCCCCCGCCCGAGATCGGCACGCTGATCCATCGGAGATCCCCCGCCTTCTGAAAATGTTCATTTCAGGATAGCACGCGCGCGGCGCAGCGTCAAGCGCGCCGCGCTGTCATACTGCCGTCGTAAAGCGGTTATTGGACAATTTTGCACTCTTGATATTGCTTTTTTCGGCGCGGTTATTGTATAATTTGTTCGATACAACCGCGCCGGAGCGCGCCGCGGCGCGCGCTCTTCACCAAACAACATCAGGAGGACACCACCATGAATGAGAAGTTTTCCAAGCTCGGCTTTTATCCCTCCGACATTCTTCTGCCCAAGAAGGACGTCGACATGAGCAAGTGGGCCGTCGTCGCCTGCGACCAGTTCACCTCTGAGCCCGAATATTGGGAGCGCGTGGAAAAGACCGTCGGCGACGCGCCGTCCACGCTGCGCCTCATCCTGCCCGAAGCCAACCTGAAGGCCCCCAATGTCGACGAATTCATCGCCGGCATCAACGCCTCGATGAGCAAGTACCTTGAAGACGGCATCTTCGACACGCTCAAGGACTCCCTCGTCTACATCGAGCGCGGCCAGAGCGACGGCAAGATCCGTCACGGCCTGATCGGCATGATCGACCTCGACCAGTACGACTTCACCCCCGGCTCCGGCGCGCTGATCCGCGCGACCGAGGGCACCGTGCTCGACCGCATTCCCCCGCGCGCCCGCGTGCGCCGCAACGCCCCCATCGAGCTGCCCCACGTCATGGTTCTGATCGACGACCCCGAAAAGACCGTCATCGAGCCGCTGACCGCCGCTGCAGGCACGATGGAGCCCGTCTATGACTTTGACCTGATGGAAAACGGCGGCCACATCAAGGGCTACAAGCTCTCCGATGCGCAGATCGACGCGGTCGCCGACGCGCTGAGCGGCCTTGCGACCGACGAGGCGATGCAGAGCAAGTACGGCGTCTCCGGCGTCGCTCCCCTGCTGTTTGCCGTCGGCGACGGCAACCACTCCCTCGCCACCGCCAAGGCCTGCTATGAAGAGCAGAAGAAGGGCAAGACCCCCGAGGAATACCTCGCCCTTCCCGCCCGCTACGCGCTCGTCGAGCTCGTGAACAATCACGACGACGCGCTGCAGTTCGAGCCCATCCACCGCGTGCTCTTCGGCGTCGACCATGAGAAGTTCATGGCGGAGTTCAAGAAGTTCTACCCCAACACCCACGAGGGCAAGGGCGAGGGCCACGTCATCGAGGTCTGCTGGAACGGCCACGACGGCTTCATCACCGTTCCCGACCCGAAGGTCCAGCTGGCTGTCGGCACGCTGCAGGCCTTCATCGACGAGTACCTCAAGCAGTTCGGCGGCGAGGTCGACTACATCCACGGCGACGAGGTCACCCGCGAGCTCGGCAGCAAGGAGGGCAACATGGGCTTCCTGCTGCCCGCGATGGGCAAGGAGCAGCTCTTTAAGACCGTCATGGCCGACGGCGTGCTGCCCCGCAAGACCTTCTCCATGGGTCACGCGCAGGATAAGCGCTACTACGTCGAGGCCCGCAAGATCAGATAATCAACACGCAGAACCGCAAAAAAGCGCCGCAAGGCGCTTTTTTGTTCAGGAGGACACACTATGGATCTCAAATCCGCAAACCGCTGGCAGAATATTCTGCTCTTCGGCGGGCTCATCGTCGGTCTTGTCGGCGTCGGCGCGCTCGATAACATCTATGTTTCCATCGCGGGCCTTGTGCTGATGGTGCTCTCCATCGTCGTGTGGTGGATGTACCATCGCTGCCCGCATTGCCGCGGACATCTCGGCCGCGGCACGCCGAAGCGCTGCCCGCACTGCGGCGCATGGATCGCCGACGAGCCGGAGCACGAGGAGAAGAAGAAAAAGGTCCAGCACAAGAAGAAGCGGCGCTGAACGCGGGAGGGCGGCATGAACGGCAAAAAGCCTCTGATCGATCACCGCAGCGCGCACCTTGTAATGTATTCCCTCGCCGCGCTCGGCCTTCTGGTCGGCGTTGTCGGGCAGAACGAGCTGTGGCTGGCGCTCGGCACGCTGATCATTTTCAGCGGCCTTGCGGTGCAGATCATCTATTACCGCTGCCCGCACTGCGGGCGGCACCTCGGGCGCGAGGGCGGGCTGACCTACTGTCCCCACTGCGGCAAGGCGCTGGATGCGCCGGCGGAGGAGCCGCTCCGCACGCTCACCGTCCCCGCCTACGCCAAGCTCAACCTGACGCTTGACATTTTAGGCAAGCGCCCGGACGGCTATCACGAGATGCAGATGGTCATGCAGACCGTCACGCTCTGCGACGACGTGACCGTCACGCTCGCGGACGGCGGCGGCATCCGCTGCCGCGCAGAGGGCGCAGACCTCCCGTGCGACGAGCACAATCTCGCCGTCATGGCAGCGAACGCCTTCTGCGAGGCGCTGGACTACGGCGGCGGTATCGACATCGCGCTCAAAAAGCGCATCCCGTCCGAGGCCGGTATGGCCGGCGGCAGCGCGGACGCCGCCGCGGTGTTGCGCGCGCTGCGCGAACTCATTGCGCCCACGCTCACGGACGAACGGCTCGAAGCGATCGGCGCAGGCGTCGGCAGCGATGTGCCCTTCTGCATCCGCGGCGGCACACAGCTCGCCGAGGGGCGCGGGGAAATGCTGACCGTACTGAAGGCCGCGCCGCCGCTCTATGCCGCCATCTGCAAGCCGGACTTCCCCATCTCCACGCCCGCGCTCTTTGCGCGCGTGGACGGCGTGACGCTCACGGACCGCCCCGACACGGCGGCGATGCTTGCCGCCATTGAGGACGGAAACGCGGACGCGCTGTGCGCGAACGTCCGCAACGTCTTTGAGCAGGCGCTTGAGGGCAGCCAGCGCAACTGCGTCGAAAAGCTCAAGCGCGCGCTCATCCTGTACGGCGCGCGCTGCGCGGCCATGACCGGCTCGGGCAGCGCGGTGTTCGGTCTTTTTCGTGACGAGGACGCCTGCCGTGCGGCGTGCGAGGCGCTGCAAAGCGAAAGCGTCGCGGCTTTCTGCGCCGAATTTGTTTAGAAAAAGGGAAAACCGTCCATACTCAGGGCAAATACCTTGAGATGGGCGGTTTTTTGATGAAACGTTACAAGCTTGAGCTTTCCCTGATGCTTGGCCTTGCGGCCATGCTGCTCTACTGCGCCTCGCACGGGCAGGATACGCTCCAGTGGTGGAGCGCGGCGTTCTCGCCGCTGTGCGACGGCATTCTGACGCAGAAGGCGGCGGGCGGCGTTGTGATCCGCTCCAGGCTGCTGGAGCTGCTGCGCCAGCTGCGCGGCGCGGTCTGACCCGCGCCGCAGCGCCTGCATCGCATACTACTCTTCCACCGAAGCCAGAAAGCTGCGGATCGTCTGAGCATAATCCTCCGCTTTCAGCACCGTGGACAGATGCCCGCCGGAGACGTAGGCGATCTTCGGCTCATGCATCAGCCGGATCAGATCCCGCTGCATCGCTTCGGAGAAGAAATCCTGATCGGGCAGGATCAGCAGGATCTTCCCCGCAAGCGCCGCAAAATTTTCCGCCGTCACCGGCGTCTGGTTCATAAGATCGGCGAGCAGGCCGGAGATATGCACGTCCTTCTCCTGCTTGTAGTCCTTGAAGATCGTCTCAAACATATCCCGCACATAGGCGATCTCCTCAGGGCTTTCATTGCGGATGTGCCTCATCCCCGCCTTGATGAGCCGCGGCTTCAGCCTTTCATAGTTGCAGTGCTTCATGTACCACAGCATGAGCGGCGCAAGGCGGTATTTCCTCCGCAGGCTTTGCAGCGTGTCGGCATCCATGCCGCCGGTGGAGATCAGGATCAGCCCGCCCGTCTCGCCCGGATATTTCTGCACGTAGATCTGCGAGACCATGCCGCCGTCGCTCGCGCCGACAAAAATCGGCGACTTGACGCCGAGCTTCCGGAAAAACGCATGCATTCCCGTCACAAGCTCCTGATTGGTGCGCAGCTCCTGCGGATAGTCAAAAAGCAGAACGCGGTGATCCTCAGAGAGCAGATCTACATAATCCATCCACATTTCCAGCGTGTTCATCCCGCCGTTGAGCAGCACCAGCGTCCTGCCGTCCGTTTTTCCGCTCAGCACATAGCGGAAAAGCGCGCCGTCAACGGTCGCGGTTTTGCAGGGATGCGCCGCCGTAAAATCCTTCAATTTTTCTGAAAACAGCATGTTCTTTCCTCCTTGCAGCTTATGCTTTCAGGCAGCGGAGCATATTCCCGCGCTCCTCCTTCGCCTCGCGCGCGATGTTGATGCATTACGGCGCAGCCGCCGACCTCCCCGGGAATGGAATCGAGCGCCGAAGGCGTCAGCTCCGGCAGCCCGACGCTCCTGCCATGGCAGTCCCCCGCGCTCCTCCGTATCCGCTCAGCGGACGAAAAGCAGCATCACGCCGGAAAGCGCCGCAGCAATACATACCATGCCGACCGTTCCGGCGAGCCACTTCTTCTTTTTGTCCTGCGCGGTGATGTAGGGCTTCAGATCCTCCGTGCTCGGGATCGTCCACGCCTTCGTGTGCCCGACCCAGTAGCCGTCGACCAGAAAGCGGTCGATGAGGTTCATCACCGACAGGATGACGAGCAGCTGCCAGAAGCCCGTAAGAAAGCCCCGCGCGCCGTTGACGGCATAAACGCAGACGAGCACATAGGCGATGTAGCCCGGGAGACACAGCAGCTTGAACCGCAGCGCGTTCTGCCGGATCCGCTCCCGCGTCGTCAGTCCCAGCGAAACGCAGCGCTCCTGCACGTCCTCATGGTACAGATGCACCATACCGACCGCGCCGTTCCGGATGCCGACGGCGCAGACCAGCGCCAGCAGCGCGCCAAGGCCGAGGCCCTCCAATAAAACCTTTCCGATCATCTTTTGTTTCCTCCTGCCAGTTTGTCATATTCGCGGCAGCTTTGCCGCGCGGCGCCCACACAGCGTTCGCCAGCATCCAGATCAGCAGCGCCGCGTTGCCGGAGCCTTGACTGAGCACAAAATCCCACGTCGACACCGGCGCGCCGAGCAGCTGGCGCACATCCGGAATGAGCATCAGCACGAGCTGCCATGTCAGCATATGGAAGATAAACAGCCGGCGCGGCAGGACCGTCCGCTTCGTCAGCACCGCCCACGCGCTCGTGAGTATCATCAGCACCATCCCCGCGTAGGCGAGCAGCATCGACGGCATCACCCGCTCATACTGCGCCTGAACGAGCGCCGCCGTCTCCTCCCGCCCCAGCAGGGGCGCGAGCGTCCCCGTCCAGTCGGCAAGGCTGCCGATCAGAAGATGCACCGCACCGGCGGACGTAAGATAGATCGCCCCGCCGACGCGGAGCGCCAGACGTGTCCTGCGGCATTGCGGCAGAACGGACGCGCAGACGGCGCGCACGGAGAAAAAGCCGAGCGCCATGCCCAGCAGTCCCGTTCCCACCAGCAGCGGCAGCCGCCACGGCTGGAACGCGCCGTCAAAATACGCCGCGCGCAGAAAAAGCCCGCTGTCGCCCGCGCTTGCCGGAATGACGCTCAGGCACAGGTCGCCGACGAGCATCAGCGCCGCCCCCAGCGCGCCGAGCAGACAGTCGCGCCGGTAAGTCCTTGCAAAATCGTTCATACGCTCCCTCCCATATGGCCCGCTCCGTCCCTCCACGCAGCGGTTAGTTGTATCTAACTCAAAAGCCTTTGAAACGCCGCCCTGCGGCGGCGAAGACTCCCGAAGCTGTGAGCCAAATATGATCGCGCTGACAGTATAGCACCCGCCCGCGCCCTTTGCAAGACGGCGGAGACGCTTTTTTCGATGAAATTTTCCGCAGCAGGCGGCGCGGGCAAAGATTTTTGCCCGACGGGTTTACTTTTCCCGCCAAACCGATTATAGTGGTATTATTATGGCATATTTTGAAACAAGGAGACCTCACCGATGGACAACACCCTCCTTCGCGCCATCCCCCGGGTGGACGAGCTGCTCAGCTCCCCCCTTCTGCGCGAGCGCTGCGCGGAGCTTCCCGCGCCGGTGCTGACGGACGCTGTGCGCGCCGTGCTCAGCGAGCTGCGCGCGCAGGTGCGCGGCGGCGAAACGGATACGCTCCCGAGCATCGAAGCGCTTTGCGCGCGCGCGGCGGAGCGCGCGGAGCGCGCGCTGCTGCCCTCGCTGCGCGGCGTTATCAACGCTACGGGCGTCGTGCTGCACACGAATCTTGGCCGCGCCTGTCTGAGCGAGCGCGCGGCCGCTGCCGCCGCCGACGCCGCAAGGTCATACTCCACGCTGGAATACGATCTTCCGACCGGCGGGCGCGGCGAGCGCTGCCGCCATGTCGAGCCGCTGCTCTGCCGCCTGACCGGCGCGGAGAGCGCCATGGTCGTCAACAACAACGCCGCCGCCGTGCTGCTGATCCTCTCGGCGCTGGCGGCGGGCGGCGAGGTCGTCACCTCGCGCGGAGAGCTCGTCGAGATCGGCGGCTCGTTCCGCGTGCCGGACATCATGGAGGCCTGCGGCGCGGCGCTGCGCGAGGTCGGCACCACCAATAAGACGCACCTTTCCGATTATGAGCGCGCCATCGGCGAGTCGACCCGCGCGCTGATGAAGGTACACACCAGCAATTTCCGCGTCGTCGGCTTCACGGAAGCGGTTGGCCGCGCCGAGCTCGCCGCCCTGGCCCACGCACACGGCCTTCCGGTCATTGAGGATCTCGGCAGCGGCTGTCTCACGCCGCTCGAGCCCTTCGGCATCCGCGGCGAGCCGACCGTGCAAGACTCGATCCGCGCGGGCGTTGACGTCGTATCCTTTTCCGGCGACAAGCTGCTCGGCGGCCCGCAGGCCGGCATCATCCTCGGCAATAGAGCGTATATCGACAAGCTCCGGCGCCATCCGCTCGCGCGTGCGATGCGCGTGGACAAGCTGACCCTTGCCGCGCTGGAGGCAACGCTGCGCGCCTATGCCGACGGCACGGCGGAGCGCGAGATCCCGACGCTGCGGATGCTTGCATTGACGGAGGACGAGCTGCGCGGTCAGGCCGAGGCGCTGTGCGCGCTTCTGACGGCGCACGGCATCGACGCCGAGGTCACGGACGGGCAGGAGCCCGTCGGCGGCGGGAGCGTCCCCGCCCAGCCGCTGCCGGCCTGCGCCGTTGCGGTGCGTCCGCGCCGGTGCAGCGTGGACACGCTGGAGCGGCTGCTGCGCGCGCGCAGCACGCCCATCATCGTGCGCATCGCGCACGAGCGCGTGCTGCTCAGTATGCGCACGCTGCGAAGCGAGCAGTTTGGCGCGATCCTTGAAGCACTGACGGAGACAGCATTATGAAGCATGTGATCATCGGCACGGCGGGCCACGTCGACCACGGCAAGACCTTGCTCATCAAGGCCCTGACGGGCATCGACACCGACCGGCTCGTCGAGGAGAAAAAGCGCGGCATCACCATCGAGCTGGGCTTTGCCCATCTCGACTGGCCGGACGGCACGCAGGCGGGCATCGTGGACGTGCCCGGGCACGAGAAATTCATTAAAAACATGCTCGCCGGCGCGGGCGGGATCGACCTTGCGATGCTTGTGGTCGCCGCCGACGAGGGCTTCATGCCGCAAACGGTCGAGCATCTCAATATCCTGACGCTGCTTGGCATCCGCGACGGTCTGGTCGTCATCACCAAGACGGACATGGTCGACGCCGAATGGCTCGAGATGGTGCGCGAGGAGGTCGGCGAGCGCGTGAAGGGCAGCTTTCTTGAGGGGAAGCCCGTCTACTGCGTCTCGGCCTATACCGGCGAGGGCATCCCCGCGCTGCGCGAGGCGCTGCACGAGCTCGTCGGCCACGCCGAGGAAAAGAGCGTGCGCGCAGCGTTCCGCCTGCCGGTGGACCGCGTGTTCTCGGTGGACGGCTTCGGCACGGTCGTGACCGGCACGCTCATCGAGGGCGCGATGCGCGAGGGCGATGCCGCCGAGCTTGCCCCCTCCGGCGTTTCGACGCGCATCCGCAATCTGCAGGTCCACGGCAGGGACGTGGAGACGGCCTACGCCGGCCAGCGCGTGGCGGTCAACCTCGCGGGCATCAAAAAAACAGATATCCAGCGCGGCGACGCCGTGGTCAAGCCAGGCAGCATCCGCACCTCGCGGATGCTGGATGTGCGCCTGCACTGCCTTAACGATTCCGACCGCACCATCCTCAACGATTCGCAGGTGCATCTTTACCACGGCGCATCGGTGCTGCTGGCCAAGGTCGTGCTGCTTGACCGCGACGCGCTGCGCCCGGGCGAGAGCTGCTATGCCCAGCTCCGGCTGACGGAGAGCCTTGCCGCAAAGAACGGCGACCGCTTCGTCGTGCGCTTCTACTCCCCGCTCGAGACCATCGGCGGCGGAACGATCCTCGACGACGCGCCCGCGCGCCACAAGCGGAACGACGCCGCCGTGCTCGCCGCGCTGCAGATCCGCGAGAGCGGGTCGGGTGCCGAGCGCGTGGTGCAGACGCTCTCGGAGTTCGGCTGCCGCCTTCCCACCGCCGCACAGCTCCACGCCAAGCTCGGCGCGGATGCCGACGCGCTCATGCCGGAGCTGGAGGATCTGCTCGCCGCGGGCCGCGTACTCGAGCCGCTGCCCGGCCGCTATCTTTCCTCCGCGGCGCTCGACGCCGTGTGGGACGACTGCCGCGCGCTGCTCGCGGCCTATCACGCAAAAAATCCGCTTCACGCCGGAATACGCGCCGCCGAGCTGCGCCAAAAGCTCTTCCGCACGGCCGATCAAACCGTGGCCGACGCGATCCTCGCCGCGCTCTGCCGCGACGGGCGCATCAAGTGCGTGAACGACCGCTACGCCCTTGCGGACTTTGAGATCCGCTACACCAAGCGCCAGTCCGCCGTCCTCGAGCGGCTGCTGAGCTCCTATCGCAAGGCGGGGCTGGAGCCGCCGCCGGTGGAGGAGGTGCTCGCGCAGTTTGACGCAAAGGAGCTGCCCGACGTCAAGCAGGTGCTGGAAAGCGCCGCCGCGGATGGCTCGCTGATCCTGCTCTCCCCAGGACTCTACTGGCACCGCGAGACCTATGCGCGCGTATGCGGCGTTGTGAAGGAGCATTTTGCCGCGCACGAGACCATCTCGCTCGCCGAGCTGCGTGACGCGCTCGGCACCTCGCGCAAGTATGCGCTCGCCGTGCTCGAATACTACGACCGCAACCGCATCACCCGCAAGGACGGCGATGTGCGCTATCCCGGCGCGATGGCTGGCAGACTGTGAACGAACCCTGCGGACGGGGCGCCCGCCCCGTCCGCGCGGCGATCGCCGCGCAAAGATAGGGCTTGCGCATTTTATCAGCATATGCTATAATCCCCTCTGCGTTCACCATGGGGGTGGATGGGTGCTGGTGTGCCCCCCGGTCTTCAAAACCGGTCGAGGGGGGTTAGGAGCCTCCCGGGTGGGTTCGATTCCCACACATTCCCGCCAGAAAAGGAAGGAGCCCGCTGTGTCGGTCTCCTTCCTTTTTTGTCTGATTTGTTCTGTTTTTCTATTTATTTATTGCAATTTTCAATAATATAATTGTGCAAAAGGGAGAAAACCACGCCTGTGAGCGCCGCCGCATCATGGAAAGCGCCGCACAACATTTGATAAATCGATCAGTAATTCTGATGAAGCATCTTTTTTCTCCCGCGCGACAGGGGCTTTTTCAGGAAACGGGCCGAAAAAACGCGCGAAAACGATGTGGCATTTTTCACAAACAGCAAAAGGCCGCTTCACAGAAATTACTTGATTTTCTGACCGAAACCGAGTTAAATTACATTGGGTAAGGAAGCGGAAACGCCAAAAAATAAATATCGTGGATGATGGATGCAGGAGATCTGCCGCAGGCAGAGCCGAAGGGGAAAAGCACCGCGCGAGCCAACGCGGCGCGAAGCTCTCAGGCCACAGGACTGTATCCGGACAACACTCTGGAAAGCGCAAGCACCGAAGGAGCAACTCATCATTTTGGGGAATCTCTCAGGTCAAAGGAACAGGGGCAGGGCATGGGAAGCATTCTCATTGTCTGCGCCCTGCTTTTTTCTTGCGCTCCGCCGCTTTTTCCCCACAGCCAAAGAAACGGACGAGGACGGATCGGCATGAAACGCAGCCATGATTACCAGATCATCACGAATAACCCGCTAGTCGCGCGCTGTCTTGCGCCGTACTACGATATCGCGCTGTACGAATCCGACGGCTACCGCGACATTCTCGTGCGCGTGCGCGATCTGGTATATGCGGACCACAGGCTCTACACCCATCCCATCTCCGGCAGCGTGAAGCCGAACGAGACGCCCTACCGCAGCGTGGTGGTGTCAAAGGCCGTGTATCCCATGGATATGGAGCAGCTGCAGCTCGCGGGCGGCAGCCTCGCCACGTTCGACAAGTTCACCCCGCGCAGGCGCGTCATCACCGACGCCATGCGCGAGGACTTCCAGCTCATCGACTATACTCTGCTCTGCGGCGCTCTTGATTTCGACGCGGCGGCGGGTTTTAGTAATATCCCCGGCACAAATAAGAAGTAAGGAGGAGGTGTTCGCTTTGAAATTGGAGCTTGGCTTCATTGAGATCAAGGACATCCAATTTGCAAACGAATGCAAGGTCGAGAATGGGACGCTCTATGTCAACGCCGACGAAGCGCTGGCATTCGTGTTCCAGGACGACGACGTCAAGGCCTGCGTGAAGGAAGCGCACTTTGACATCGCAAAGCCCGGCGAAAGCGTCCGCATCACCCCCGTCAAGGATGTGATCGAGCCGCGCGTGAAGGTGGAGGGCCCCGGCGGTGAATTCCCCGGCGTCATCGCCAAGGTCGACACGGTCGGCAGCGGCAAGACCCACGTTCTGCGCGGCATGGCGGTCGTGACCGCCGGCAAGATCGTCGGCTTCCAGGAGGGCATCATCGATATGTCCGGCCCCGGCGCCGACTATACCCCGTTCTCCAAGCTGCTCAACCTTGTTCTGGTCTGCGTTCCCGTCGAGGGCGTGCACCAGCACGAGTATGAACATGCCGTGCGCATCGCGGGCCTGCGCGCCGCGACGTTCATCGGCGAGCTTGGCCGCAATGTGGCCCCGGATTCCACGAAGGAATTCGAGACCTACGGCATCAAGGAGGGCATCGAGAAGCTGCCCGGTCTGCCGCGCGTGGGCTATGTCCACATGCTGCAGTCCCAGGGCCTGCTGCATGACACCTACGTCTACGGCGTTGACGCGAAGAAGATCATCTCCACGCTCATCAACCCGACTGAGACCATGGACGGCGCGATCATCAGCGGCAACTGCGTGTCCGCCTGCGACAAGAACACGACCTATCACCACCAGAACAACCCCGTGGTGGCGGATCTGTTCGAGCAGCACGGCAAGACCATCAACTACGTGTGCAACATCATCACCAACGAGAACGTCTACCTCGCCGATAAGCGCCGTTCCTCCGACTGGGCCAGCAAGCTCGCCCGTATGCTCGATCTGGATGGCGTCATCATCTCCGAGGAGGGCTTCGGCAACCCCGATACCGACCTGATCATGAACTGCGTCAAGGCCGAGCAGAAGGGCATCAAGACCGTTCTGGTCACCGACGAGTACGCCGGTCAGGACGGCAAGTCCCAGTCCCTTGCCGACGCCGATCCTCTGGCGGACGCTGTCGTCACCGGCGGCAACGCCAACGAGGTCATCGTCCTGCCCCCGATGGACAAGGTCATCGGCACGCTGGACTATGTCGACAAGATCGCCGGCGGCCACGCGGGCTCCCTGCGTCCCGACGGCAGCATCGAGGCCGAGATCCAGGTCATCACCGGCGCGACCAACGAGATCGGCTTCAACAAGATGAGCGCACGCTAAAGGAAAGGAGGATACGATACAATGAGTTATAAAGTTGTCCATTATATCAACCAGTTCTTTGCCCAGATCGGCGGCGAGGAAATGGCTCACGTTCCTCCGGAGAAGCGTGAAGGCCCCGTCGGCCCCGGCGCCGCCTTCACCGCTGCGTGGAAGGACGATGCGGTCATCACCGAAACGATCGTCTGCGGCGACTCCTACTTCGCCGAGCACGAGAAGGATGCCAAGGAGCAGATCCTCGCATGGGTCAAGGAGGCTCAGCCCGATCTGTTCATCGCCGGCCCCGCTTTCAACGCCGGCCGCTACGGCTATGCCTGCGCGACCATCTGCAAGGCCGTTCAGGATGAGCTCGGCATCAAGGTCCTGACCGGTATGTACGAGGAAAACCCCGGCGCCGACCTCAAGGATAAGGTCCTGATCGTCGCCACCGCCAACTCCGCCGCCGGTATGCGCAAGGCCGCTCCCGTGATGGCGAAGCTCGGCATGAAGCTGATGCGCGGCGAAAAGCTCGGCGCCTCCATCGAGGACGGCTACATGAACCAGGGCGTCCGCGTCAACTTCTTCGACAAGGAGCGCGGCTCCAAGCGCGCGGTCGACATGCTCATCAACAAGCTCGCCGACAAGCCGTTCACCACCGAGTATCCCATGCCGTCTTTCGACCGCGTGGCTCCCAACCCCGCCGTCAAGGATCTCGCGCACGCGACCATCGCGCTGTGCACCTCCGGCGGCATCGTCCCCAAGGGCAACCCCGATCACATCGAGTCCTCCTCCGCCTCCCACTACGGCGAGTACTGCCTCGACGGCGTGGACGTGCTGACGGAAGCGACCTATGAGACCGCCCACGGCGGCTACGATCCGGTGTACGCCAACGCAGACCCCAACCGCGTCCTCCCCGTGGATGTGATGCGCGAGTTTGAGCGCGAGGGCCGCATCGGCAAGCTGCACAACTACTTCTACACCACCGTCGGCAACGGCACGAGCGTGGCCAACGCCAAGCGCTTCGCCGCCGAATACGCGCAGAAGCTCCTCAAGGCGAATGTAAACGCCGTCATTATGACAAGCACATGAGGGACCTGCACGCGTTGCGGTGCAACGATGGTCAAAGAAATTGAGCGCGCGGGCATCCCCGTCGTTCATATGTGCACGGTCACCCCGATCTCGCTGACGGTCGGCGCGAACCGTATCATCCCCACGATCGCCATTCCCCACCCGCTGGGCAACCCGGCTCTTTCCCACGAGGAGGAGTACGAGCTGCGCAAGAAACTGGTCTCCCGCGCCCTCGACGCCCTGTGCACCGAGGTCAGCGACCAGACCGTCTTCGAAAAGTAAGCATTCGAAAGAGAACTCCGCGCGGCACGGCCTGCCGTGCCGTGCGGAGCGCTCCGCATAAGGCAAGGGGAGAGATCCCCGTCGCCTGTCAGTATTTTTGACAGGGGCTCGAGTCCCCTTGGTTTTAAGGAGTTGTTGGATCATGAGCAAGATCTATGACGTTATCATTCTGGGCGCCGGCCCCGCCGGCCTGACCGCCGGCCTCTATGCCGGCCGCGCCAGACTTTCCACCCTTGTGATCGAAAAGGGTCAGGATGGCGGTCAGATCGCCATCACCAATGAAATTGAAAATTATCCCGGACAGGTCGAGGGCGACAGCGGCCCGAGCCTCATCGCGCGCATGACCAAGCAGTGCGAGCACTTCGGCGTCGAGCGCGTGAGCGACATGATAAAGGAGGTCGCGCTGACGGGGCCGGTGAAGAAGCTCACCGGCGTGAAGGACGAATACGAGGCCCGCACCGTCATCATCGCCACCGGTGCCTTTCCCCGCCCCATCGGCTGCAAGAACGAGGGCAAGTTCGTCGGCAAGGGCATTTCCTTCTGCGCGACCTGCGACGCCGCGTTCTTCGAGGATCTTGAGGTCTACGTGGTCGGCGGCGGCGACGCCGCCGTGGAGGAGGCCATGTATCTGACGAAGTTCGCCCGCAAGGTGACCATCATCCACCGCCGCGACGAGCTGCGCGCCGCCAAGTCCATCCAGGAAAAGGCTTTCAAGAACGAAAAGCTCCACTTCCTGTGGAACACCGTCGTCGACGAGGTCGACGGCGAGGACGATATCCTCTCCAAGATGATCGTGAAGAACACCAAGACCGGCGAGCTGACCACGATCGAGGCGGACGAGGACGACGGTCTGTTCGGCCTGTTCGGATTCATCGGCCTTCTGCCCAAGAGCGACCTCTTTGAAGGCGTGATCGACATGGACAAGGGCTATATCAAGACCGACGACAATATGCACACCAACATCGAGGGCGTCTACGCCGCGGGCGATATCCGCGTCAAGAGTCTGCGTCAGGTCGTCACGGCCGCAGCGGACGGCGCGATCGCCGCCATGCAGGCCGAAAAATATATCGCTGACTTAAAATAAGAAAAGGAGATCATCACCATGCTTGAACTCGATAAGACCACCTTTGAAGCCGAAGTGCTTCAGGCCCCCGGCAAGATCCTCGTCGACTTCTACGGCGACGGCTGCGTGCCCTGCGCGGCGCTGATGCCCCACGTCCACGGCTTTGCCGACGTTTACGGCGACAAGATCAAGTTCTGCGCGCTCAACACCACCAAGGCGCGCCGTCTGGCCATCAGCCAGAAGGTCCTGGGCCTGCCCGTCATCGCCATCTATGAAAACGGCGAGATGATCGACTCCTGCGTGAAGGAAGACGCCACGCCGGAGAACGTGGAGAACATGATCAAAAAGTATATCTGAACCGCGGTAGTCGGCCGCCAAAAGCGGCTTGCTATAAATCTGAGGAAAAGGAGGATATGTGATGGGCATTTTAGCTGGCAAGAAGGTCATCATCATCGGTGACCGTGACGGCGTTCCCGGTCAGGCGATCGCGGAATGTGCTAAGACGGCCGGAGCCGAAGTCGTGTTTTCCTCGACGGAGTGCTTCGTCTGAACGTCCGCTGGTGCAATGGATCTGGAAAATCAGAAGCGCGTTAAGGAATTTGCCGAGCAGTATGGTGCTGAGAACGTTGTCGTTCTTCTGGGCGCCGCTGAAGGCGAAGCTTCCGGTCTCGCTGCTGAGACGGTCACCAATGGTGACCCGACCTACGCCGGTCCGTTGACTGGAGTCTCGTTGGGACTCAAGGTTTACCACGTCTGCGAGCCTGAGATCAAGGAAGAGTTCGATCCCGCCGTCTATGACGAGCAGGTCGGCATGATGGAAATGGTCCTCGATGTTGACGATATCGTCAACGAGATGACCTCCATCCGCGAGCAGTACTGCAAGTACTAAGCTCCGGCTCGAAAAGAAGTGAAGACGATGAATGGGCGGCGGCGGTGCCGCCGCCCGCTTCGTTCCGATCCGGAATTGCCGGGAAGGAAGGCGGAGCGTTTCCCCGCCCTGCTTCGCAGCAATTCACACCCCGCTTCGGCGGGGAAACCAAATAGATTGAGAGGACGATCTACTATGAAAAGCGTGATCAAGGGCGCCGGCTACATTCTGGTGCACACCCCCGACATGGTGCTCCACAACGGCACCACCCAGACGACCGAGCGCATCGTCAACCCTGACGGCGACTATCTCAAGGAGCTGCCCTCCCACCTGCGCAGCTATGAGCAGGTGCTCGCCTACTGGCCCAATCAGGTCTACATCGGCAACAAGACGCCCGACGAGCTGACCGCCGTCCCCCAGCCCTGGTACGACAAGACCTGCGATGTCGCCGACCGTTACGGCAGATTCGGCCAGATCATGCCGCAGGAGGAGTTCCTGCTGCTGATGCAGGCGTGCGACGTGTTTGACCTCGTGCTGCTGGACAAGGACTTCGTCGCGCAGTACAAAGAGCAGTTCGCCGCCAATCCCATCATCGACGAGAGCATCACCGCGCGCATCAAGGACGGCGCGGAGCTCGCCGAGATCGAGCGTCTCGTCGCCGAGGAGCACAGCGAAGGCCTCTATGACCACAACAGGCTCGTCGGCTGCGTCAAGCGCGCGCACGACATCGACGCCAACCTTTCCGCCCATGTGAT
The DNA here is from genome assembly GCA_934572465.1 of uncultured Oscillospiraceae bacterium. GTDB lineage: Bacteria > Bacillota > Clostridia > Oscillospirales > Oscillospiraceae > Hominicoprocola. Next base: position 27,174 of record CAKTLG010000018.1, read on the forward strand.
GCATGAAAACATCGTTTCGAAGGCCAGCTCCGTCATGGCGCTGCTCTCGGGCGTGAAGAACGCGGGCATCGACAAGGGCGAGGTCGAGTACGTTATCGACTGCTGCGAGGAGGCCTGCGGCGATATGAACCAGCGCGGCGGCGGCAACTTCGCCAAGGCGACCGCGGAGATCGCGGGGCTGATGAACGCCACCGGCAGCGACGCGCGCGGCTTCTGCGCAGGCCCCGCCCACGCGCTGGTCGAGGCGGCGGCGCTGGTGCAGTCCGGCGCGTACAAGACCGTCGCCGTGACGGCCGGCGGCTGCACGGCCAAGCTCGGCATGAACGGCAAGGACCATGTGAAGAAAGGTCTGCCCGTGCTGGAGGACTGCCTGGGCGGCTTCTGCGTGATCGTCGGCGAGAACGACGGCGTGAATCCTGAGATCAATCTCGAGGTGCTGGGCCGCCACACCGTCGGCACCGGCTCCGCGCCGCAGGCGGTCATCGGCTCGCTCGTGACTGACCCGCTCGACCGCGCGGGCCTGAAGGTCACAGACGTGGACAAGTTCTCCCCCGAGATGCAGAATCCCGACATCACCAAGCCGGCCGGCGCGGGCGACGTGCCGCTGGCCAACTACAAGATGATCGGCGCGCTGGCTGTCAAGCGCGGCGATATCGAGCGCGCCGCGCTCAACGACTTCATCGTCCAGCACGGGCTGACCGGCTGGGCTCCCACGCAGGGCCACATTCCCTCCGGCGTGCCGTACATCGGCTTTGCCCGCGAGGATATGCTTGCCGGCAGGATCAGCCGCGCCATGATCATCGGCAAGGGCTCTTTGTTCCTCGGCCGCATGACCAACCTCTTCGACGGCGTGAGCTTCCTGATCGAAAAGAACAGCGGCGCGCAGGAGCAGGCCTCCGGCGTGAGCGAGGACGAGGTCAAGGGCATGATCGCCAAGGCGATGCGCGAGTTCGCTGAAACGCTGCTGGCCAAGGGCGAATAAGAGGTGCGAAGATGAACGATTTGGAAAAAACCATCGCACGGACCTTCCTTGAGATGGCCGACGGGCTGGAGAGCGGCTCGTTCGGCAAGCGCCCGCGCATCGCACTGACCGGCATGGGCAGCGAGCACGGCGAGGAAAACGCCATGGCCGCCGCCGTGATGGCGAGCAGGCGCGGCGTGGACGTGTACTACATCGGCACGCTGGAGCATGAGGGCGTGACGACCGTGAAGGCCGCAAACGAGGACGAGGGCCACAAGAAGATGGAAGAGCTCGTCGAGAGCCATACCGTGGACGGCGCGGTGACGATGCACTTCCCCTTTCCCATCGGCGTATCGACCGTCGGCCGCGTGGTCACCCCCGCCAGGGGCCGCGAGATGTTCGTTGCGAACACGACCGGCACCTCCAGCGCAGACCGCGTCGAGGGCATGATCAAAAACGCCGTTTACGGCATCATCACCGCCAAGGCCTGCGGCGTTCAGGACCCCACGGTCGGCATCCTGAACGTGGACGGCGCGCGCCAGACGGAAATGGCGCTCAACGAGCTGAAAAAGGGCGGCTATGACTTCAAATGGGCTGCCTCCGCGCGCGCGGATGGCGGCGCGGTCATGCGCGGCAACGACGTGCTGCAGGGCACGCCGGACGTGATGGTCATGGACAGCCTGACCGGCAACGTGATGATCAAGATGCTCTCCGCCTATACCACCGGCGGCAGCTTTGAGTCCACGGGCTTCGGCTATGGTCCGGGCATCGGCAAGGGCTATGAAAAGCTCATCCTCATCATCTCGCGCGCCAGCGGCGCGCCGCTGATCGCCAACGCGCTTGAATACGCGGCGCAGCTCGTGCGCGGCAAGGTGTTCGAGGTGGCGAAGGAGGAATTTGCCAAGGCGGAAAAGGCCGGTCTTGAGAAGATCCTTGAGGCACGCCGCGCCGCGGCGAAGGGCGCTTCCGCGGCGGCGGAGGAGGTCAAGGCTCCCCCCGCCGAGCCCTGCACCGCCGCCGTCACCGGCATCGAGGTCATGGATCTGGAGGACGCGGTGAGGGTGCTCTGGAAAAACGGCATCTACGCCGAGTCCGGCATGGGCTGCACCGGCCCGCTGGTAATGATGAGCGACGCCAACCATGAAAAGGCCGTGGAGCTGCTGAAGGCTGCCGGCTATGTGGGCTGAGGAGGAAACGGCATGAAGGTGATAGATCTCATCCAAAAGTGCGAAAAGGATCTGACGACCGAGGAGCTGATCGAGCTGATCGCCCACGGCAACCGGCAGGTGGACCTGATCTTCGGCGAAAAGAAAACGGACGAGGACGGCTATCTGACCTGGGACACCGAGAACTGGACCAGCGTGGACGGCAGACGCTTCATCCGCAGCTATGCGCTCGAGGGCCGCGTGCTGTCGGACTACAGCGGCTACAACAAGTATGACATGAAGGGCTTTTTCCTGCCGGAAACGGCAAAGGAAGTCCGCCTGAACTGAAAAGAGAGCGGAGGGCAGTCATCGGACTGCCCTCACGCTTTGACCTTTCAGAATTTGGAGAGGTATCAGCGCTATGGAGATCAGACTGCTGGAGAAAAACATCTACGCGGGCAGAAAATTCACCGCACGCTACCGGACAAACGGCTATTACGACATTCTCCCCTCCGAACAGGGCTTTCAGATCCGCTACGTCCCCTTTGACGCGCCGGTCGAGCGATGCTTTGACGACGTGTTTTACGGCGAGTGGCTGGAGGCGCCGACCGCGTACGGCGCGTTTGAAAACGGAGCGCTGCTCGGCTACGTCGAAGGCTCGCCGGAGGGCTGGAACGGCCGCTTCCGGATCAGCAACATCTGCGTGTTCGACGGCGCCGCGCGCCATTGCGGGATCGGGACGGCGCTGATCGACACGATCATGGAGACAGCGCGTGCATCAGGCGCGCGGATGGCCGTTTTGGAAACGCAGTCGTGCAACGAAAACGCGATCGCGTTCTATCGGAAAAACGGCTTTGCGATCATCGGCTTCGACCTGTACGCCTACTCGAACACCGATCCCGAACGGCACGAGGTACGGATCGAAATGGGGAAAAAGCTCTGACGCGGCCGCCGGCAGAAAAAGGGACAGGCATCAAGGTGATGCCTGTCCCTTTCAACTTTCGTACGCTCTTTCAGCGCTCCGCGCGGTAGAAGTCCCGCACGAAGGCGGCAAAGCGTCCTGCCTGCAGGTCGATGACGTCCTCTCGCGGCTGGACGAGGTAAAGATCGCGCGCGCCGCAGTCGTTCGGCAGCGGGAACACGAGCAGCCGCCCCGTCTCCTTCTCCGACTCCACGGCCTTCCTCGAAACGACGGACACGCCGAGGCCGCCCGCCACAAGGTTTTTGACGCTCTCCTGATCGTTCATGCGCGCGGTGACGTACAGCAGCGCCTTGTCAATGCCGGCGGCACGGAAGAAATCATCCACGCACTTCTGGCTGCCGCTCCCCTCCTCGCGCAGCAGCAGCGGCTCGCTACGCAGGATATCCTCCACGGACTCGCCGCGCTCCTTCGCGGCGGTAAAGCGCTCGCTGTTCGGCGTGATGAGCACCATATGGTCGCGGTAAAAGGGCGTGAAGATCAGCCCCTCGTCCTCGCTCTGCATTCCGGCAAGGCCCAGCGCAAAGCGCCCCTCGCGCACACCGTCGAGCACGCCGCGGCTGTCGCTCTGGCAGATCTCGAAGGTGACGTCCGGCTGGAGCGCGCGGTAACGCGGCAGCAGCTCGGGCAGGATATAGGTAGAGGGGATGGTGGATGCCGCAAGGCGGATCATCCGCTCGCGCTCTGTCCGGCGGGCAAGAAAGCGGTCCTGCAGTGCAAGCGTATGCGCCGCATACTCGTAAAGCTCGCGTCCGCCCGGCGTGACGGCGAGCGATTTTGTCGTGCGCAGGAACAGCCGCTCGCGCAGTTCCTCCTCGAGCTGGCGGATGTGCGCGCTGACGGACGGCTGGGAGATCGAAAGCAGCTCCGCCGCGCGGGTAAAGCTGCCGCAGTCCACGACTGTGACGAAGGAACGAAGCTGTTTGAGATCCATGGCCGGCCTCCCCTGTTCGTTTTGTGCCGGAGCAAGAGCCGCTCCAGCACTCCTATTATAGCATATATTTATCAAAAAAGCAAATGGATCTCAAAGTTTTCTGTTTGTCATTCCTCCTGCCGCCGCTCCGGTGAGCGCCCGTGCGCCGCCTGCACCTCTTGCGCAAACCGCTCCGTATGCTCGCCGGCAAGGCCGCCGTGCCCCATGTCTGCAAAGATCTTCACGCTGAAGGGATAGCCCTTCGACTTCAGGGTGTCGAGCCCGTTCGACAGCTTTTTGTCCACGCTCCCCTTGATGCCGTACCAGAGATACATGTCCGTTTTTGCAAAGAGCGAGTAGTCCGTCCTCCTGCCGATCAGGGCGTAGTCCTGATTTTTCCAGCTTTTCCACGTCGCCCGGCCGTAGAGGATGCGCTCGGCCTCTTCGAGCGTTCTCCCTGAGTTCCTTGCGAGGAATTTCTTCCGTCTCGGCCCCGGATGGCCCATGACCGCATAGAAAAGGCCCGTAAAGAAGAAGCAGTAGACATCCTTGCCCCATTTGCTTTTTATATTGGGATAGTCCTTCAGGCCCATGCCGTCAGCGATGGTGGTCGTGATCGTCAGCCGCTCGTCCGCCATAACCTCCATCAGCACGCGGCAGCCGTAGGAGATGCCGTAGAGAATGTCGATCCTGCCGCCATAATGCTGCACGATATAATCGCCGAGGCGTCTGGCCTCGTCCATCGGCGACACAAAATCCACGAAAAAGAAAAACACAGCTGGAATAGCGATCAGGAGTCCTGTTGTAGCAAGGATCACTTTGCTCTGCATTCGATATCGCTGCACATGCAGCCGGTTCGTATAGATATCGTCCCACGTCAGAAAACCTATTCCGCCAAGAACGATCAGCAGCATGATCGTAATGTTGATAGCCGGATTCCCAACATACGCTGTCAGAGAAGAATAAGGCTGATCTTTCTGCCCGAGAATATCAAATCCTGCGTTACAAAAAGCAGAAACGGAATGGAACACTGCCATCCATAACCCTCTCCAACCATAATCCCGGCAAAAGGTAGGAAGCATAAATAAAGCTCCCAATGACTCGATCAAAAAAGTTCCTTGTAGAACAAACCGCGTTAACCGGACAATGCCACCCACCTTCGGTGCAGAAAGGGCATCTTGCATTGTGCTGCGTTGCATAAGTGTAATATTTCGGCCAGAAAGTAAGGCAAAGGCTACTGCTACCGTCACAACGCCAAGGCCTCCAATCTGGATGAGTACCAAAATCACTGCTTGGCCAAACCATGACCAGTAACAGCCTGTGCTCTGCACCACAAGGCCCGTTACGCAGACGGCGGAAGTCGCAGTAAACAGAGATTCGTGAAATGGGGTTGCCTGTCCACTAACAGATGAAATGGGCAACATCAACAAAAATGCGCCCAATAAAATCACACCCACGAATCCCAAAATAATTATTTGAAAAGACGATAGACATTGTCTTTGATAAGTTACATCTTTCATCATAAGTATGCCCCTTCCGGATGGATTGAGCTTATTTTATCAGAGGAAGCTTTAAGATGGGATAAGGGTTGTGCGAACCGACATTAAGACTTTACAAAGAGGCACGACACGTCCTCATTCTCATATACAGATAGGAAAAGAAGGATAGAAACCACTCCGTTTCTATCCTTCTTTCTTTTACTTCTCAGCTTTTACTTTCTCCCGCGCGGCAAGCCGGTGCTCGATATCTCCCTGCAAAAGCTGTGAGATCACTGCCGCCAGCGGGATGAAGAACACGATACCGATGATGCCGAACAGCTTTCCGCCCAGCAGCGCGGCCAGCAACGTCCACAGCGGGGAAAGTCCCACGCTGCCGCCGACCACATGCGGGTAGATGAACTGATTTTCGATAAACTGCACCGCCTGATAGACAAGGAAGCACAAAATCGCCTTCTCCGGCGCGGCCAGCAGCGTGAGCAGCACACCGATCAGGCAGGAGGCAAACGCACCGACATACGGGATAAACGCAAATGCCGCGGTCAACACCGCTGTCAATGCCGCGTAGGGGATGCGGAAGACGGAAAACGCGAGGAAAATCAACGTGCCGAGGATCAGCACCTCGATACACTGGCCGGAGAAAAACTTAGCGTAAGTATCGTGCGTCAGCTTTGCGATGCGGCAGATGCGGTCCGCCGTTGTCTCCTTACAATAGGCGTACAGAAAGCCGCGGCTCTGCTTACCGAGCTCCCGCCGCCCCAACAGCACATAGAACATGATCACGATTGCGAACACGGCGTTCACCGTGACAGATACAGTTGAGCTTGCCAGATCGACGACCGAGCCGATCACGGCTCCCGCGCCGGTAAAGAGCTTCTCCATCGCCGTTTTCCAGTCGAACGATGCCGCAAGCTTCGTTAGCTCCGTGGTGTCAATGCCGTAGCTGCCCAGCAGCGCCACCCAGTTCGGCCAACTTGTTTTCACCAATGCAGCGATGCTTCGAATGGACGCAGTCAACTGCGGGATCGCCAGCACGCACAGCAGAAATACCAGCACCGCAACGCACAGCACTGTCAGCGTCAGGCTCAGGGCATCGACCGTACTTTCCCTCAGCTTCGGGAAATGGGTCGTGAGCCGCCGCGCAATACCAAGCATCGGAACGCTCAGCACAAACGCGAGCAGAAGGCCCGACACCACCGGCGACAGAATACCTGCCAAAACGCGGAAAAAGCCCGCCACTTCATTCAGGTTGGTCAGCGCGGCAAAAAGCGCCACGCCAAAAAAAATCAGAAGCATCTGCTGCTTGAGTTGTTTATTCATGGACCATCTCTCCAATCAGCGCAGTCTCTGCCTTTTCACCGGCGCGCGGCCGCTGTGTGACGCGAAGCTCCTCGATGCGGTGGTTGTCCACCTTGGAGACGAGCACGTCGAGATCATCGTATGTAAAGCGGTCGCCGCTTTCCGGCACGCCGCCGCAGCGCTCCATCACCCAGCCGCTGACCGACACCATCTCCGAGTCGGTCTTGAGGTGGAAGAACTCGGCAAAATCATCGAAGTCCATGCCCGCGTCCACAAGGTAGGTGTGCTCCGCCGCCTCGCGGATGGGGACCTCCTCCTGCTCGTGCTCATCCCAGATCTCGCCCACCAGCTCTTCGAGGATATCCTCCATCGTGACGATGCCGCAGGTTCCGCCGTATTCGTCCACCACGACGGCAACGTGCGTTTTGGCCCGCTGCATCTTCTTGAGCAGCAGACTGATCGGCTCGTTCTCCGGCACAAAGATCGTCGGCGAAAGCAGCTCGGCGATTGGCCTGTCGGTCACACCGCAGCCAATATAAAAGTCCTTGCGGTGGATGGTGCCGAGGATGTGATCGATGGAATCCTGATAGACGAGCAGGCGGGAATACTTGGTATCGGTGAACAGCGCGGCGGCCTCCTCCCGACTCGCCGTGACCGGCAGCGCCGCGAGGTCCACGCGATGGATGAGGATATCCTTTGCCTGCTGCTCGGAAAATTCGATGGCGTTGCGCAGCAGCTCGCCCTCGCTCCTGTCGATGCTGCCGCCCTGCTGCACCTCGTCCACGAGCATCAGCAGCTCCTCCTGCGACATTTTGCTCTCGCCGTTCAGGCGGAACAGCTTCGCCAGCAGCTTTTTCCAGAGGGAAAAGAGCAGGTTGAGCGGCAGCAGCACCCAGATGAGCACCCGCAAAATGGGCGCGGAGAACATGGCGAAGCGCTCCGCGCAGTCCTTGGCAATGCTTTTGGGCGAGATCTCGCCGAAGATCAGCACCACCACCGTGACCACCACGGTGGAGATCGTCGCGCCCGCGTC
>CAKTLG010000019.1 GCA_934572465.1 uncultured Oscillospiraceae bacterium
AAGTGGTGCATCTACCCGATGTACGACTTTGCCCACCCCATTCAGGACGCGCTCGAGGGCATCACGCACTCGCTGTGCTCGCTTGAGTTCGAGGCGCACCGCCCGCTCTACGACTGGGTCGTGAACAACGTTTCGGTTCCCAACAAGCCGCGCCAGATCGAGTTTGCCCGCCTTGGCATCGACCACACGGTCATGTCCAAGCGCAAGCTGCGCAAGCTCGTCGAGGAGGGCATCGTCTCCGGCTGGGACGATCCGCGTATGCCGACGCTGTGCGGTCTGCGCCGCCGCGGCTTTACGCCCGCGTCCATCCGCAATTTCTGCGACCGCATCGGCGTTGCCAAGAGCGCGAGCGTGGTCGAATACAGCTTCCTTGAGCACTGTCTGCGCGAGGATCTGAACGAGAAGGCCGAGCGCACGATGGGCGTGCTGCATCCGGTGAAGCTCGTTATCACAAACTATCCCGAGGGCAAAAGCGAGACGTTCGAGGTCGAGAACAACCCGACCGACCCTGAGAGCGGCACGCACGAGATCACCTTCTCCCGCGAGTGCTGGATCGAGGCGGACGACTTTATGGAAGTCCCTGTGCCCAAGTACAAGCGCCTGACGCCGAACGGCCCGGAGTGCCGTCTCAAGGGCGCCTACCTCATCACCTGCACGGGCTGCAAAAAGGATGAAAACGGCAGCGTCGTTGAAGTCTACGCCGAGTATGATCCGAACTCCCCGGGCGGCGATCCCGCCGACGGCCGCAAGGTCAAGGGCGCGACGATCCACTGGGTCGACGCCGCGACCGCCATTGACGCCGAGGTGCGCGTTTACAGCGAGCTGTTCAGCGACCCCGCGCCCGACGGCGCGGACAAGGACTTCCTTGCCTGCATGAACCCCGACTCGCTCGAGGTGCTCTCCGGCTGCAAGGTCGAGCCGCGTATGCGCGACATCGCCGCGGCGTACGACAAGACGGAAAAGAAGGGCAAGACCGCGCCGAGCTTCCAGTTCATGCGCCTTGGCTACTTCTGCATGGACAACAGAGATTGCTCCGCGGAGCATCTGGTGTTCAACCGCTCGGTCACGCTGAAGGACAGCTTTAAGAAGTGATCTGTTCCTGCGCCGGATCATGCGGACGACGCAAAAGGGGAAGCCCGCTGCAGAAAGCCGCAGCTTTGAACGACAGACTGACGCCGCTAGAATAGCGGCGTCAGTTTTTTGATGCTGTCCATTGCAGAAATCGGTATATTCCATTGACCGGCTTTCCCGCTCCGGCAAGCGCGGCGTTTTATCCGGCGCTGCGCCGGAGCGTCCTTTTTTTACCGCGGATCGGTAAGAAAGCCTTTGCAAATGCCGCGCGGTGTGATATAATTGTTAAAGTTTGAACAGACCCCATTTATTTGACATACAGGAGGAAGTTTCCATGGACTACGCAGCCCTCTACCAGAAAAAGCTGACCAGCGCCGCCGAGGCCGTCAAGGCCGTCAAGAGCGGCGACTGGGTCGATTACGGCTGGTGCACGAACCATCCCTATACGCTCGATAAGGCGCTCGCCGCGCGTCAGAACGAGCTGCGCGACGTCAAGGTCCGCGGCGGCGTGACGATGTGGATGCCGGAGATCTGCAAGGCGGAGGACGCGGGTGAGCATTTCACCTGGCATTCCTGGCATTGCAGCGGCATCGACCGCAAGGTCATCTCGAAGGGCATGGGCTACTTCATCCCCATGCGCTACAGCGAGCTGCCGCGCTTCTACCGCGACGGCAACGTCACGGTAGACGTTGCCATGATCCAGGTCACGCCGATGGATAAGCACGGCAACTTCAGCTATGCGCTCGCCTCCTCGCACCTTTCTGATATGCTCGATTGCGCCAAGACCATCATCGTCGAGGTCAACGAGAACCTGCCGTGGGTCTACGGCCTCAATGGCTGCGAGATCAATATTCAGGACGTCGACATGGTCGTCGAGGGCGAGAATCCCCCTGTGGCCCAGCTCGGCGCGGGCGGCGCGCCCACCGCGGTCGATACGGCGGTCGCCAACCTCGTCGTGCCGCAGATCCCGAACGGCGCGTGCCTGCAGCTCGGCATCGGCGGTATGCCCAACACCATCGGCTCGATGATCGCACAGTCCGACCTGAAGGATCTCTCCGTCCACACGGAGATGTATGTCGACGGCTTTGTCGATATGGCGCTGGCCGGCAAGATCACGGGGAAGCACAAGAATCTTGACAAGGGCCGTCAGGTCTTCGCCTTTGCCGCCGGTACGCAGAAGCTCTACGATTACATGGACCGCAATCCTGACGTGATGGGCGCGCCGGTCGACTATACGAACGACGTGCACGTCATCTCGCAGATCGACAATTTCATCTCCATCAACAACGCCATCGACTGCGATCTGTTCGGTCAGGTGAACGCCGAGTCCGCGGGCATCAAGCACATCTCCGGCACGGGCGGCCAGCTCGACTTTGCAATGGGCGCTTATCTCTCCAGGGGCGGTAAGAGCTTCATCTGTATGTCCTCGACCGTCACGGGCAAGGACGGCACGGTCAAAAGCCGCATCGTCCCCACGCTGACGCAGGGCTCCATCTGCACCGACCCGCGCTCCTGCACGCACTACATCGTCACCGAATACGGCATGGTCAACCTCAAAGGCCTTTCGACCTGGCAGCGCGCCGAGGCGCTCATCGGCATCGCACATCCCGACTTCCGCGAGCAGCTGATCGCCGAGGCTGAGAAAATGCACATCTGGCGCCGCAGCAACAAGTAAATAAAATGTCTGGTCAGGCGGGGACTTTCCTTTATCGGGGAAGTCCCCGCCTGCGGCTTTGCCGCGCTTTTTGCTGCATCTGAAAAAAATTTCATGGAAAAATGCTTGAAAAACACGGAACGGTACGTTATACTATTTATGGGGGAATATTTCTTCCGGATATGATGTGTATTTTTTCGCTTTTCCGGCGAAAAAGGCCCGGACGGAGCGCGCCGCGTTCTGTCAGAGAGGAGGTGGGCATAGGATGTTCCAGATCGGAGACAAGGTCGTGCACCCGATGCACGGCGCGGGCGTGATCGAAAGCGTTGTGCGCGAAAAGATCAGCGGAAAGCTGACGGAGTTTTATGTGTTCAAAATGCCCATCTCCGGCTTGACGCTCAAGATCCCGACGGAGAATACCGCCGCGATCGGCGTGCGCGCCATCAAGACCTGCGACGAGATCGAGGCCGTCATTGCGCGTATCCCGCAGATGGGAGTCGATATGACGGCGAACTGGAACCACCGCTACCGCGAGAATATGGACCGGCTGAAAAGCGGAGATCTCGGCGAGGTCAGCGCTGTTATCAAAGCGCTGATGCACCGCGACAGCGAGCGCGGGCTTTCCAACGGCGAACGCAAGATGCTTCACATCGCCAAGCAGATCCTCGTATCGGAGATCGTGCTGGCGGAGGATATCGAATATCCGGCGGCGGAGAGTCGGGTCAACGCCGCGATGCTTTCAAAGGAGAGCTGAGAAAATGGGTCTGCTTCAGAAGATCTTCCGCAGGCGGCAGGAACGCACGCGCCCCTACTGTACGGCGCTGATCGCCGCCGCGGGGAGTTCGCAGCGCTTCGGTGGGGAGAATAAGCTCCTTGCGCCGCTGGACGACAGGCCGGTGCTTGCGCACACGCTGCTGGCGGTCGATCGCGCCGAGAGCATCGACGAGATCGTTATCGCCGCGCGGGACGATGAGCTTTTGCGCTATGCCGAGCTTTGCAAGACCTATGGCGTCACCAAGCCGGTCAAGGTCATCCCGGGCGGGGCGACACGGACGGAGTCCGTGCTGCGCGCCGCGCTCGAGGCGTCGCCGGAGGCGTCGCTCCTTGCCGTGCAGGACGGCGCGCGTCCGCTCGTGACGAGCGAGCTGATCGACCGTACCGTCGAAGCGGCGCGCACGAGCTTTGCCGCCGCACCCGCCGTTCCTGTGACGGATACGATCAAGATCGCGTGCGACGGCATCGTGCAGAGCACGCCGGATCGCAGCACGCTTTTTGCCGTCCAGACGCCGCAGGTCTTCGACGCGGGGCTTTTAAAGGCAGCGCTCCAGTCCGCGCTGACGGCGGACGCCGCTGTGACGGACGACTGTGCCGCGGTGGAGCGCTTTGGCAAGGAGGTCCGCTTGACAGCGGGCGACCCTGAAAACATCAAGATCACCTCGCCGCTCGATCTGATCGTGGCGGAGGCGATTTTACAGCGCAGAGGGGAATGAGGCATTTCCCTCTGCCTTCTTTTGGAAAGGAATGGTACAAATGACGGATCTGCGCATCGGACACGGCTACGACGTGCACCAGCTGACGGCGGGGCGCGAGCTGATCCTGGGCGGCGTCGATATCCCGTATGAAAAGGGTCTGCTCGGGCACTCGGATGCGGATGTGCTGACCCATGCGGTGATGGACGCGCTGCTCGGCGCGGCGGCGCTTGGCGACATCGGGCAGCTGTTTCCCGATTCGGCGGCGGAGTTCGCCGGTATTTCGAGCATCGAGCTGCTGCGCCGCGTTCGCGCGCGGCTCGATGAGAGCGGCTTTGCCGTCGTCAACGTCGATGCGACCATACTGGCGCAGGCGCCGAAGCTTGCGCCCTATCGCGCGCGGATGCGCGAAGGCATCGCGCTTGCGCTCGGGATCGATGTCTCCCGCGTCAGCGTGAAGGCAACGACCGAGGAGGGGCTCGGCTTCACCGGCAGCGGCGAGGGGATCGCCGCGCACGCCGTCGCTCTGCTGGAGCGGCAAAGCTGAGAAAAAGCAAAGATCGGACCGGCCGGTCCCGCATGAGAAGGCCCCGTGCTTTCCCGCGCGGAGCCGGCCTTTTGCGTTTGCTTCCTCCCGTCGTGGCACGCGTCTTTCCCTGCGCATAGTATGCCCTGAGGGGGAATCAGTATGGACTATTATCTGTTTGTAGCGCGCTCGATCACGCACGCCCAGCGCATGGCGGGCGCGTTGAGCGAGGCCGGCGTGCCGTCACGGATCCGCCGCGCCGGCGCGGGCATCAGCGAGCGCGGCTGCGGATATACGCTGGAGATATCGCAGCGGAGCTTTCTCCGCGCGAGAGAGGCCTGCCGCGCGAGCGGTGTGCTGCCGACGCGCGTGCTGCTCGTTTCAGGCGGCGAAAGGCGGGAGGTGGCGCTATGATCTACCTCGACAGCGCCGCCACGACCTATCAAAAGCCCGCCGCCGTACAGCGGGCCGTCATGCAGGCGATGCGCACGATGAGCTCGCCAGGACGGGGCGGATACCCTGCCGCGCGCGCTGCCGAGGAGACGCTGTTCCGCTGCCGCACCGCGGCGGCGGAACTCTTTTCCGTTCCGTCGAGCGAGCAGGTGGTATTCACGATGAACGCGACGCACGGACTGAACATCGCCATCCGCAGCCTTGTGCGGGAGGGTGGGCGCGTCGCGGTCTCAGGCTATGAGCACAACGCCGTCACGCGGCCGCTGCACGCGCTGGATGCAGAGGTCATCGTCGCGGCCGCGCCGCTCTTTTCTCCGTCTGAAACGGTCGCCGCCTTTGCCCGCGCGCTTGACGCGGGTGCGGAAACGGCGATCTGCACGCAGGTATCGAACGTGTTCGGGGATATCCTGCCGGTCGCGGAGATCGCGCGGCTCTGCCGCGCGGCGGGCGTGCCGCTCATTGTGGATGCGTCGCAGTCCGCAGGGACGCTGCCGCTCGACTTTTCCGCGCTCGGCGCGGCGTTTGCCGCCATGCCGGGGCACAAGGGGCTTTACGGCCCGCAGGGGACGGGTCTGCTGCTCTGCGCGCATGAGGCGCTGCCGCTGCTGTACGGCGGGACGGGCAGCGAGTCGCTGCGCCAGGAGATGCCGGACTTTCTGCCAGACCGGCTGGAGGCGGGGACGCATAACGTATCGGGCATTGCCGGGCTGGAGGCGGGGATCGCCTTCGTGCGCGCGCAGCGGCCGGAGCGCATCCTGCTGCATGAACGGGCGCTGCTGCGCCGTGCCGCCGCCGCGCTGGAGGCGCTGCCGCGCGTGCGTGTTTTCCGCGCGCCGGAGGAGCCGATGCAGGCGGGAGTGCTCTCGTTCACGGTGGACGGCATGGCGAGCGAGGAGGTCGCTGACGCGATGGCGCAGCGCGGCGTCGCGCTGCGCGCGGGACTGCATTGCGCGCCCTTTGCGCATCGCACGGCGGGAACGCTGCCGGACGGCACAGTGCGCCTGAGCGTTTCCGCGTTCAACCGCGAGGCTGAGATCGATGCGATGGCCGAAGCGCTGCGCGGCATTTTGCGCGGCCGCTAAAAAAACTTGTATTTCACAGAAAATTCATGGTTCGCCCGTTGCAATTTACAGCATTTTATATTAGAATAAGTATTAACTATTGCTTAGGGGGAGCGTGCCCATGGAATTTGTCATGACCGCGCTGGAAGGCTCGCTGCGCTATCTGCTGACGCTCAGGATCTTTGACTATCTGGATATCGCGCTGATGGCCTGCGGGATCTATTGGCTTTTGAAGCTGGTCGGCACGTCCAAGGTCGAGAGCTTTGGCAAGGTCGTGCTGCTGTTCCTGCTTGCGCTGATGCTCTCGGATCTGCTGCAGATGCACGGCATCTACTTCATTTTGAGCCATGTGCTCTCGCTCGGCGCACTTTCGCTGATCGTGCTGTTCCAGCCGGAGATCCGGCGGCTGCTCGACCAGCTCGGGTCAAGCAGATGGCGCTCGTTCAATCCTTTCGCCCGCACGCAGCAGGTCTCGGCGATCGAAAACGCCATTTCGCAGACGGTGCTCGCCTGCACGGAGATGTCCAAGTCCCGCACGGGCGTGCTCATCGTATTTGAGCGGGAGATGGTGCTTGACGATATCGCCCGCACGGGCACGATCGTCGACGCGCGCGTGAGCAGCGAGCTTCTCAAAAATATCTTCTTCGTCAAGGCCGCGATGCACGACGGCGCCGTTATCATGCGCGACGGGCGGCTGCTCGCGGGCGGCTGCATGCTCCCGCTCTCCAAAAACGTCAATCTGAGCCGCGACCTTGGTATGCGTCACCGCGCCGGCATCGGCATGAGCGAAAATTCCGACGCGGTGGTCGTCATCGTCTCGGAGGAAACGGGGACGATCTCGGTCGCCATCGGAGGGCTGCTCAAGCGCCACCTGATGCCCGAAACGCTGGAAAAGCTCCTCATCAACGAGCTGATACCGCAGACGACGGACGATCAGGAGGAAAAGCTCCATGTGCGGCTGCTGAAGCTGCTCCGCGCCGGAAAGGGGGACAAGCACGATGAAGTCTAAGCGGCGTAAAGCGTTTTATATCTTCCTGTCCGTGCTCATCGCCTCAATGGTCTGGTTTTATGTCAACAATAACGAGGAGGTCACCATCAACGTACACGGCGTGTCGGTGGAATTCCTTAACGAAGATACGACGCTTGCGGACAAGGGACTGATGCTCGTGAACGGAGAGGACGACGCCGCGACGGTCGACCTTGAGCTGAAGGTCCCGCGCAGGCTGATGTTCCACTTCGATACCGGCAAGATCCGGCTGGTGAGCGATCTTTCCTCCGTCACCTACGCGGGCAAGCAGTCTGTGAACTACAATATCCTGCTTCCCACCGGCGTCTCCTCGCGCGATGTGACGGTCGTTTCGCCCGCCATCCGCACCGTGCAGGTCGAGATCGGCGAGCTTTCCAAGAAGAACATCGAGATCCGGTGCAGGGTCGTCGGCAACGTGGCCGAGGGCTATATCGCAGGCGCGGTGCAGCTCAATCCCGGCGAGCTTCAGATCCGCGGCCAGCAGGAGGATATCAGCCTTGTCAGCTACGCGCAGATCACGCTGAACATTGAAAACGCGACCTCCACGGTCATGGAGCTGCTGGACTATGAGCTCTACGGCTTCGACGACCAGATCGTCAGCAGCCGGAACATCCATCCCACGAGCGACAAGATCCAGGTGACGATGCCGGTGATGACCGTCAAGGACGTGCCGCTCAAGGTGAACTTCGTTGAGACCGCCGGCTCGCGCATCGGGAGCTATACCTGGACGCTCAGCCACGACAGCATCACCCTCTCCGGCGACGCATCGTCGCTCGCCTCGATCGATGAGATCGTGCTGGACACGCTGGCGCTGGAGGATCTGCGCGCGGAGGAGACCTTTACCTATGAGATCCCCATTCCCGACGGGGTGAACAACCTCAGCGGCATCACGAGCGTCACGCTGACGATCAGCAGCAGCAACGTGATGACGAAGGAGGTGGAGGCCACGCACTTCAGCTTTGAGAACTTCAACGGCGAGGGCGAGGTGAGCGTGATGACCTCCACGCTGCCCGTTACGCTGCGCGGCACGGCAGAGGATATCGAAGCCGTGACCGCCGATCAGGTGAGCGTGGTCGCGGATCTTACAGATATTGCCGCGGACAGCGGCAGCTACACCGTCCCCGCCCACATCGAGGTGGAGGGCTATGACATCGGCGCGGTCGGCAGCTACGAGGTCACCGTCCGCATTGGATAAACCAAAGGAGAGCACATGACTCAGATCGCAACGGTTGAAAAGATATTGGGCGGCGGCATGGCGGAGATCTCCGTCCCGCGCAAGTCCGCCTGCGGACACGACTGTGAGGAGTGCGCCGGCTGCGGTGTTTCGGGCGCGAGCGTCCGCGCCGCCGCGCGCAACCCCATCGGTGCTGAGGTCGGGCAGAAGGTCGTGGTGGAGAGCAGCACGAAAAAGCTGCTCGGCGTGATGCTGGTGGTGTATATCCTGCCGTTCGCGCTGTTTCTGCTCGGTTACTTCTGCACCGGCGCGCTTGCGAGCGAGGCGCTGCGCTATGGCATCGCCATTGCGGCATTTGCCGTCGGCATCGTCCCCGCCATCGTCTATGACCGGCGCATGAAGCGGACCGGCGCGCTGACGTTTACCATCGTGCGCCTCTTCTGACCGGCGATGTTTGGATACGTCAGGCCGTCGAAGCAGCATTTGACCGAAGCGGAGGAGGCGCGCTTTCAGCAGATCTACTGCGGGCTGTGCCACACGCTTGGCCGGAAGTACGGCTTTGCCGCGCGCTTCGTGCTGAATTTCGATTTTACCTTTCTTGCGATCCTGCTCTCCGGCACGCAGGAGCCGGTATGCGAGCAGTGCCGCTGCGCCGTGCATCCGTTCAAAAAGCAGTGCGTGGCGGCGCGTAGCGCGGAGCTGGAAACAGCGGCCGATCACAGCATCGTGCTCGCGTGGTGGCAGCTGCGCGACCACATCGCCGACCACGGCTTTTTCAAGGGCCTGCCGTACCGGCTGGCAGCGCTTTTTCTGCGCAGGGCGTATCGAAGGGCGAGCGCCTGCGTGCCGGACTTCGACCGCTCGGTGCAGCGCCGCCTTGCGGAGCTTGCCGCGCGCGAGCGCGAGCGCTGCGCCTCGCTTGATCGCGCGGCGGAGCCGTTCGCCGCACTGATGGCGGATATCGCCGCGTGCGTGCCGGATGAAACGCAGCGGCGCGTGATGGCGGAGCTTCTCTACCATCTCGGACGCTGGATCTATCTCGTCGATGCGGCAGATGATCTCAAAAAGGACTTTGCCAGCGGCTGCTACAATCCGCTGCGCTGCCGCTACGGCCTTACGGACGCTTCGCTCGACGAGGAAACGAAGCAAGCGGTCGCGCTTTCGCTCGATCTTTCCGTCCACCGGATGGCGAGCGCTTATGCGCTGCTTGACCGCGGCGCGTGGTCGCCGATCCTCGACAGTATTTTTTACGACAGCTTTTATGCCATCGGCTCCGCCGTTTTGGACGGAAGCTATCATAAGCCACCGCGCAGGATACATTTCCGCACGAAACCAGAGGAAAAAGAGGACACCCTATGAACGACCCCTATCAGATCCTGAATATTTCGCCGACGGCGACTGACGAGGAGGTCAAGCGCGCTTACCGCGACCTTGCCCGCAAATACCATCCGGACAACTACCACGATAATCCGCTGGCCGATCTCGCGCAGGAAAAGATGAAAGAGATCAACGAAGCCTACGACCAGATCCAGAAGCAGCGCAAGGCATCCTCCGCCGCCTCGCAGAGCTATGGCGGCGCTTATGGCGGCGGGAGCTACGGCAGCAATGCCTACGGCAGCGGCGCTTACGGCGGCGCCTATGGCGGCGGCAGACTCCAGCAAGTGCGCGTGGCCATCAACCGCGGCGATATTTCGCTGGCCGAGCGGCTGCTCGGCGCGGTGAGCGAGCACGATGCGGAGTGGAACTTCCTCATGGGCGTTGTGTGCTCGCGGCGCGGCTGGATGGATGAGGCAAAGCGCTACCTTGAGACCGCCGTGCAGATGGAGCCGAACAATGTCGAGTACCGCAGCGCGCTCTCCGCGCTGACGGGGGACGGCTACCGTCCGGCGGGCTTCCGCACGTTCCGCACGGGCGGCTTCGACGATAACTGTCTGCGCTGCTGCGCGGCCTGGTCGTGCTGCACGCTCTTCAGCGGCGGCGGCTGTTACTTTTTGCCCTGTATTTACTAAGTGAGCTTTAGAATATGATGATGGAGGAAAATGATCGTGGTCAAGAGCATGACGGGCTACGGGAGAGCCAAAAAAGCATTATCCGGCAGAGACATCACCGTTGAGGTACGCTCGGTCAATAACCGTTACCTCGACTGCACGGTAAAGCTGCCGCGCGCCTATATTTTCGCAGAGGACGCCATCAAGGGCCGCGTGCAGAAGGCCATCTCACGCGGCAAGGTCGACGTGTTCGTCACCATCGACTCTACCGGCGCGGACGAGGAGGTCGTCGCCGTCAACGAGGGGCTTGCGCGCAGCTATCTCGACGCGCTGCGGAGGCTCTATGAGCTCGACGGCGGGAACTATCTCAAAAAGCAGTCCTATGCGGCGGATCTTGCCCGCATTCCGGACGTGCTGACCGTCACAAAGGCTGAAGAGGATCTGGAATCCGTCGGCGCGGACATCTGCGAGGTGCTCGACGAGGCGCTTATCTCGTATAACCGGATGCGCGCGACCGAGGGGCAGAAGCTCGCCGAAGACATCGGCGGCCGCCTGAGCACCATCGAGACGCTTACCGGCAAGGTCGAGGAGCGCTCGCCGGAAACGGTGCGCGAGTACCGCGAGAGACTGACGGCGCGTATGCAGGAGATCCTGCAGAGCACGACCATCGACGAGAGCCGCATTCTGACCGAGGCCGCCATTTATGCCGATAAGATCGCCGTGGACGAGGAAACGGTGCGTCTGCGCTCGCATGTGTCGCAGCTGCGCACCATGCTCCAGTCCGATGAGCCGATGGGCCGCAAGATGGACTTCCTCATTCAAGAGGTCAACCGCGAGAGCAACACCATCGGCTCAAAGTGCAACGACGTTTCTATCGCACGCGACGTGGTCGCGCTCAAGGCGGAGGTCGAGAAGATCCGCGAGCAGGTGCAGAACATCGAATGAGGAGCGCAGGAAGATGAAGCTGCTGAACATTGGCTTTGGCAATATGGTGTCCGCCGAGCGGCTCGTCGCCGTCGTGAGTCCTGACAGCGCGCCGATCAAGCGTCTCATTCAGGAGTCGCGCGAGCGCGGGATGCTGATCGACGCGACCTATGGCCGCAAGACCGCGTCGGTGTTCATCATGGACAGCGACCATGTTGTGCTTTCGGCCATCGCAGCCGAAAAGCTGATCGCAAGGCTGGGCGTGGAAACGCTCGGCATGGAGGAGGAAGGATAAGAACTATGTACAGGGGCAAGACTTTTATTATCTCGGGGCCGTCCGGCGTCGGCAAGAGCACGGTGCTCAAGGAGCTGTTCAAGGGGCGGGAGGATCTCTATTTTTCCGTTTCCGCCACGACGCGCGCGCCGCGTCCCGGCGAGGTCGACGGCGTACACTATCACTTTACCGACGTGGATCACTTCCGCCGCCTTATCACCGAGGATGCCTTTCTGGAATATGCCGAGTATGTCGGCAATTTTTACGGCACGCCGAAGCGGTTCGTTGACGAAGCCATGGAGCAGGGGAAGGATGTCATCCTTGACATCGAGGTGCAGGGCGCGCTTCAGGTGACGAGCAAGCGCCCCGACGTTGTACGCATCTTCATCGCGCCGCCGTCCTGGCAGGCGCTGGAGGAGCGGCTGACCGGCCGCGGGACCGACAGCGCCGAAAAGGTGCAGAAGCGTCTCGTGCGCGCCAAGGTCGAGCTGCAAACGGCAAATACCTATGATTACTTTGTCATCAACGACACGGTCGAGCAGGCCGTGCGCGAGATCAACGCCATCATGCTCGCCGAGCACTGCAAGCCCGCCGAGCGCATGGCCATCTTGTCCGAATAAGTGAAAAAACAGCCGAAAGGCAGAAGGAAGTAATATATTATGATGCTTTATCCCGCTATGAGTACGCTCAACAAGTACATCGAGAACCGCTATCTTCTCGTCAACGTCGTGGCGCGCCGCGCCCGCCAGATCGCCGAGGATGCGGACGTCGAGGGCTATCCGCTGAACGAAAAGCCGGTCACCACGGCCATCAACGAGGTCGCTGCCGGTAAGATCAGCTCCGAGGGCATCGACACCAACATCAGCTGACGGCGCGTCCGCCGCGCGATAACAGAACAATACCGCAGAAAGGGGAGACTGTATGGCAGAGAAAATGATCGCTCGTGTCGCAGTCTCTCCCGTTCCGTTTGCAGCGGACAAGCTCTATTCCTACCTCGTGCCGGACGCGCTTCTGGGCGCGGCGGAGGAGGGAAAACGCGTGCTCGTCCCCTTTGGGCGCGGCAACCGCAGGAGCGAGGGCTTTTTGATGGAGCTGCGGCGCGAGGAGGTCAGCTCCCCGCTCAAGCCGATCGACAGCGTGCTTGACGACGCGCCGCTGCTCGACGGGAAGGATCTCCGGCTTGCGCGGTGGATGAAGGCGCGGTATTTCTGCACCTATTACGACGCGCTCAAAACGCTGCTGCCGGTCGGCGTGTGGCTCAGGAGCCGCGAGGTCTGGCGGCTGAACGAGGCTGTCAGCGCGGAGGAGGCGCTCTCCTCCGCTGCGCCCGACTCGACGGAGGAGACGCTGCTGCGGGCCGTGCTGAGCGCGAAGGAGCTTGAGCGTCCCGCGCTCGACGAGATCGGGGGCGAGAAAACGGCGAAGGCTCTGCGCGCGCTGGAGCAGTGCGGACTGCTCGTTTGCGAGACGACGATGAAGCAGCGCCTTGGCGACAAGACGGTGCGCATGGCGTCGCTGTGCGTCAGCGCGGAGGAAGCGCTTGCGGCCGTCAAGCCGAAGCGCCGCAGCGCGCCGGTGCGGTATGCGGTCATCGAGCTTTTGAGCCGCGAGGGAACGCTGTCAGCACAGGAGATCAGCTACTATACGGGCGCGACAATGCAGACGCTGCGCGGGCTGGAAAAGTCCGGCCTGATCACGCTTTCCGAGCGGGAAGCGCTGCGCGTCAGCAGCGCGGAAGAAGGCGCAGAGATGAGCGAACCGGCCGCGCTCAACGCCGAGCAGCAGGCTGCCCTTGACGGGCTGTGTCCGCTGCTCGACCGCGAGGGCGGCGCGGCGGCACTGCTCTACGGCGTGACCGCCAGCGGCAAAACGCAGGTCTACCTGAAGCTCATCGCGGAAGCGCTCGCGCGCGGCCGGACGGCGATGCTGCTCGTGCCGGAGATCGCGCTGACGCCGCAGATGATGCGCCGCTTTACCGCGCGCTTCGGCGCTGACGTCGTGATGCTGCACAGCGGCCTCCCGCTCACGGAGCGCTACGACCAGTGGAAGCGCATCCGGCGCGGCGAGGTGCGTGTTGTGCTCGGCACGCGCAGCGCGGTGTTTGCGCCGCTGCCGGATCTTGGCCTCATCATCATCGACGAGGAGCAGGAGGGAAGCTATCAGTCGGAGAACCCGCCGCGCTATCACGCGCGTGACATCGCGCAGTTCCGCTGCGCGCAGCGCGGCGCGCTGATGCTGCTCGGCTCGGCCACGCCGACGGTGGAAACGGCATATTACGCCAAGCAAGGTCGCTATCAAGTATTTTCACTTCACAGGAGATTCAACGATCTGCCGCTGCCGCGCGTGCTTCTCGCCGATATGAAGGATGAGCTGCGGCAGGGCAACGAGAGCGCGATCGGCAGCACGCTGCGCGCGGAGCTTGCAAAAAACCTCGCGCGCGGCGAACAGAGCATCCTGTTCCTCAACCGGCGCGGCAGCGCACGGATGCTGCTGTGCGGCGAGTGCGGCTATGTGCCGCAGTGTCCGCGGTGCAGCGTGCCGATGACGTACCACTCTGCAAACGAGCGGCTGATGTGCCACTACTGCGGCCATTCCGAGCCGGTGATGGAGCGGTGCGGCGAGTGCGGCGGGCTAATGAAGCGCGTCGGCGCGGGCACGCAGCGGGTGGAGCAGGAGCTTTCCGTGCTCTTTCCCGAAGCGAAGGTGCTGCGCATGGACGCTGACACCGTGAGCGCGGCGCGCTCCCACGAGACGCTGCTGCGCGAATTTGAAGAAAAGAACATCCCCATCCTTCTTGGCACGCAGATGGTGGCCAAGGGGCTGGATTTTGAACGGGTGACGCTCGTTGGCGTGCTGGACGCCGACCTTTCGCTCTATGCGCAGAACTATCATGCCGCCGAGCGGACGTACAGTCTGCTCGCGCAGGTCGTGGGGCGCGCGGGACGCGGGGCGCGCGAGGGGCGCGCGGTCATCCAGACCTATCACCCTGAGAACGAGGTCATCCGCGCGGCGGCAAGGCAGGACTACGGCGCGTTTTACCGCAGCGAGCTGCGTATGCGCCGTCTGCGGCGCTATCCGCCGTTCGCCGACCTTTACACGCTGACGGTCTCCGGCAGCGAGGAGCATCGCGTGATCGCCGCGGCCTGCACGCTGCGCGACGCGCTGCGCGCGGAGACCTCGCATGAGCCGCTGCGCTCGTTGGAGACCGAGGTGCTCGGTCCCGCCGGCGCGCCGGTCGTAAAGGTCAACAACCGCTACCGCTACTGCGTGTATCTCTGCGGCAAAAGCGATAATGCGCTGCGCCGCACGGTCAGCGAATACCTGCTGGCCTTTTATGCAAGAAAAGAAAACCGCGGTCTCGACATTTTTGCCGACTGCAATGCTTTACAATAGAGAAATGAGGAGAGAGAACTATGGCTATCCGTACCATCCGTGAAAAGGGCGATCCCTGCCTGACAAAAGTGTGCCGTCCGGTGACGGAATTCAACGCGCGGCTGCACCAGCTGCTTGACGATATGGCTGACACGCTGGCTGAGGCCGGCGGTGTCGGGCTCGCCGCCCCGCAGGTCGGCATTCTGCGCCGCGTCTGCATCGTTGAGGATGAGCAGGGCGAGCTTATCGAGCTCATCAACCCCGAGATCATCAAGGCCGAGGGTGAGCAGACAGGGCTTGAGGGCTGCCTGAGCGTGCCGGGCAAGTACGGCATCGTCACGCGCCCGATGGTGGTGCGCGTGCGCGCGCAGGATCGCTATGGCACGGAATTTGAGGTCGAGGACGAGGAGCTGACCGCGCGCTGCTTCTGCCACGAGATCGAGCATCTTGACGGTCACCTCTACACCGAGCACTGCAAGGTCCTCACCGACGAGGAGCTGGAGCAGTATATCCGCGCGCATGAAAAGGAGCTGGACGGAGAATGAGGATCGTCTTTATGGGCACGCCTGACTTTGCGCGCACCATTCTGGAGCGGCTGGTCGCGGATGGGCACGAGGTCTGCGGCGTTTTCACGCAGCCGGACAAGCCGCGCAGCCGGAATAAGGTCACGCCAAGCCCTGTGAAGGAATATGCTTTGACACAAAACATCCCCATTTTCCAGCCGACGACGATGCGTGACGGCACGGCGCTCGCTGATCTTAAAGCGCTGGCGCCCGATCTTGCGGTCGTCGCGGCCTATGGACGCATTCTGCCGGAGGAGATGCTTGCGGCGCCGCCGATGGGCTGCATCAACGTGCACGCCTCCATCCTGCCGCGGTATCGCGGCGCCGCGCCGATCAACTGGGCGATCCTGAACGGCGACAGGGAGACCGGCGTGACGATCATGCATATGGCGAAAGAGTGCGACACGGGCGATATGATCCTTGTGAAGAAGCAGGCCATCCGCCCCGACGAGACGGCGGAGGAGCTGTTCTGCGAGCTTGCCGCGCTTGGTGCGGACGCGATCGCTGAGGCCATCGCGCAGATCGAGGGCGGCACGGCGCAGCGCGTGCCGCAGAATGAGGCGGAGGCGACCTATGCCCCCATGCTCTCGCGCGAGCTCTCGCCCATCGACTGGGCAAAAAGCAGCGCACAGATCGTCGATCAGATCCGCGGGCTCATCCCGTGGCCGTGCGCTTCGGCGAGCATCTGCGGCGCGAATACGAAAATCTTCCGTGCGGTGCCGCTGGGGGAGACAAAGGACGCCCCCGGCACGCTGCGCGCGGTGAAAAAGGGCATCGAGGCCGCCTGCGGCGACGGCAGGAGCCTTCTTATTACGGAATTGCAGCAGGACGGCGGCAAACGCATGGCCGCAAACGCCTTTTTGAACGGCAGGCGCATCGCTGTGGGGACGGTCCTCAATGCGTAAGGGAAACACCGCAAACGCGCGCGAATGCGCGCTCTCCGTGCTCGTCGCCTGCCGCCGGAGCGGCGCGTGGGCCGACGCCGCGCTCAAGGCGCAGCTCAGCAAATGCGCGCTCAGCGCGCCCGATGCGGCGCTTTGCAGCCGCATCGTCTACGGCGTGATGCAGAACGAGCTGCTGCTGAACTGGTATCTTGGCGCGTACTGCACGCAAAAGCTTGATCATTTGCAGCCGCCGCTTGCCGACATCCTGCGCATCGGCGCGTATCAGATATTATTTTTGGACAAGGTGCCCGACCACGCGGCGGTGAGCGAATCGGTAGAGCTGTGCCGCACGAACGGCCGCGCGGCCGCGAGCGGGCTTGTCAATGCTGTTCTGCGCAAGGTCGTGCAAAATAAGGGCAGCCTTCCCGCGCTGCCACAGGACACGCTCTCGCGCCTGAGCATCGCGTACAGCCATCCGCAATGGCTGGTCGAGCGGCTCCTTACGCTGCTGGGCGCAGAGGAAACAGCGCAGTTTTTGCGCATCGACAACGAGGCCGCGCCCATGACCGCGCAGGTCAACCCCCTCAAGACGAATGCAGACGCGCTTGTGCGCGAGCTTTCCGGCGAGGGCATCGCGGCCGTGCCGCACGAGTGGGTGCCGGACTGCCTTGAGCTGAGCGGCACCGGCGACCTAACGACGCTTGCAGCCTTTTATCAGGGCCGCTTTACGGTGCAGGACGCGGCGGCAAAGCTCGTGACCTGCGCCGCGGGCTTCCAAAAGGGGCAGCGCGTGCTGGACGTCTGCGCGGCGCCCGGCGGCAAGTCGTTCGCCGCGGCGTTCGCCATGGAAAACGAAGGGCACATCCTCTCGTGCGATCTGCACGAGAACAAGCTCAAGCGCATCCGCGAGGGCGCGCAGCGGCTCGGCATCACCTGCATCGAGACTGCCTGCGCCGATGGACGCGTGTTCCGGTCGGAGTGGGCGGGGCAGTTCGACGTCGTCATCTGCGATGTGCCGTGCTCGGGGCTTGGCATCATCCGCAAGAAGCCGGATATCCGGTATAAATCGCCCGACGAGCTTACGGCGCTGCCGGAGATCCAGCGCGCGATCCTCTCAAACAGCGCGCGCTATGTGAAAGCGGGCGGCGTGCTGGTCTATTCGACCTGCACGATCCTGCCGGATGAAAATGAACAGGTAACGGACGCCTTCCTGTTGGCGCATCCGTCGTTTGCCTATGAGGACTTTACGCTGCCGAATGGAGATACGGCGGGACACTTTACGCTATGGCCGCAGCGCAGCGGAACAGACGGCTTTTATCTCAGCCGCATGAGAAGGAGTTTGCATGACTGACATCAAGTCCATGACCCTCGGAGAGATCACCGAGGCGCTGCGTGCGATGGGAGAGCCGCAGTTCCGCGGCAAGCAGGTCTTTTCCTGGCTGCACCGCGGCGTGACGGCGTTCGATCAGATGGTCAACATCCCGAAGCCGCTGCGCGAGAAGCTCGCGGCAGAGTATACGATCACCGCGCCGGTCGTTGCGCGCAAGCAGGTATCGCGGCTCGACGGCACGATCAAATATCTCTGGGAGCTAGCCGATGGCAATTGCATCGAAACGGTGCTCATGTCCTATCACCACGGAAATACCGTGTGCATCTCCTCGCAGGTCGGCTGCCGGATGGGCTGCAAATTCTGCGCCTCGACGCTCGCCGGCAAGGTGCGGGATCTGAAGCCGTCGGAAATGCTCGATCAGGTGCTCTTTACGCAGCTCGATTCGGGCAGGGACATCTCCAACATTGTACTTATGGGCATCGGCGAGCCGCTGGATAACCGCAAGAACGTGCTGCGGTTTCTGGAGCTTATCAACCATCCCGACGGGATGAACATCGGGATGCGGCATATCTCGCTCTCCACCTGCGGCGTGGTGCCGGGCATCGACGCGCTGGCAGAGGACGATCTGCAGCTCACGCTGTCGGTTTCGCTCCACGCACCCGACAGCGAGACGCGCAGCCGCATCATGCCGGTGAACAACGCCTACGACGTCTCCGAGCTGTTTGCCGCCTGCCACCGGTACTTTAAGAGGACGGGGCGGCGCATCTCGTTTGAATACGCGATGATCGACGGCGTGAACGACCATGACTGGCAGGCGGATCTGCTGGCGCAGAAGATCCGCGGGATGCCGGGGCATGTGAATCTGATCCCGCTCAACGACGTGGTCGAAAGCGAATTCAAGCCGAGCCGCCGCGTGGCGGCATTCCAGAAGCGGCTGGAGTCGCACGGGATCACAGCGACTGTGCGGCGCAGCCTCGGCGGCGATATCGACGCCAGCTGCGGACAGCTGCGGCGCAAGGAAATGAAAGCAAGGGAGGAGGAGGCGCGATGAAGGGCTGCGGAAGGACCAACGTGGGACTGCGCCGGCATGAAAATCAGGACACCTTTGCCATTGAGACGGTCGGAGAGAGCCTCATTGCCGTCGTGTGCGACGGCATGGGCGGCGTCGAAGGCGGACAGGTCGCAAGCTCGCTTGCAGTTGAGACCTTTATGCGCGAGATACGCGCTCTTTTGCGCGAGGATATGACGGCGCAGCAGCTGCGTGAGCTTTCGTCCTACTGCGTGGCGCAGGCAAACCGCGCGGTGCATCAGCGCTCAGTGGACGATCCGGCCTGCCACGGCATGGGGACGACGCTCGTCTCCGCGGTCGTGACGGCGCGGGCGGCGGTCGTGTGCAACATCGGCGACAGCCGCGCCTATCTCATCCGCGGCGGCGGCATTGCGCGCATCACGCACGATCACAGCGTGGTGCAGACGCTTGTGGAGAGCGGCAACATCACGCCGGAGGAGGCGCGCACGCACCCGAACCGCAATCTCATCACCCGTGCGCTCGGCCCTGAGGAGAGCGCGCGCTGCGATGCGTTTGAGGTGCCTTTCTCGCGCGGCGACAGGCTGCTGCTGTGCACGGACGGACTGGTGGTCACGGCACGGGACACGGAGATCTGCCGCGCCGTCTGTACGGGCAGAAATGAAGAGGACAGCCTTGAGCGGCTGATCGCGCTGGCAAAGGCGCAGGGCGCGCCGGACAACGTGACGGCCGTGCTCGTCGACTATGAGTAAGGGAGGTGGGATCGGTATGGATAAAATGATAGGGAAGATGCTCGACAACCGTTACGAGCTGCTCGAGGTCATCGGCAGCGGCGGCATGGCGGTCGTCTACAAAGCCAAGTGCCACCGGCTCAACCGTCTGGTCGCGGTCAAGGTGCTCAAGAGCGATCTTGCCGAGGACGCCGATTTCCGCCGCCGCTTCCGCGACGAGTCGCAGGCCGTCGCCATGCTCTCGCACCCGAACATCGCTTCGGTCTACGACGTCAGCCGCGGCGAAACGGAATACATCGTCATGGAGCTGATCGACGGCATCACGCTCAAGCAGTACATGGAGCGGCGCGGCCAGCTCAACTGGCGCGAGGCGCTGCACTTTATCACCCAGATCATGAAGGCGCTCTCCCACGCCCACTCGCGCGGCATCATCCACCGCGACATCAAGCCGCAGAACATCATGGTTCTGCGCGACGGCAGCGTGAAGGTCGCCGATTTCGGCATCGCCTGTCTTGCCAACGCGGCAAACACCCTCACGCAAGAGGCGCTCGGCTCGGTGCACTATATGTCGCCCGAGCAGGCCAAGGGCGACCGCACAGACGCGCGCTCGGATATTTACTCCGCCGGCGTGGTGCTCTACGAGATGCTGACGGGGCGGTTGCCCTTCGAGGGCGACAGCGCGGTCTCCGTCGCTATCCAGCATTTGTCCTCCGTGCCGCTCTCGCCGCGCGAGATCAATCCCGAGGTGCCGGAGGCGCTGGAGCTGATCTGCATGAAGGCGATGGCGTCCGATCTTGATAAACGCTATCCCTCGGCCGACGCGATGCTCGCCGATCTTGAGGAATTCCGCAAGAACCCGGAGGTCGACCTTGACTTTACCATCGAGGATCTGCATCGGGAGACGGCCGACGAGCCGACGCAGTATATCCCCGCCGTCCGTACCGTTGCGCAGCGCGCGGCAGCGGAGAGCGAGGACGAGCCGGAGGAAAAGGGGAGCCTTCGCCGCGTGCTGACGATCGCGGGAGCGGTCATTGCAGCGGTCGCGCTGGCGGTGCTGCTATGGCATGCGATCTTCAGCAGCCTTTTCGGCAGCGAACCGGTGCAGACAGAATTCCCCGTGCCGTATCTCATCGGCATGACCATTGACGAGGCGAACGAGGATCCGCAGGTCAAGGGTATCTTCGAGATCGAGCAGATCGGTCAGCGCGCAAGCGAGTATGAGGCCGGTACGATCATCGATCAGTCGCCCGAGGAGGGAAAGGTGGTCAAGGGCAATCGCGTGATCTCCGTATTTGTCAGCACCGGCGTCAAGAGTGAGCCGATGCCGAATCTTGTGAACACGGAATACCGCAACGCGACCATCCAGCTGAAAAACCTCGACCTTGGTCTGATCGTCAGCGAGCCGGTAGAGGAGTTCAGCGATTCCATCAACTCCGGCTATATCATCCGCACGATCCCGGAAGCGGCCGAAACGCTGCACGAGGGGGATACGGTCACGCTGGTAGTGAGCAAGGGTCCGGAGAAAAAGCCTGTCAAAGTGTTGACCTTTACAGGCATTGATATCGATACCGCGCGGCAGCTTGCCACGCAGTCCGGACTTGTGGTGAGCGAGGTCACATCCCGCCCTGACGGGATGGCCGCATCGGGCGTGGTGCTTGAGCAAAGCATCGCGCCGGAGACCGACGTGACGGAGGGAACGGCGATCAGCTTTGTCATCAGCGCCGGCCCCGTGGGAGACAGCTCCGCGGACACGTCCTCCGAGGACTGGAAGGAGCGGGCGCCGTGAAAGGGAGGATACAGCGCGCACTGAGCGGATTCTACTATGTGAGGTGCGAGAATGGTATGCTCCTGACGTGCAAGGCGCGCGGTAAGTTCCGCAGGGAGGGCATTTCTCCGCTCGTCGGCGACGACGTTGAATTCTGCGAGCTGCCCGGCGGCGAGGGGCGCATCGACGCGCTCCTGCCGCGCAGAAACAGCTTTGACCGCCCAAGCGTCGCCAACATCGACCAGATGGTCATCGTCTGCTCACAGGCCATCCCGAAGACTGACCCGTATCTGGTCGACCGCATGACGGCCATCGCCGCGCTCAAGGACTGCGATGTGCTTATCTGCATCAATAAGTGCGATCTTGATCCCGCCGACGAACTGCGGCGGTATTACGAGGGGGCCGGCTTTCGCACCGTCTGCGTCAGCGCGGAAACGGGCGAGGGCATCGAGCTTCTGCGCGCACAGCTCGTCGGACGGCTTTCCGCCGTGACGGGAAACTCCGGCGTCGGCAAGTCGAGCATCCTCAACGCGCTGGACGAAACGATATCGCTCAAGACGGGGGAGGTCAGTCAGGCGCTGGGCCGCGGACGGCACACGACGCGCCATGTGGAGCTCTATGAGCTTTCCTGCGGCGCGGAGATCATCGACACGCCGGGTTTTTCTTCGTTTGAAGCGGAGGGACTGGAGCTGGAGCTGAAAAAGCGTCTGCCGGAGTGCTTTCCGGACTTTCGTCCGTACCTGGACGGCTGCCGGTTCGTCGGATGCAGCCATACAAAGGAGCAGGGCTGCGCCGTGCGGCAGGCCGTGGCGGACGGAAAGCTTGTCCGCGGGCGGCATGAGAGCTATTGCAGACTCTATAATGAGCTGAAGGAACTGCGCGAGTGGAACGCGGAGGGACACGGCAAGCGCGGATAATAAAAAATGGCAGAGGCCTGCACCATTTCGGTGCAGGCCTCTGCGGTTTTATGGAGAATGAGAAGGGAGAACGGTCAATCCTGAAACAGCGGGGTGGAGAGATAGCGGTCGCCGGTATCGGGCAGCAGGACAACGATGGTCTTGCCCTTGTTCTCGGGACGCTTGGCAAGCTGAATGCCCGCCCAGACGGCGGCGCCGGAGGAGATACCGACCAAAACGCCCTCGCTGTGGCCGACGAGCTTACCGGTGGCAAAGGCGTCGTCGTTCTCAACGGGGATCACCTCATCATAAACAGAGGTGTCCAGCACCTCGGGGACAAAGCCCGCGCCGATGCCCTGAATCTTGTGCGCGCCCGCGACGCCCTTGCTCAGCACAGGGGAGGAGGCAGGCTCGACAGCGACGACCTTGACGCCGCTCTTCTGCTCCTTGAGGAACTTGCCCGTGCCGGTCAGCGTGCCGCCGGTGCCGACACCGGCGACGAAAAAGTCGACCTGACCATCGGTATCGGCCCAGATCTCGGGGCCGGTGGTCTCGTAATGCGCCTTGGGATTGGCGGGGTTGACGAACTGGCCGGCAATGAAGCTGTTCGGGATCTGCGCGGCCAGCTCCTCCGCCTTGGCGATCGCGCCCTTCATGCCCTTGGCGCCGTCGGAAAGCACGAGCTCCGCGCCATAAGCCTTCATCAGCTGGCGGCGCTCGACACTCATGGTCTCCGGCATGACGATGATGATGCGGTAGCCGCGCGCGGCGGCGACGGAGGCGAGACCGATGCCGGTGTTGCCGGAGGTCGGCTCGATGATGACGGAATCAGCCTTGAGCTTGCCGCTCGCCTCAGCATCGTCGAGGATCGCCTTGGCGATACGATCCTTCACAGAACCGGCGGGGTTAAAGTATTCAAGCTTTGCAAGAAGTTTTGCTTCAAGCTTTTCGGTCTTTTCGATGTGGGTCAGCTCCAGCAGCGGGGTCTTGCCGATCAGCTGGTCTGCGGATGTATAGATCTTGCTCATAATATTTTCCTCCTGAACGATATCGTTCCATGTCGTTATTTCAAAACTTCTCTTTTAGATTTGTCTGCATTCTGCTTCCGGCGCGGCGACATCGCGTGAAGTAATAGTTGTCCATTCAATTACCGACCTTTCAAGTAGGTATGTAGGGATTATACGGCGCGATACTTGATTTGTCAATGGGAAATTCCCAAAAAAATCTGTTGAATTCCCATAAACCATGTAATATAATAGGAATATCAGAAGTTGAAGAGGGCCGTCTCCCGTGCTCCTTTCAACGGATGATGAGAAAGGCGTGAACATACTATGATGATTTCGACAAAGGGCCGCTATGCGCTGCGCGTGCTCATCGACATGGCGGAGCACCACAAGGATGGCTATATCCCGCTCAAGGAGATCGCCAAGCGGCAGGAGATCTCTGAAAAATATCTGGAGAGCATCGTCAAAACGCTTGTCAAGGGCGGCGTGGTGGAGGGGATGCGCGGCAAGGGCGGCGGCTACCGCCTGTGCAAGAGTCCCGACCAGTTCACGACCGGTTACCTTCTGCGGCTGATGGAGGGCTCGCTCGCGCCGGTGGCCTGCCTTGGAGCGGGCAGCGCGCCTTGCGAGCGCGCGTCAGAGTGCCGCACGCTTGCGCTGTGGTCGGGGCTGAACGATGTGATCAACAAGTATCTGGATCAATACACGCTTGCCGATCTTCTCCGTGAAGACGACGGGTTTGATTATGTGATCTGATGGGGTTCCCTTTTTTGCGCATTCCTGCTACAATACTCATTGGCCTTCAAAGAGGAGCGCCGCAAAAAGACAGAATATAAGGAGATACCGATGAAACGATCACTCACCATGCTTCTGACTCTCGTACTGCTGCTCTCGCTTGCCGCCTGCGGCAGCAAGCAGGATCAAGCGCCGTCCGAGCTTCCACAGGATCAACAGAATCAGGTCGATCAGGATGCCCCACAGGACAGCACGGACGCGGCGAAGGAAGATGACGCTGGGACTCCGGACAGCGAGCGCGAGACAGAGCAGCCCGTTGAGATCCAGCAGCCGGAGCCGTCTGACGGAGAAGGCGAGGCGAATGAAGCGCCGAAGGACGATGCGCAGGAGGTGCCTGCTTCCCAGCCGGAGCAGCCCTCAACGCCCGCCTCACAGCCGGCAGAGGTACCGGAGGAGACGCCGGAGCAGCCCGCTGGGGAGACATCTGACGCGGACAACAGCGCGCTCGCGCTGCTCAACGCGGCGTGGAGCACTTATGGCGAGGACGAAAAGTTCCCCGCCATGGGCGGCGATGCGGCGCACGCCGTAGACAGTGCGCCGGGCAGCTTTGACATTGCGAATGTTGACAGTCTGAGCTATCAGCTCACGTTTCCTGCTGAAGATGCCGATCTGATCGATGCGGCCGCGTCGCTCGTGCATATGATGAATATGAACACCTTTACCTGCGGTGCGTTCCATGTGACGGACGCAGGAAATGCGGCAAAGCTCGCGTCGGATCTTCGCCTCGCCGTGCAGGGCAAGCATTGGATGTGCGGCTTTCCGGATAAGCTCGTGATCCTTACGGCGGATGAATATGTGATCTCGCTGTATGGCAACGAGGAACTTGTCAACACGTTCAGCGACGCGCTGCAAGCTGCGAATGCGGAGCTGACCATCGCTTATGATGAGGCGATCGCGGCATAAGGATCAGCTAAAAAGGACGGCGGACCCGATGGGTCTGCCGCCCTTTTGCATATTTCAGCGATCGAAGCTGGGATTGACGTAATAAACGTTCTTTTCATCCAGCCGCTCTCTGGCGAGACGGAGCCCTTCGCCGAAGCGCTGGAAGTGCACGATCTCTCGTGCACGGAGGAACTTGATGACGTCGCTGACATCCGGATCGTCGGAAAGGCGAAGGATGTTGTCGTAGGTCACACGCGCCTTCTGCTCGGCGGCAAGGTCTTCGGTGAGATCGGCGATGGTGTCGCCGGTGACCTGCATGGTGCTGGCCGACCACGGGTAGCCGGAGGCGAACTGTGGGAACACGCCCGCCGTGTGATCGACAAAATAGGTATCAAAGCCGGACTCCTTGATCTGATCCTCGGTCAAATTGCGCGTGAGCTGATGAACGATCGTACCGACCATCTCAAGATGCCCCAGCTCCTCTGTGCCGATGTCGGTCAGCAGCCCCTTGAGCTCAGGGTAGGGCATGGAATAGCGCTGGGAAAGATAGCGCAGCGATGCGCCAAGCTCGCCGTCCGGTCCCCCGTACTGCGAAATGATCGCCATGGCAAGCTTCGGATTCGGGTTCTTGATCTTGACGGGGTACTGTAATTTCTTTTCATAGACAAACATTACTGATTTCCCTCCAGTTCCCACGGCCACGGATCGTCCAGCCATTTAAAGCTGCCTGGCGTCAGGTCGGTCTGCAAAATAGGACCGTATTTTTCCTCATACGTCTTGCGGCCCTCCTGTCCAAGCTTGATATAAGACCAGTAGAGGTTCAGCACCTCGGTGTCCTCCGGATGCGTGGTGAGGTAAAGCCCCAGCTCATCGATAGCAAAATCCAGCGCCATCAGCTCGGAAAGCGCCGTATTGACGGCGGGGAATTTTGTTTTCATCTGCGCATGGAACGGAAGGTTCAGTCCAGGGAAAAGCGTGCCGGCATTGAGCGCATCCTGCTGGGAATAGCGCTCGGGGTCGTTCTTCTGTACGGGCACATAAGGGAAAGCCAGCGGCGCGCAGCAGCCGTTCGGCAGGGTGCCGACGCCGGTCGCGGCTTTGGTTTCATTCAAAGGAAACTCCTCCTTGACAAAGGGAATTGAGCAGATCGCTCATATCATCCTATGCGGCAGAAGAAAAAAGGGAAGCAAGGCTTTCCTTTTTTCTTCGTTTCCTGTATAATCAATGAGACACATACCGAAGCCCGACGCAGCATACGCTTTTTCGGGGTGATGCCGTTGTTTATCGTGCTGAAGCGAAAAATGCTCCTTGCGCTGGCTGCCGGAGCGATGCTGCTGCTGAGCGCCGTGATCGGATGTGCCGCTGCGCAGGATATTGCTGCGTTTGCACCGGAGGGAGCTGCGCCGCGCGTCTGGATCGTTGACGCGGGGCACGGCGGGGAAGACGGCGGCGCCGTCGGCGCGGACGGCACGAAGGAGAGCGAGCTGAATCTTGCCATTGCACAGCGGCTCGATGCGCTGCTGACGTTTCTTGGCGAGGAGACACGCATGACGCGTACGAGCGACGTATCCATCCATTCCGAGGGCGCGGCAACGCTGCGCGAAAAAAAGCGCTCCGATCTCGAAAATCGCGTAAAAACAGTCAATGACACGCAAGGATCTATCCTTGTCAGTATCCACCAAAACAGCCTTCCATCGTCTAAACGGACGCACGGTGCGCAGGTGTTCTATGGGAAGCGAGAGGGAAGCGCCGAGCTTGCAAACGCTGTGCAGCTTGCGCTGAACCGAACGGTCAACGCGGGGAACGAGAAAACCGAAAAGGCCATCGACTCATCGATCTTTCTGATGAAAAATGTTACCGCGCCAGCCATTTTGATCGAGTGCGGGTTTCTGAGCAACGAGAATGAGACGGCGCTTTTAAAAAGTGCTGAGTATCAACAAAGATTAGCCATTGTGGTCGCATCGGGTCTATTACAGTCGAATCCGTAAAGCAAAAGAGGTTTACAACATGGCAAAGACAAAAAGTGTTTTTTTCTGCACCGAGTGCGGCAACGAGACCCCAAAGTGGGCGGGGCGCTGCCCGAGCTGTGGCGCATGGAACACGCTCACGGAGCAGACCGTCAGCGACGGTGCAAAGGCAAAGTCTGTCGGGGGACGCAACCGCGCGCTGCGCGCTAAGGCGCGTCCCATCGGCGAGCTCGACACGGCGCAGGAGATCCGTTTTCCCACCGGTATGGGCGAGCTCGACCGTGTGCTTGGCGGCGGCGCCGTACAGGGTTCGCTCGTTCTCGTCGGCGGCGCGCCCGGCATCGGCAAATCAACGCTGATGCTGCAAATATGCGGAAAACTGAGCGAAAACGCAAAAATACTGTACGTTTCCGGCGAGGAATCGCCGCGCCAGCTCAAGCTGCGCGCCGATCGTCTCGGCGTAAGGTCGGACAGGCTGTATGTATTGTCCGAAACCTGTCTTGGCGACGTTTTGCAGTCTGTCGAGGACGAAAGGCCAGATATTCTGATCGTCGACTCGATCCAGACGCTCTATCAGGAATCGCTGGAATCGCCCGCGGGCAGCGTCGCACAGGTGCGCGCCTGCACGCTGGAGCTGATGCAGCTGGCCAAAGGGGAGAGCGTCACCGTTTTCGTTATTGGACACGTCAATAAGGAGGGCTCCATCGCCGGACCGAAAGTCCTGGAACACATGGTCGACTGTGTGCTGTACTTCGAGGGCGAGGCGCACATGAGCTATCGCATCCTGCGCGCGGCGAAGAACCGCTTCGGCGCGACAAATGAGATCGGCGTTTTTGAAATGCGCAGCGAGGGCCTTGTCGAAGTGCCGAATCCCTCGGAAATGCTGCTCTCGGGCCGGCCTGACGATGCGCCAGGCACCTGTGTGACCTGCGTGATGGAGGGCCAGCGTCCGGTGCTGGCCGAGGTGCAGGCACTGCTCGCACCGGCGGCGCAGTCGGTCTCGCGGCGGACGAGCAACGGCTTCGATTACAACCGCGCCGCCATGCTGATGGCGGTTTTGGAAAAACGCGGCGCGCTTAAGGTGTCCGGCTGTGACGCATTTTTAAATGTTATTGGCGGACTGAGCGTGGACGAGCCCGCGGCGGATCTTGCCGCCGTGCTGGCACTGGCGTCGAGCTATCTTGACAAGCCGATCGGCAGCCACGTCGCCGCGATTGGCGAGGTCGGACTGACCGGCGAGCTGCGCAGCGTGAACCATCTGAGCGAGCGGCTGAGCGAGGTACACCGTCTTGGCTTTGAGACCTGCATCATCCCAAAGCAGCGCAAGGATCATCTGCAAGCGCCGCAGGGACTCGCACTGATCAAAGCACGCAATATCACCGAGGCGCTGCGCGCCATCGTGCAGGCGTAGGCCGAGCATTTGATACAGAAAGGAGTTCCTGATGGTACGCGGCTCAAAAAAACTTCTCCTAAATAAAAATCCTCCCCTGTATTGAACAAAATTTTTATTTTGTTCAATACTATATCCCAAATAATTAGGAAGCTACCGCTTCCCCATTGTTAAGGGCGAACTGAACAAAATTGATATTCTTGTTCAATATTGGGATAGTCTGAGCTGACTCGAAGAAGCCGACCGACCCGATTCTCCATACAAAACAAGTAATTGACGTTTGTTCAAAAGAGCTGCATGTATCATCATTTTTTAAAACATGAATGACTACCGTTTGGAATCGCCGCCGATCCTGCGCGATTTTCTATCCTACCACGAGACCATCAAGGCACATTCGCGGAAAACGGTCGATGAGTACTTTCTCGACCTGAGGAATTTCTTCCGCTACCTCAAGCAGTCGCGCGATCCGTCGCTGCGCGGTCTGCCGCTGAACGAAATCTCCATCATGGACGTAGATCTCAACTTTGTGAAAAATGTCACATTGACCGATATCTACGCCTACATGACCTATCTGAGCCGCGACCGCGTACAGCACCAGAACAGCGATGCGTCCGACTACGGCCTGAACGCTGCGTCAAGAGCGCGAAAAATCGCAACGATCCGGTCTTTTTACAACTATTTGACCAACAAAGCGCATCTTCTGGACACAAATCCCTGTAAGGATCTCGACTCTCCCAAGATCAAGAAGTCACTGCCGAAGTACCTGACGCTCGACGAAAGCATGCAGCTTTTGCAATCCGTCGATGGGCAGAACCGCGAGCGCGACTATTGCATTCTGACGTTTTTTTTGAACTGCGGGCTACGTATTTCCGAGCTCTGCGGCCTTGACTTGCAGGATATTCAGGACGATGCGCTGCGCGTGCTTGGCAAGGGCGAAAAGGTGCGCATCGTCTACCTGAACGACGCCTGCAAGGATGCGCTGAACGCTTATCTTGCCGTGCGCCGCCCGATCTCCGGCCGTGATCATAACGCTCTCTTTCTTTCCTCGCGCAACGAGCGCATCAGCCGCTCGAGCGTCCACGCGCTTGTGAAAAAGCACCTGAGCGCCGCGGGGCTCGACGCTTCGGAGTATTCATCACACAAGCTGCGCCACACGGCGGCAACGCTGATGCTGCAAAACGGCGTGGATGTGAAGGCCGTGCAGGAGGTGCTCGGTCACGAGCACCTGAACACGACCGAGATATACACCCATATCGACAATGAGGCGCTGCGCGTAGCCGCAAGGGCGAATCCTCTCTCTCGCGTCAAAATGAAAAAGACCGAGGAATAAATTGACTTTCCCCTGTCCATCCGATATACTTATCAGTTGATGAAATGCATTTTTCAAGGAGGGTTTCCATGAATACACAAGAGCTTTCCCCCATCTGCCGGCAGGTACGGCGCGACATCATCACGATGACCGCCAATGCCGGCAGCGGCCACCCGGGCGGCTCCCTGTCCGCAGTGGAGCTGATGACCAGCGTTTTCTTTAACCATATGCGCGTTGACCCGCAGAACCCGCATGATCCCGACCGCGACCGCTTCGTGCTCTCCAAGGGCCATGCGGCTCCCTGCTACTACGCGGTGCTCGCCGCCAAGGGCTTTATCTCCCGCGACGAGTATGCGAACTTCCGTCAGCTGCACTCCATCCTGCAGGGTCACCCCGACGCGAAGAAGGTCCCGGGCGTGGACGCTTCCACGGGATCTCTCGGTCAGGGCGTGTCCATCGCCGCCGGCATGGCGCTGGGCGCGAAGCATCTCGGCAAGGATACGAAGGTCTTCGTCCTCGTCGGCGACGGCGAAAGCCAGGAGGGCCAGATCTGGGAGGCCTACATGGCTGCCGCGCACTATAAGCTCGACAATCTGACCGTTATCATCGACAACAACGGCCTGCAGATCGACGGCACGAACGACCAGGTCATGAGCCTTGGCGATCTGCCGGCCAAGCTCCGCGCCTTCGGCTTCGACCTCGTCGAGCTTCCCGACGGCAACAATCTGGACGCTGTGGAGGCTGCGCTCTCCAAGCCCACCATGCCCGGCAAGCCCAAGGCCATCCTTGCGCATACCGTCAAGGGTAAGGGTGTTTCGTTCATGGAAAATCAGGTCGGCTGGCACGGCAAGGCACCCAACGCCGAGCAGCGCGAGCAGGCACTGAAGGAATTGGAGGACTGAGAACATGGCTGATAAAATTGCGACCCGTCAGGCTTACGGCGAAGCGCTGATCGAGCTGGTCGAAAAGAACGATAAGGTTGTCGTGCTCGATGCCGACCTCGCCAACGCCACGCAGACCTGCAAGGTCGCCAAGGCGCACCCCGAGAAATTCTACAACTGCGGCATTGCCGAGGCCAACATGGTCGACATCGCCGCCGGTATGTCCACGATGGGGCTCATCCCCTACTGTTCCTCTTTCGCAATGTTTGCGGCCGGCCGCGCCTACGAACAGATCCGCAACTCCATTGCCTATCCGCACTTCAACGTTAAGATCTGCGCGACCCACGCAGGCGTCAGCGTCGGCGAGGACGGCGGCAGCCACCAGTGCATTGAGGATCTCGCGCTTAT
Organism: uncultured Oscillospiraceae bacterium; assembly: GCA_934572465.1. Classification (GTDB taxonomy): domain Bacteria; phylum Bacillota; class Clostridia; order Oscillospirales; family Oscillospiraceae; genus Hominicoprocola. Next base: position 30,826 of record CAKTLG010000019.1, read on the forward strand.
GCGCGCCATCCCCGGCATGACGGTCATCTGCCCCGCGGATGCGAACGAGGCCAGGGCCGCCACCATGGCGATTGCCGACTTCGAAGGCCCCGTCTATATGCGTTTGGCCCGTCTTGCTACCCCCGTTTTCGAGGGCGATATGGTCAAGCCCTTTGAGATCGGCAAGGCCAATGTCCTGCGCGAAGGCAAGGACGTTGCGATCTTTGCGACGGGCCTCATGGTCAACGAATCCCTGATGGCCGCGGAAGCGCTTGCGAACGACGGCATCGACGCTGCCGTCATCAACATCCACACCATCAAGCCCATCGACGCTGCGTGTGTGACCGAATGGGCCGAAAAGTGCGGCAAGGTCGTCACCGTCGAGGAGCACAGCGTCATCGGCGGCCTGGGCGACGCCGTGGCCGATGTTTTGATTGGCAAGGTGAACTGCAAGTTCCACAAGATCGGCGTGAACGATCAGTTCGGTCAGTCCGGCAAGGCGGCTGACGTGCTGCGCGAATACGGCCTGACGGCCGACCAGATCGCCGAGACCGTCAAGGCGAACATCTGAGCATGAAAAGAGAGACAAAGCGACGCCTTTGTCTCTCTTTTTAGAAGGATCCTGTCCGTCATGCGGAAAAATTTACAGTTTTCCCCTTGCAAAATCCGATTCCTGTGTTACAATGTCGAATAGTACCAAACGTACCAATCATTTGAAATAACTTTTGTAAAAGGAGAAGATAATATGCCGCTCGTAACATCTACCGAAATGTTCAAAAAAGCCTATGACGGCGGATACGCCATCGGCGCGTTCAACGTCAACAACATGGAGATCGTACAGGGCATCACCGAGGCCTGTCAGGAGGAGCACGCGCCCGTGATCCTTCAGGTTTCCAAGGGCGCCCGTGCCTACGCGAACCACACCTACCTCGTCAAGCTCGTCGAGGCCGCTGTGGAGTGCTGCCCCGATATCCCCATCGTGCTGCATCTGGATCACGGCCCTGATTTTGAGACCTGCAAGTCCTGTATCGACGGCGGCTTTACCTCCGTCATGATCGACGCCTCCTCCAAGCCCTTTGCCGAAAATATCGAGATCACGAAGAAGGTCGTCGAGTACGCGCACGATCACGGCGTGGTCGTCGAGGCTGAGCTCGGCACGCTCGCCGGCATCGAAGATGAGGTCAAGGTCGCGGCGCACGAAGCTTCCTATACGCATCCTGAGGAGGTCGAGGAATTCGTCTCCAAGACCGGCTGCGACTCCCTTGCCATTGCCATCGGCACGAGCCACGGCGCTTACAAGTTCAAGCCCGAGCAGTGCACCGTGAACGAGCAGGGCATTCTTGTTCCTCCCCCGCTGCGCTTCGACGTGCTCGAGGAAGTCTCCAAGCGTCTGCCCGGCTTTCCCATCGTGCTGCACGGCTCCTCCTCCGTCCCGCAGGAATATGTGAAGATGATCAACGCCCACGGCGGCAAGATGCCCAACGCCATCGGCGTGCCCGAGGAGCAGCTGCGTCAGGCGGCCAAGCTCTCCGTCTGCAAGATCAACATCGACTCTGACCTCCGTCTTGCCATGACCGGCACGATCCGTCAGTTCATGGACGAGCATCCCGACAAGTTCGACCCGCGCGAGTATCTGAAGCCCGCCCGTGCCAACATCAAGGAGCTTGTCCGCCACAAGCTCATCGACGTGCTCGGCTGCGCCGGCAAGGCATAAGCCCAAAGGGAGGATAAATACCATGAAAGAACTGAAAGGCGCCTGCATCATCGGCCAGTCCGGCGGCCCGACCTCCGTCATCAACGCGAGCGCTTACGGCGTGATCCGCACGGCGCTGGATTCCGGCTGCATCACGAACGTCTACGGCGCGGAGCACGGCATCAAGGGCGTGCTGGCCGACCGGCTGTTCGACATGAGCAAGGAGGACGCAAAGGAGCTGGAGCTGCTCAAGTACACCCCCTCCTCCGCGCTCGGCTCCTGCCGCTATAAGATCGCTGACCCCGATGTAGACGATACCGATTACAAGCGTATCCTCGAGGTCTTCAAGAAGCACGACGTCCGCTATTTCTTCTACAACGGCGGCAACGACTCGATGGATACCTGCAACAAGATCTCAAAGTACATGCAGCGCGTCGGCTACGAGTGCCGCGTGATGGGCGTGCCCAAGACGATCGACAACGACCTTTTCGGCACCGACCACTGCCCCGGCTACGCCAGCGCCGCAAAGTATATCGCCACAAGCTGCATGGAGGTCTATCAGGACGCGCGCGTTTACGACACCGGCATGATCTGCATTATTGAGATCATGGGCCGTCACGCCGGCTGGCTGACCGCTGCCGCTGCACTCGCCACCGAGTACGGCGCGGGCCCCGACCTCATCTATCTGCCCGAGCGTGACTTCGACATGGACAAGTTCCTTGCCGATGTGGAGCGCGTGTATAAAGAAAAGGGCAACTGCATGGTCGCTGTGTCCGAGGGCATCCACTATGCCGACGGCAGCTTTGTTTCCGAGGCCAAGACCAGCGCGACCGACGGCTTCGGTCATGCGCAGCTCGGCGGCCTTGCCGCCCGTCTTGCCGACGTTGTGAAGCAGAAGACCGGCGCAAAGGTGCGCGGTATCGAGCTTTCCCTGCTCCAGCGCTGCGGCGCGCATCTGGCAAGCGAGACCGACATCGAGGAGGCCGTCATGGCCGGTCGTGCCGCGGTGGAGAACGCCGCAGCCGGTATCACCGACAAGATGGTCGCTTTCGAGCGCGAGATCGTGAACGGCCATTATACCTGCAAGACCAAGCTCCTGCCGCTGACCGAGGTGGCAAACGCCGAGAAGAAGGTCCCGCAGGAATGGATCAACGCAGAGGGCAATGGCGTAACGCATGAGTTTATCGACTATGCCCTGCCGCTTATTCAGGGCGAGCCGAAGCTTCCGAAGGAGGATTCTCTCCCCCGCTTCGCCAGGCTCAAGAAGGTTCTGGCAAAGTAAGACCGCCTCGTGCAACAAAGAACAAAAGGAACCGCTTTCGATAGGCGGTTCCTTTTTGTATCGTTTCCGTCAGTCGTTCGCATGCCACTCACCCAAA
>CAKTLG010000020.1 GCA_934572465.1 uncultured Oscillospiraceae bacterium
CTGCCGGGCTCGATGTGCTCGATGATGGGGATGCCGAAGGCAAAGGTCTTGCCCGTGCCGGTGGGCGCCTTGGCGATCACGTCCTTCCACTCGCGCATCGGCGGGATGCAGCCCGCCTGCACGGGGGTGCTTTCTTCAATGTTCTTCTTTTTCAGCGCGCGCTGCACTTCTTCGGTCAGGCCCAGCGAGTCAAAGCGCACGCCCTGCGTGAATTCCATAGCGGTTTCCTCTGTTTTCTCATATTTTCAGTCATGTATGATTATATCATGGCTGTCAATACAGGGAAACCCATGGGCGTTACTGCACCGCGCAGCCGCCCCATTCCACGACCGTGAAGCCCGTGCGCTCGGGCGCGGAAAGCTCCTGCGCGGGAAGCTCGACAAATTCCTCCGACGGCTGCCACGCCATGAAGACGCGCAGCAGCGTATCGGGCGCGGGGTCGATCGTGAGCTTCGCCGAATCCGTGTAAACGTCCTGCTGGAACGCGATGAGGTTATAGGCGTTGTCCTGCATCTGCGGCAGCCAGTAGATGATGAACTCGTTCGCCTCCTCGCGCGTCAGTCCCAGCTGCGCGAGCGCGTCCTCAAGGAACGCCGCGGTGTCCTCCCCCGCGACGCAGAAGCCGGCGGAAAAGTCGTAATCCACAGCGGACGTGCCCTCCCAGTAGAGATAGCGGTAGGTCTGTCCGTCCTTATCCGTCAGCGTGCCGTCCGGCGCGGCGCGGACGCTCCAGCCGTCACCGTAGGCGGGATAGGCGCACGTCAGCTCGCCGGAGAGGTCAAGCGTCACGCGCACGTCGGTCTCCTGCTCGGGATAGAGGTAGATCACGGGCTTTTCGTCACTCACCTCTTCCTTCGGTTCCCGTCCACAGGCTGAGAGCGAAAAGATCAGCAAGCACGCAAGCGCAAGGGAAAACAACTTCTTCATGGCAGCGTCCTCCTTATCAGTAGTTATTCCTTTAGACGTAAAGATCTTCAAAAATGTTCCAAAAGCTCAAAAAGCCTCGCAGAGTTTTTACCCGCAAGGGGTACGCGGCATCCGTAAAGCAGCAAAGCCGCTAACGGCTGCCCAGGTGTCCGCAGACACGAAATAATTCGAATCGTTATTTCTGACGACAAAAGGTGAATTGCCGCAGCGCGGCAAGAGAAGTTGCTCTGGGGCGTGCGCGTCAGAAATAACACCTTGCACAGAGCGGAAATTGGCGAAGCGCCGCCGGCGGCGGATGAAGCGAGCCAGTTTCGAGGAAGCGGCACGATCGGCGCGCCCGCAGGGGCGCGGGGATCGTCATGCCGCAACGGTGCGGTGTTGAGCCAACGGCGAGGCACAGAGCGCAGTGCTTCCTAACTCAAAAGAGGGACAGCAGAGCTGTCCCTCTTTTGAACTATTTTACTTGTGCGGCACGTGCCAGATCGTGTCGGCGTACTGGGCGACGGCGCGGTCGGCGGCGAAGATGCCGCTGCGGGCGATGTTGTAAAGCGACATGCGGTTCCACGTCTCGCGGTCGGCATAGGCGTCGGCCATGCGCTGCTCGGCGGCGCAGTAGGACGCGAAATCCTGAAGCAGCATATACTCGTCGTTCATCAGGAGCCGCGAAGCGAGATCGTCGTAGCTCACGCCGTCAGAAAAGCCATGCTTGAGCTTGTCGATCACGCGGCGGAGATTTTCGTCGCGGGCGTAGAGCTTCTGCGGCGTGTAGCCCTCGCGCTTGAGGCGCACGACCTCGTCGGCGTGTAGGCCGAAGAGGAACATATTCTCGTCGCCGAGCACCTCGTGCATCTCGACGTTCGCGCCGTCGAGCGTGCCGACGGTCAGCGCGCCGTTCATCATGAACTTCATGTTGCCCGTGCCGCTGGCCTCCTTGCCGGCGGTGGAGATCTGCTGGCTGACCTCGCTGGCGGGCATCAGATGCTCGGCGAGCGAGACGCGGTAGTTCTCAAGGAAGACGACCTGCAGCCTGTCGCGGCAGATGGGGTCGGCGTTGATCTCGGCGGCAAGGGAGTTGATGAGGCGGATGATGCGCTTTGCGACGGCGTAGCCCGGCGCGGCCTTGGCGCCAAAGAGGAACACGCGCGGCTGCATGGCGCGGTTCGGATCGTCCTGCAGCTGCTGGTAGAGGTACAGGATGTGCATGGCGTTGAGCAGCTGGCGCTTATACTCGTGCAGGCGCTTGACCTGCACGTCGAAGATCGCGTCGGTATTGAGCGTGACGCCCTGATTTTTCTTCACGTAGGAAGAAAAATCGAGCTTGTTGCACCGTTTGATCTCACAAAGGCGATCCAGCACGGCAGTATCAGAGGCGTAGTTCTCGAGTCGCTTGAGCGCCTCGGGGTGCAGCAGGTATTCATCCCCGCCGCAGAGGGCGCGCACCAGCTCGTCGAGCCGCGGGTTGATCTGCGCGAGCCATCGGCGGTGGTCGATGCCGTTGGTGACGTTCTTGAACTTCTCCGGCTCCATGGCGCACTGGTACTTGAATACGTCATTGCGCAGAATGTCGGAGTGCAGAGCGCTCACGCCGTTGACGGCCATGCCGCCGGCGATGCACAGGTTCGCCATGCGCACCTGCCCGTCCCAGATGATGGCAAGCTCGCGCGTTTTGGCGTCGTCGTGGTAATAATTGTCGATCTTCTGCTGATAGCGGCGGGCGATCTCGGTCAGGATCGTCCAGATGCGCGGCAGGAGCGACTGCATCAGCTCCTGCGGCCAGCGCTCAAGCGCTTCGGCAAGGACCGTGTGGTTCGTGTAGGCGACGGAATGCGTCGTGATGTTCCACGCGGTGTCCCAGTCGAGGCCCGCATCGTCCATCAGGATGCGCATGAGCTCGGGGATGACGAGCGCGGGGTGCGTGTCGTTGATCTGGATGACGTTCTTTTCGTGGAAGTTCGCCGCCGTGCCGTAGACCTCGATGTGCTTGCGCACGATGGACTGCATCGTCGCGGAGACGAAGAAATACTGCTGCTTTAAGCGAAGGCTCTTGCCCTCGGGATGGTTGTCCTCGGGATAGAGGACCTTGGCGATCGTCTCAGCCATGGCGTGCTGCTCCTGCGCGCGCAGGTATTCGCCCTGCGAAAAGAGCGACATATCGAGCGGCACGGGGGATTTCGCGTCCCAAAGGCGCAGGGTGTTCACATGCTCCGTGCCGTAGCCCGCGATCTCCATGTCGCAGGGGATGGCGAGCACCTCCGTCGCGCCCTCGGGCACGACGTGCAGCCGCCCGTCGTCCCAGAACTGGCGGACCGTGCCGCCGAAGCGGACGGTCTCCGTCTCCTGGGGCTTTGGCAGCAGCCATGCGCCGCCGAGCTCCTTCCAGTTGTCCGGCAGCTCGACCTGCTGGCCGTCGACGATGCGCTGGCGGAAGATGCCCAGCTCATAGCAGATCGAGTAGCCCGCGGCGGGGATGTCGAGCGTGGTCATGGAGTCGAGATAGCACGCGGCAAGACGGCCGAGGCCGCCGTTGCCGAGGCCCGCGTCCGGCTCGCTCTCGAAGATGTCAGCCGCGCGGAAGCCCAGCTCGTCGAGCGCATCGGTGAGGATCTCGCCGACGCCGAGGTTGAAGGCGTTTTTCATCAGGCTGCGGCCCATGAGGAACTCCATGGACAGGTAGTGGACCTGACGCAGCTGCTCCTGCCGCGTGCGGCGGGCGGTATCGACGCTGCGCTCAGCCATCACGTCGCGCAGGACGAGCGCGCTCGCGCGCAGCATCTGCGCGTCGCTCGCCTCCTCGACGGTGCTGCCGAAGCTCACCTTGAGCTTTTCGCACAGCGCTTCTTTCATTTTCTTGACGGAATCAATGGTCATAGGCTCGTTCCTTTTCTCTTACTTGCAGATGGATTCGTAAATGTTGTGATACTCCTGCGCCGAGCGCGTCCAGCTGAAATCGGCGGTCATGCCGCGCTGCTGGAGCATGGCGTAGGCGGACTTATTGCTGTGATAGAGGTCGATGGCCTCGCAGATAACGTGGCACATATCGCCGGCGTTGTAGTTGGCGAACGAAAAGCCGTTGCCCGCGCCGTTCCACGCTTCGTAGGCGTGGACGGTGTCCTTGAGTCCGCCGGTCTCGCGCACGATGGGCACTGCGCCGTAGCGCATGGCGATCATCTGCGAGAGGCCGCACGGCTCGCTCTTCGAGGGCATGAGGAAAAGGTCGGCGCCGGCGTAGATCTGCATGGCCAGTTCCTCGGAATAGCCGAGGTAAACAGCCATGCGACCGCTGTAGCGGGTCTGCGCGTACTGGAAGAAGGTCTCGTACTTCGCGTCGCCCTTGCCGAGCACAACGAGCTGCACGTCCTTTTCCATGAAATAGTCAAGCGTTTCGCACACAAGGTCGAGCCCCTTGTGGGAAACAAGGCGGGAGACCATGGCAAGGATCGGCGTATCGGGCCGCGGCTGAAGGCCGAGCGAGGCTTGCAGCTGCGCCTTGTCCCTGGCCTTGCCGGCAAGCTTTTCCGCGCTGTAGGCGCTCACGAGGTTCTTGTCGTGCGCGGGGTCGTAGCGCTGCATGTCGATGCCGTTGAGCACGCCGTGGAGCTTGCGGGCGTTCATGTCCATGACGTTTTCAAGGCCGTGGGCAAAGTAGGCGTACTTGAGCTCCTGGGCGTAGGTGGGGCTGACGGCGGTGACGGCGTCGGCCGTGACGATCGCGCCCTTGAGGAGATTCACATCGCCGCCGAATTCGAGCGTGCCGCCGTCGAACCAGCCGCGGTCGAGGCCGAAAAGATCCTCGAGCGTCTCGCGGCCGTAGCGGCCCTGATACTCGATGTTGTGCACGGTGATGACGGTGCGGATGCTTTTGTAGAAGTCGCTGCGCACGGCCTCGTCGCGGATGTAGATGGGAACGAGCGCGCTCTGCCAGTCGTTGCAGTGGACGACATCCAGCTTTTCCGGAAGCGAGGGCAGCAGCTCCGTCACCGCGCGCGAGAAGAACGCGAAGCGCTCGCCATCGTCAAAGTAGCCGTAGAGGTCGCCGCGGCGGAAGTAGCTCTCGTTGTCGATGAAGTACCAGGTGACGCCCTGATAGTCGAGCGAAAAAAGGCCGCAGTAGACGCTGCGCCACGCAAGGCGCACGAACGTCCACTTTTCAAAGTGCAGCCGGTCGCCCCATTTGTCCTTCACGCGCTCGTAAAGCGGCAGGATGACGCTCACATGGTCGCCGGCGGCGGCGAGTGCCTGCGGCAGACTGCCCGCAACGTCGGCAAGGCCGCCCGTTTTGCAGAACGGCACCGCTTCGCTCGTGACATACAGAATGTTCATGTCTTTCTCTCCTTTCTGCGCTCCGCCCGCGGGGCGAAGCTCACACGACGCTGTTTTTGCTGACGGCAAGCGGATAGCTTGCGTGTCCGATCAGCGTGCCGCCGCGGCGGATGCGCACGTTTTTGTCCGTGATGACATGGCCGAGGGTCACGCCGTCCTCAATGACGGTATTCTTAAAGAGGATACAGTTTTTGACCTGGCTGCCCTTGCCGACCTTCACGCCGGGGAAGAGGATGCTGCCCTCCACCGTGCCCTCGATCTGGCAGCCGTCGGCGATGAGGGAATTGACGCAGCGCGTTTCGGGCGCGATGTAGGACGCGGCCTCGTCATCCTCCTTGGCGAGAATGGGGCGCGCGGGGCAGAAAAGCTCGGCGCGGATGGAGGGGTCGAGCAGCTGCATGCTGCGCTCGTAATACTCGCGCACCGTGCGCAGCTGGGCGGCAAAGCCGTCCCACACAAAGCCCCTGAGATCGAGCGTGCCCGCCATGGCGCAGAGCACGTCGCTGCGGAAGCTGTATTTCTCCTGCGCGGCGCAGCTGTCGACGAGCGAGAGCAGCAGCTCGCGGCGGAGCAGATAGATCTCAAGGCTGCGGCAGCCGGACGCCGTGCGCGGCGCGCAGCGCGTTTCAACGATGCGGCCGGTATCGTCGAGCGTGAAGTAGGTGGCGTTGTCGACAAATTCGCCGTTCGCGGTGCACACGCAGGTGATGTCCGCGCCGCTTTCGATGTGGAAGTCGAGCACCTGCTGGAGCGGGAGATTGATGATGAGGTCGCTGTCGGACAGGATGACATAGTCCTGCCGGATGCTCGCAAGGTAGGAGCGCACGCCCGCGAGCGCGTCGAGCTTGCCGCGGAATTCCTCGCTGCGGTAGCGGCTGCCGTCGGCAAAGGGCGGGAGGAGCTTGAGTCCTCCGTACTTGCGGGCCATGTCCCACACCTTGCCGTTGCCGATGTGGTCGATAAGGCTCTGATAGTTCCCGTTCAGGACGACGCCGACGTCCGTGATGCCGGCGCTGGCCATGCCCGAGAGCATGAAGTCGACGGCGCGGTAGCGCCCGCCGAAGGGCAGAGAGGCGGGCATACGCCGCTCGGTCAGCTCGCGCAGGCCGGGGGATTTTTCATAGGCGAAAATGATGCCGTGCAGTCCGTTCATCGTACCGTCTCCTTTCCGTCTCGGCTGCGCATACGCTTGGCCGGAAGAATGTGTCCGTCCTCTACCGCCGCGTCGGGGCCGACGACGGTGATACCCCACTCCTCAGGCGGCGTGCTCTCCGGCGGCGCGCCCACGATGGCGCGTTCGCCGACGGCGGCGTTCTCGCCGATGATGGCATAGGACACGCGCGCGTCCCGCTTCACCACCGCGCCGGGCATGAGGATCGAATACTCCACGCGCGCGCCCTCCTCGACCGTGCAGCGCTCGGAGAGGACGGAGTTTTCCGCCGCGCCCTCGACCGTGCAGCCGCGGGCGATGACGCTGTGCTCCACGTGCGCGTCCCGCCCCAGAAAGGCGGGCGGCACGGAGGAAGAGCGGCCGTAGATCGGCCAGTCCTTTTCAAGAAGATCCAGCCCGCTGCCGGTGGCGAGCATATCCATATTCGCGTCCCAGAGCGAATCGAGCGTGCCGACGTCCTTCCAGTAGCCGGAGAAGCGGTAGGCGGACATCTTTTCGCCGCGCGCGAGCATTTTGGGGATGATGTTTTTGCCGAAATCGTTGCTGCTCGTCCCGTCGCCCTCGTCCTCAATGAGATAGGCGCGCAGCTTTTTCCACGAGAAGATATAAATGCCCATCGAGGCAAGGTTGCTCTTGGGGTGCGCGGGCTTTTCCTCGAACTCGACGATCGTGTCCGTCTCGTCGACGTTCATGATGCCGAAGCGCGGCGCGTCCTCCCACGGCACCTCCATGACGGAGATGGTGCAGTCCGCGCCCGTTTTTTTGTGGTGGGCGAGCATTTTGGCGTAGTCCATCTTGTAGATGTGGTCGCCGGAGAGGATGAGGACATAATCGGGGTCGTACATATCGACAAAGCCGATGTTCTGGAAAATGGCGTTGGCCGTGCCCTTGTACCACGAGGCGCCGTCCGCGCTCTGGTACGGCGGCAGGATGTGGACGCCGCCGTCCGCGCGGTCAAGGTCCCACGGCTGGCCCGAGCCGATGTAGCGGTTGAGCTCGAGCGGACGGTACTGCGTGAGCACGCCGACGGTGTCGATGCCGGCGTTGGCGCAGTTTGAGAGCGGAAAGTCGATGATGCGGAACTTGCCGCCGAACGGCACGGCGGGCTTGGCCATGCTCTCCGTGAGCACATAGAGACGGCTGCCCTGACCGCCGGCGAGCAGCATGGCGATGCATTCTTTTTTCACGCTTGAAGTCTCCTCCTTTATGCGTTCTGCACGTCTGGTATGAGTTCCTGTCCGTGTGGGTCTTCCTGCTCCGGCTCCGGCGGCGCGGTCCACGTTCCCTCGCCGGCGAAGAACGCCGCGCCGAGCGGCGGCAGATCGACGGCAATGGAGCACGGGCGGCCGTGGGAGGGGATGGGCTGCGTTTCGACGGGGGCTTCGTTCAGCCAGTCGCCCGTGCCGCCGTAGGCGGGGCGGTCGGTGGTGAACAGCTCCCTGTAGGTTTTCTTCGGCGGCACGCCGAAGCGGTAATCCCGCCGCCCCAGGGGAGAGAAGTTGACGGCGGCGATCAGCTCGCGGCCCGCCTTGTCGCGGCGGATGAAGACGACGACGTTGTTCTCGTTATCGTCGGCGACGAGCCACTCAAAGCCCTCCCACGAAAAGTCGATCTCCCAGAGGGGACTTTGGGAAAGATAGAAATGGTTGATATCCTTGAAAAACCGGTGGATCTTCTGGTTGTCGGGGTTATCGAGCAGGTACCAGTCGAGCTGGGAGGCAAAGTTCCACTCGTGCCACTGGCCCAGCTCCGCGCCCATGAACGTGAGCTTTTTGCCCGGATGGGACAAAAGATACGCCGTGAACGCGCGCACGCCGGCGAGCTGCTGCCAGTCGTCGCCGGGCATCTTGCCGCGAAGAGAGCCCTTCATGTACACGACCTCGTCGTGCGAGATCGGCAGGATGAAATTCTCGGAAAAGGCGTACATCAGGGAAAACGTGATGTCCTTGTGGTGGAACTGGCGGAACCAGGGGTCAAGCTTCAGGTAGTGGCACATATCGTTCATCCAGCCCATGTTCCACTTGAGGTTGAAGCCGAGGCCGCCATCCTCCGCGGGGCGCGTGACGAGCGGCCATGCGGTAGATTCCTCGGCGACCATGAGGGCGTTGGGGTTGACGGCAAAGGCCGTCCGGTTCAGCGCGCGGAGGAAGTCGATGGCCTCAAGATTCTCGTGCCCGCCGTTCCGGTTCGGCGTCCAATGCCCCGCCTCGCGGCCATAGTCGAGATAAAGCATCGAGGCGACCGCGTCCACGCGCAGGCCGTCGAGATGAAATTCGCGCAGCCAGAAGGCGGCGGAGGACAGAAGAAAGCTCCTGACCTCGCCGCGGCCATAGTCGAAAACGCGCGTGCCCCAGCCCTCGTGCTCGCGCTTGTTGGGGTCGGCGTATTCGTAGCAGGGCGTGCCGTCAAAGTCGATGAGGCCGTGCTCGTCCTTGCAGAAGTGGGCGGGCACCCAGTCGAGAATGACGGAGATGCCGTTTTGATGCAGGTGGTCGACGAAGTACATGAAGTCCTTCGGCGTGCCGTAGCGCGAGGTCGCGGCGAAGTAGCCGGTGCACTGATAGCCCCAGGAATCGTCGAGCGGGTACTCGGTGACGGGCATGAGCTCGACGCAGTTGTAGCCGAGCTCCTTGACATAGGGCGCAAGCTCGCGGGCAAGCGAACGGTAGTCGTAGAAATCGCCGTTCGCACGCCGCCGCCACGAGCCGAGATGGAGCTCGTAGATGTTGAGCGGCTTTTCGTAGACGCTCTCGCCCGCGCGGCCCGCGCGCCACGCCTGATCGTGCCAGCGGTAGCCGCGCAGATCGTAGAGCTTGCCCGCCGTGCCTGGGCGGGTCTCGGCGTGGAAGGCGTAGGGGTCGGTCTTGAGGACGGTGCGCCCCTGCTGGCTCGTGACGGCGTATTTGTAAACGTCATACTGCCGCAGGCCCGCAACGAACGTTTCCCAGATGCCGTCATCGTTGCGCTGCATCGGGTGGGCATAGCCGTTCCAGCCGCAGAAATCGCCGACGACGGAAACGTGCGCGGCGTTCGGCGCCCAGACACGGAAGCGGTAGCCCTCTTCCCCGTTCACGCGCGCCGGATGCGCGCCGAAATAGCGGTAGGCCTCGCTGCTCGTGCCGCCGTAGAAGGCGGCGGCGTCAAATCTTTTCATGTGCCTCTCCTTTGCTTACCATAGCACAGTGCCGGAGCGCGGCGGGGCGAAAGCCGTCGCCGCGGCGGCGTCATTCCTCGTCCGGCGCACGCTGGACCGCCGCGCCGCCGAGGCCGAAATCCTCCGCAACGCTCGCAGTGTCGCGGCGGAGCATGTTCTCCATCACGCGGATGTCGCTGTCGATGTCCATCGCCTCGCTGCGATAGAGATCGTCGAGCTGCTTGTCAAAGCCCTTGACGAGCGCGTCCATCGTCTCCTCGATGCGCTCCTGCGCGCGGGAGAGATTCTCGCCCTCGATGCCGGCCTCCTCGAACTTGGCGTAGCTGTCAAGCAGCTTCAGGGTGGTGGGGAGATAGTAGTTCAGGAACGTCGCGGCCTGCTGCTGCTTTTCCGGATGCTCCTCGACCTCGCGGAAGATCTTGCCCGCAACGGTCTCGAGGTGGTCGATCTTTTCGGAAAGGACGGGGTCGGCGATGCGGTCGTTCGCGTCGCGGATGGCGCGCAGCGCGCCGGCATAGCCCTCGTTGGCCTCCTTGGGCGTGACGTTTTCCGCCTTTGCCTTTTCACTTGCGTAGGCGGCAAAGGCGTCGGCGCTGCGGAAAAGGATGCCGCGCCCGCTGTCGAAGTATGCGCCGGCATCGAGCATTCCCTTTTCGACCATGAACTCAAGGTCGCGCTCGACGGTCTTGCGCTTTTTGCCGGAGACGGCGCACAGCTCGTCGATGCCGACGTAAGGGCGCTCGCCCATGACGGCCATGTAGCGCGCGATGCGCGCGCTGCGGCGGCGCATCTTGCGTCCCGCGCCGAGCATGACAAGGCCTCCGGCGAGGAAGCCCGCCGTGGACATGAGGTCGCTCAGCATATAGGAGTACCAGCCGTAGCCGATGATCTCGGCGATCTGCGGCAGGAGCGAGACGCCGAACACGGCGACGAGGAGGATGCCGACGATCGTCAGGATACGGGCGGTCCTGTCCGATGCCTCGGGCGCGCGGGTCATCTTCTTGACGGTCTTCTCCACCTTGTTCTGGCTGCGCGCGGCGGTATTGGCGTTGGGACTGGCGCTGGTGCGCATACCGCCGGTACTGACGGTGCGAGTGGTATGCGCGCTTTTTTTGCGCGGCTTGTCGGACAGCTTGCCCCACAGGGCGAAAAGGCCGAGCGGCCACCAGATCATGAACAGCACCGCGATCGTGATCCAGCTGCCGATGTCCGGATCGTTTTTCTTTTTTGGCGGCTGAGGGTATGGGCGGAACGTGCCGCTCTCGGGATCGTACTCAAATTCGTTGCTCATCCGTTTTTCTTCCTCTCTTATCTCCTTCAGCGTTCTTTTTTGCCGCGCTGAAAATCGGCAAGCTTTGTCTTTTTCCCGTCGTCGCCGACGACATAGGTGTTGTCGAGCTGGGCCTTGAGGTTGGCCTTGACGGACGCGATATAGTCGCGGCGCAGCTGCGCCTGCTCCTCGCGCTCCGCATCGCTCAGCCCCGCGGTCTTCGCCTTGCGGGAAAGCGCGTTGATGCGCGCGATCTTTTCTTCCATCGTCATGCTGATCTCTCTCCTTACAGATACCGGCGCAGCAGGATCGCCGTTCTTCCCTTTCTGCTCAGGCCGCCGACCTCGGCGACATCGAATTTGCCAAGTCCGCGCGCGGAGATCACGTCTCCCTGCGCGACGGGCGCGTCGGCCTTGAGCGTTTCGCGGTGGTTGAGCTGCACGCGGCCCGAGGCGATCAGCTCCTGCGCCCTGCCGCGGCTCATGGAAAAGCCGCTCGCCGCCACCGCGTCGAGCCGGAGCGTGGAGACCGTGTCGCGGATCTCTTTGACGCTGAGAGGCGGAACGTTGAGCGCGGAAAGGTCGATCTCACCGATCGAGAGCCTGACGCGCCCCGCGCTTGTGACATTTTGCAGCAGATAGGGCGCCAGCTCGCGCGTGACGAGCAGGTCGCACGAACCGTCGGACACCAGAATGTCGCCGAGCGTGTCGCGCGTGACGCCCTGAGCCATGAGCGAGCCGAGAAAGTCGCGGTGCGTGAGCGCGTCCTCCTTCCGGTAGGTGCAGCGCAGCGCCGCCATGTACGCGCTCTCGTCGGCCTGCTCCTGCCAGTCGGGCAGGAAAAGGAGCATTTTTCGCTCCGCGCGGTCATACCCGCCGCAGAAGGCAAAGCCGCTGTGGATGGCGGCGGCATGGAGCAGCTCCTGCGCCGACCGCTGCTCGGCGGGGCTCAAAAAGCCGGTGGCCGCGGGAATATTGCGCTGCGCGCACTGCTCGTACTTATCGAGGACGTGCGCAAGCAGGATGCGCTCGTCGCCGCTGCGGGCGGCGCGGTCCAAAAGCTGGCGGCGGTCCATCAGACCCCTCCGTTCTGCGCGCGCCAGAGCGCGGCGTATTCGCCGTTTTTCGCAAGGAGCGAATCGTGCGTGCCCTCCTCGGCGACGCGGCCGTCCTCGATGACGAGGATGCGGTCGGCCGAGCGGACGGTGGAGAGCCGGTGTGCGATAACGAGCGTCGTGCGGCCGCGCGAAAGCTCGTCGAAGGCGTGCTGAATCTTTACCTCCGTCACGCTGTCAAGCGCGCTGGTGGCTTCGTCGAGAATGAGGATGGGCGGGTTTTTGAGAAAGATGCGCGCGATGGACACGCGCTGCTTCTGCCCGCCGGAGAGCATCGTGCCGCGCTCGCCGACGTAGGTGTCGAAGCCGTGCGGCATGGCCATGATATCATTGTAGATCTCCGCGCGCTTCGCCGCCTCGACGATCTCCTCGTCCGTCGCGTCCGGGCGGCCGTAGCGGATATTCTCGCGCACAGTGTCGGCAAAGAGGAAGACATCCTGCTGCACGATGCCGACGGCGCGGCGGAGCGAGGACTGCGTGAGCGCGCGCACATCCGTGCCGTCGATGCGGATCGCGCCCGCGCCGACCTCGTAAAAGCGCGGGATGAGCTGGCAGAGCGTCGACTTGCCGCCGCCGCTGGGGCCCACGATGGCGACCATTTCGCCGGGGGCGACGCGGACGCTCACATCATGCAGCACGCCGCCGCCCTCGTCCGTATCGTAGGCAAAGCTCACATGGTCGACATCGATCTCACCGCGGCAATGCGTAAGCTCCTTCGCATCCGGCGCATCGCGCAGCGCAGGCTCGATGCGCATGAGCGCCACGAAGCGCTCCACGCCTGCGAAGCCGCGCGCGAAGATCTCGGAGAAATTGGCGAGCTTGCGCACGGGGTTGATAAACGTTGTGATGTAGAGCGAGAAGGTGATGAGGTCGATGTAGTTCATCTCGCCGCGCATGATGAGGTATCCGCCCGCCGTAATGACGGCAGCGGAGAGGAGCGTCATGAAGAACTCCATCGTCGCGTTGAAAAGGCCCATCTCGTGGTGGAAGGCGCGCTTGGAGACCTTGAACTCCTCGTTGGCCGTATCGAACTTGCCGATCTCGGCCGATTCGTTGGCAAAGGCGCGCGCCGTGCGGATGCCGGAGAGCGAGGACTCGATGCCGACGTTGATCGCGGCGGTCTTTTTCTTTTCGTTGCGGGACGCGGCGCTCATCCTGCGCCGGCGCGACATGATGACCGCGATGAAGACCGGCAGAATGCACGCCACCACCAGCGCGAGCCGCCACTCGATGGAAAACATGACGGCCAGCGCGCCCACGATCGTAAGCGTGGAGATCAGCAGATCCTCGGGGCCGTGGTGGGCGAGCTCCGTGATCTCGAAGAGGTCGCTCGTCAGGCGGCTCATGAGCTGGCCCGTGCGGTTATGGTCGAAAAAGCTGACGTCCAGCTCCTGCACGTGGACGAAAAGGTCGCGGCGGATGTCCGCCTCGACGCGGATGCCGAAGGTGTGCCCCCAATAGGCGATGACATAGTACAAAAGCGCGCGCACGACAAACGCCGCGATCATCACCGCCATGACGGTGAAAAACGTGCGGTACTGCCGATCCGGCAAAAGCTCGTACATCGATTTGCGCGTCACGAGCGGGAAGGCAAGGTCGATGAGCGAAACGACAGTCGCGCAGACAAGGTCGAGCACGAACAGCGCGCGGTGGGGCTTGAAGTAATGCAAAAAGATGGCAAGAGGGTTTTTCCGCTGAAGATCCTGCTTGGTCATGATACGCTCCTGAAAACACTGATTCAAAGTAATTGTAGCACACAAGGGCATTGCTTTCAAGGCGGTGGCTCTGCTTTTTTATGTAAAAAAGAGCGGCCTTTGGCCGCTCTTTTTTGTGTTTTGATCCACTTCTCCCGCCGCAAACGCTCAGTTCACCACGCGCACGATGATCGTGAGCACAGCGCCGCCGACGCTCGCCGTCACGTTGGTGGTGCCGGTCTTGAGCGGGGTGATCCCGCCGTCGGCGCTGATGGTGAGCACGCTCGCGTCGGCGACCGACCATGCGGCCGCGGCGTCCGTGCCGGAAACGGTGAGCTTGATGGACTCGCTCTTTTTGATCGTGCAGTCAAAGCTCCCGCTCGCGTCCCTGCTGAGCGTCGTGCCGACGTTTGTTCTGATGCTCAGGCTCGAGGCGTCGACCGTGGGCGCGGTCGTATCCGGCGTCGTGGTGTCCGGCGTTGTGGTATCGCCGGGCTGGGGCTGCGCGTTCGGGTCGGGCGCGTCGCCGCCGTTCGGATCGGTGCTTGCGTCGGGCGGGACGGCCGTATCGCCGTTCGCGCCGTTCGGGTCGGCGTCCGTGCCGCTCGGATCGGCCGCGGCACCGTCATCCGGCGTCTGCCCGTCCGTCTGCTCGGTGCCGGGCGTTTTGTCGGCATTGATCTTTGCCACGAGCTTGTCGCCAAAGAGCGACCAGCTCAAAAGCAGCAGCACCACGACCAGCACGCCGGCCATCGCACCGCGCGCGGAATGGGTCTGCTTTTTGTCGGACACGCGGCGTCCGTTCTTTCCGGAATTGTATTTGACTCTGCGGGGATGATCGCCCTCCTCGCAGAACGGGCATTTACGATAGCTGGGGGAGAATTCCTCGCCGCAGCGCGGGCATTTGATAAGATCCATGCCGCCGCTCCTTTCCTTGTTCACTGAGAAAATGCCGGCGCGCAGTCATCGCGCGCACATGACCTTTACATAATACCTTTTTTCCGCCGCCGCGTCAACCGTCGGCACGCAAAAATTTGTCGCATCCCGCCGCTTTGGCTTGCTTTTGTCCGTGCGCCCGCCTATAATGGAGAAAAAGAACGCATCATGGAGGCAGACGCGATGAATACCATCTTTATCGGCATTGCAGGCGGCACCGGCTCCGGCAAAACGACGCTCACCGAGCATTTGAAGCAGCACTTCGGCGACGACATCAGCGTTGTCCACCACGACAGCTACTACCGCTATCAGGACAGGCCCTTCGAGGAGCGCTGCAAGCAGAACTACGACCATCCGGACGCCTTTGAGACCGACCTGATGGTTGAGCAGCTCAAGGCGCTCAAGGCCGGCAAGCCCATCCGCTGCCCCGTCTATTCCTACGCCGAGCACCAGCGCACGAACGAGACGCAGCTCGTTCTGCCGAGCAAGGTCGTGATCGTGGAGGGCATCCTCATTTTTCAGGATCCGCGCCTGCGCGAGATGCTGGATATCAAGATCTTCGTCGAGACCGACGCGGACGTGCGCATCCTGCGCCGCGCGCTGCGCGACGTGCGCGACCGCGGCAGGACGCTCGAGAGCGTCATCACGCAGTACCTTACGACCGTCAAGCCCATGCACGAGCAGTTCGTTGAGCCGAGCCGCAAGTACGCCGACATCATCGTGCTCGAGGGCGGGCACAACCTCGTGGCGCTCGACATGATCATGCAGCGCATCGCGGGGCATATCGCGTCAGCGGACTAACGCACAGTCTAAACGCCTCGCAGAGTTTTACCCGCAAGGGGTACACGGCATCCGCAGACGCGAAATAAATTGTAATCCGTTTTTTCTGACAATATATGCGTGCCAGAAAAACACTTCTCGCTCCGCGCGTGCCGCAGCCGCCCTGCGGGCGGTGAGGCGCGAAGCGGAGCGCAATCCCCCTCAAAAAAGAGGAGCAGCCAAAAGGCTGCTCCTTTTTTTGAATATCGCTTACGCTCCCGCGAAGCGGAACACCACGCCGACCAGCGCGGAAAGGCCGATGAAGACGATGGGGTGCCAGCCCTTGGTCTGCTTGACGAAATTCGTCAGGACGACGATCACGGCGGCAAGGATCAGCCCCTGCCAGAAAAAGCCGGCGGACACGACAAACGTTTCCTTCACCACGACAAGGCCCGCCGCGGTGATGAGTGCAGTGGACGCGGGGCGCAGGCCGTAAAACGCACCGGTGACATATCTGCTGGTGCGGAAAGCCTGCAAAAAAGCCGCGACGATCAGAATAACGATGATCGAGGGCGTGACAAGGCCGAGCGTCGCCGTGACGGCGCCGGGCACGCCGCCCGTGAGATAGCCCACATAGGTCGCCATGTTGACGCCGATCGGCCCGGGGGTGGACTCGGACACGGCGATCATGTCCGCGAGCTGGGCGCGCGTGAACCAGCCGGTCTTATCCGACATGTCGTAGAGGAACGGAAGCGTCGCCATGCCGCCGCCGATGGCGAAGAGTCCTGTCTTGAAAAACTCCCAGAAAAGCTGGAGGTAGATCATCATGCCTGCTCACCGCCCTTCTTGAGATACACCTGCAAAACGATGCCGCTGAGCGCCGCAAACAGCACGAAGATGATCGGCGACCAGTCGAGAAACAGCGACGCCGCCAGAATGATGAGATAGAGCGCAAGCGTCGCCCTATCGACGACGGACTTCTTCCACAGCTTCATAACAGCGTTGAAGATGAGCACGCACACGCACACACGGATGCCGGCGAAGGCGTTTTTGACCCACGCGACGTCGGCAAAGGTCGTAATGACGCCCGCGAGCAGCGAGATGATGACGATGCTGGGGAACACGACGCCGAGCGTCGCGACGATGCCGCCGACATTGCCCGCGACCCTGCGGCCCGCAAACGTCGCGGTGTTGACCGCGATGACGCCGGGGGTGCACTGACCGATGGCGAACCAGTCGGCAAGCTCCTCCTCCGTCGCCCAGCCCTTATTCTCCACGACCTCGCGCTGCAAAATGGGCAGCATGGCGTAGCCGCCGCCGAAGGTCATGACCCCGACCTTGGCAAAGGTGTAAAAAAGCTCCCACAAAAGCTTCAAGATGGTCCCTCCTCACTCAACATATCCATACAATCCGCGCACGGATACCTCGCCGGTGCGGATCGTTTCGACCGCACCGTCCGCATGGCGCACGATAAGGCCGAACTCCTCGTCCACATCGAGCGCCGTGACCCTTTCGCGCGCATCCTGCCACAAAAGCCGCACCTCGCGTCCGATGGTGATGCAGCGGCGGCGGTACTCGGCAAGATACGCCGCCGTATCGCCCGCTTTGAGCGCGCCGTAGAGCGCGTCGAGCTCCTCGATCATCGCGGCGGCCAGCGCCGCGCGGGAGACGGACTTTCCCGTTTCGCGCAGCAGCGAGGTGGCGATGTTCGCGACCTCGCCGTCGAAATCCGCCGCCGTCTGGCTGACGTTGACGCCGATGCCGACGACGACCGACTGCAGCGCGCCGCTCTCGCCCTCAAGGCTCAGCTCGGTGAGGATGCCGCAGAGCTTGCGTCCGTTCAGCACGAGGTCGTTCGTCCACTTGATCTGCGTCTGCGCGCCGCTCACGCGGTCGACCGCGCGGCAGACGGCGGCGGCGACAAGCCCCGTCAGCGGCAGAAGGCGCTCGGGCGTGACGTCGGGCCGCAGCAGCACCGAAAGGTACACGCCCTTGCCCGCCGCGCTCTGAAAGCTGCGCCCGCGGCGGCCGCGTCCGCTCGTCTGCTCGGCGGCGACGGCGACCGTTCCGTCCGGCGCGTTTTCAAGGGCGGCGCGCTTTAAGTAGGCGTTCGTCGAGTCGAGCGAATCAAAGCAGTCGATGCGCGCGCCGACCGTCCGCACATCGCCGAGATAAGCGCGCACGGTCTGCTCCGTGAGCGCATCGGGCAGCGCGCGCAGGCAGTAGCCCCGCCCCGTGACGGCGTCGATCTCATACCCGTCGGCGCGCAGGGCGGAGATGCTTTTCCAGATCGCCGCGCGCGTGATGCCGAGCGCAGCGCTGATGGCTTCGCCGGAGACGAAGCGCCCCCTCTCGCGCAGCAGCAGCGCGAGGACCGTTTCCTTTCCCATACGACCTCCGTTACAAATTGTAACCGAAATTGTAACCCTTTTGACATTGACAGCGCGGGGTGCAGGGCTTACGATTAACATAACGCCATACTTCCCCGCGCCCTTGGATTGTAACACGGGCGGCGGCGGATGTAAACCGCAAGATATCCGGCGATTTCCTGATTTTACCGTTGCCAGACCCCCTCCCCGCTGTGTAAAATCATGACAGAATGACATTATTGGACGGGAGAGCCGCTTTGTGAGCTTTGCAGATCTGCAGTTTTTGTTTTATTTTCTGCCCGCGTTCCTCGCGGTCTACTATATCGCCCCGCGCGCGTGGAAAAACGCGGTGCTCGTGCTCGGCAGCTTCGGCTTCTACTTTTTCGGTGCGGGCGCGCGCGACACGCTGCTGCTCACGGCGGCGGTGCTCGTCCACTATGCGCTCGCGCGCCTGATGACGGGACGCGGGCGCGGCACGCGGCGCTTCCTGCTGGCCCTTGCGCTGGCGGCGGATCTCTACTGCCTGGTCTTTTTCAAGTACGCGGGCTTTATTCTGGAAAATGTGGGCATACTGACGCATCAGACCTTCCCGCCCGTATCCCTTGTGCTGCCGCTGGGCGTGAGCTTCTATCTCTTTCAGAGCGCGGGGTACCTCATCGACGTGTACCGCGGCGCGGAGGCGGAAACGAGCCTTGTCCGCTACGCAGCCTTTACCGCCGCGTTCCCGCAGCTCATCATGGGGCCGATCCTGCGCTATGACGACTGGCGCGCGCCGCTGAAGGCGCGCACGCTCACGCGCACGGACGCGGAGGAGGGCTTTGAGCGCTTTGTCATCGGGCTTTGCTTCAAGGTGCTGCTGGCCGACCAGCTCGCGCCGCTGTGGGCCGCGCTCGATCGCATCGGATACGAGTATCTGTCAACGCCGCTTGCGTGGCTGGGCGCGGTGAGCTACAGCATGCAGCTCTACTTCGACTTTTCCGGCTATTCGCTCATGGCGATGGGCCTTGGGCAGATGCTGGGGCTTCCCGTGCCGCGCAACTTCGACTCTCCCTACGCCGCGCGCTCGGTAAGCGAGTTCTACCGCCGCTGGCACATCACGCTCGGCACGTGGTTCCGCGATTATCTCTACATCCCGCTCGGCGGCAGCCGGCACGGCGGGCTGCGCACGGCGCTCGCGCTGGCGGTGGTATGGTTCTTCACCGGTCTCTGGCACGGGGCGAGCTGGAGCTTCGTGCTCTGGGGCGCGGCGCTGCTCTGCTTCATTCTGCTGGAAAAATTCTGCATCGGCGGCTTTCTGAAGCGCCATGCGCTGCTCTCGCACCTCTACCTGCTCCTCGCCATCCCGCCCACGTGGGTCATCTTCCGCATCACGGACCTTTCCGCCCTCGGCGCATATTTCTCGCGTCTGTTCCCGTTTTTCGGCGCGCACAGCGCCGTCTCGCCGCAGGATGCGCTCAAGCTGCTCTCGTCCTATTGGTGGCTGCTGCTTCTGGGTGTGGTCTTCTGCCTGCCGCAGCCGCGCCGCTTTTATGAAAAGCACCGCGGCAGCCTGCTCGTCCAGCTCCCGCTGTTTCTGCTCTTCTGGGTGTGCGTGTACTTTGTCGCCACCTCGTCGGGCAATGCCTTTCTCTATTCCCATTTCTAAGGAGAGCCTTCCATGTCCCGTCGATCGTTTTCTCCGCTGCTGGCGCTGTGCCTTATCAGTGCGGCGGCCATCAACGTGTACGCCGGTCTTGACCCGAACGGCGTCTATGCGCCGTATCTTGCCGCGCTCGACCCCATGACGCCGCCCATCGCGGCGATGGCCCTCGCAGCCGCCGACGGCGTGTACCCGTGGAGCGCGGCGGCAGCGGACGACGATGCCGCACCGGTCGAGACGCCGGATGAGCCACCGTCCGGCGGCGATGCAGGGCCGGCGGATGAGCCTGCGCCGGAACCGCAGCCGGACATGCCGGACGAGCCGGACACGCCGCCGGCCTCGCCATTCACGACCGTGGACGCGAGCTACTTTGACGATGCGCTGTTCATCGGCGATTCGCACACCGACGGCTTCAAGGACTACGCGGGACTGCCGAACGCCGATTATCTCTGCCACAACGGGCTGACGGTCTGGTCGGCGGTGGGCGGCAAGCCCGTCTTTTCGACCCCAGGCGGCAAGAAAACGCTTGAGCAGGCGCTGGGGGAAAAGCAGTACGGCAAGGTCTATCTGATGCTCGGCATCAACGAACTGGGCACCGGCTCGACCGAGGACTGGATCGCGCAGTACCGCGTCGTGCTGGACGAGGTGCGGGCACTTCAGCACGAAGCCATCATCTTCTTGCAGGCCATTTTCCACACGACGCAGGAGAAGTCTGAGACGAGCTACTTCAAAAACGAGACCATCGACGCGCGCAACGCGGCGCTCAGGGAGCTTGCCGACGGAATGGACGTTTTCTACATCGACTGCAATCCCGTCTTCGACGACGACACCGGCGCGCTGACGGCGGCGTATTCCGGCGACGGCGTGCACGTCAAGGCCGCGTACTATACGATGTGGCGGGACTATCTCTTTGAGTTCGGCGTTGTGCGGTAGCTTCAAAAAAGCGGCCTTGCCGCTTTTTTGAGGAGGATTCGCTGCGCTCTGCGCCTCGGTTGGCCGCATGATGCGGCCAATTCGACGCTCACTCCGCGCAAAGTGTTTTTCGCCACGCACATGTCGCGGCGAAAAACGAATCTGAATTTATTTCGTGCCGTGCGCGGCACGAAATTCTGCGAAGCTCTCTACGCAAAAAAGGAACCGCTCTTTGAGCGGTTCCTTTTTTACGTTTCTCAATGCTTGACCTTGTAGCCGCGGTTGAGGCGCATTTCGAGCGCGTCGAGCTCCTCGTAGAGCTCCTCGGGCACCTTGCCGATCTTCTCGTAATAGGCGCGGGCATCCTCGCACTCCTTGAGCCACAGCTCGCGGTCGACCGAAAGCAGGCGGCGCATATCGTACATGGACATCTCAAGGCCCTCCATGTCGATATCGTGCGTGTTCGGCTCGTAGCCGAGCGCGGTCTCCGCCGCGCCGATCTCATCGTCGGCGCGGGAGATGATCCATTGCAGCACGCGCATATTGTCGCCGAAGCCGGGCCAGGCAAAGTGGCCCTCCTCGTCGGTGCGGAACCAGTTGACGTTGAAGATCTTCGGCGGCTTGGGGATCTTCTTGCCCATGTCGAGCCAGTGCTGCCAGTAGTCGCCCATGTGGTAGCCGCAGAACGGCAGCATCGCCATCGGGTCGCGGCGCACGACGCCGACCGTGCCGGTGGCGGCGGCGGTGGTCTCAGACGCCATGATCGAGCCGATGAACACGCCGTGCTGCCAGTCATAGGACTGATAGACGAGCGGCGCGGTCTTCGCGCGGCGGCCGCCGAAGACGATGGCGCTGATGGGCACGCCCTCGGGATTGTCGAACTCGGGGCTCAGGCACGGGCAGTTGCGCGCGGGCGCGGTGAAGCGGCTGTTGGGATGCGCGGCCTTTTCGGGGCTCTGCGGCGTCCAGGGACGGCCGCGCCAGTCGATCGCGCGGGCGGGCGGTGTCTTGTTGAGGCCCTCCCACCAGACGGTATTGTCGCTCAGATCGAGCGCGACGTTCGTGAAGATCGTGTCCTTATGCGTGGAGATGAGCGCGTTGGGGTTCGATTTCATCGACGTGCCCGGCGCGACGCCGAAGAAGCCGTTTTCGGGGTTCACGGCCCAAAGGCGGCCGTCCTTGCCCACGCGCAGCCATGCGATATCGTCGCCCACGCACCACACGCGCCAGCCCCAGCGCTGGAGGCCCTCCGGCGGGATGAGCATGGCAAGGTTCGTCTTGCCGCAGGCGGAGGGGAAGGCGGCGGAGATGTACTTCACTTCGCCGCGCGGGTTCTGGATGCCGAGGATGAGCATATGCTCCGCCATCCAGCCCTCCTGACGGCCGAGGTTCGAGGCGATGCGCAGAGCGAAGCACTTTTTGCCCTGAAGCACGTTGCCGCCGTAATTGGAGTTCATCGAAATGATGGTGTTGTCCTGCGGGAAGTGAACGATGTACTTGTTGTTCTTATCGAGATTGCACTGGCAGTGCAGGCCCTTGATGAAGCCCTCGTCGTCGCCGAGCGCGTCGCACACGGCCTTGCCGATGCGGGTCATGATGTGCATATTGAGCACGACATAGATGGAGTCGGTCAGCTCGAAGCCGTATTTGGCGAACGGGGAGCCGATGATGGACATGGAGTAGGGGATGATGTACATGGTGCGGCCCTTGTAGGCGCCGTCGGCCAGCGCATACATGCGCTCGTACATCTCCTTCGGTTCGACCCAGTGGTTGGTCGGGCCGGCGTCCTCCTCCCTTTCGCAGCAGATGAACGTGCGGTCCTCGACACGGGCCACATCGTCCGGATCGGTGCGGTGGAGGTAACAGCCCGGCAGCTTGTCCGGATTGAGCTTGATGAGGATGCCCTCCCGAACGGCCTGCTCGCGCAGCTCGTCCAGCTGCTCTTCTTCTCCGGTGATCCATACGATCTTATCCGGCTTGGTGATGGCGGTCATTTCGTCGATCCAGGACAAAACGGCCTTGTTGTTCGTCAAATTCGTCATGTTGCTTTTCCCTCGTAGCATTCACGGCGCAAGTGAAAAAGATTTTTACGCCGCGTCTTGTGTGGTGTGCTGTGACCGCTCGCGCGGCAGGGAGCTAACCGATGCACAGGAAAAATGGCTGCTATTGAGTTTGACTCCTTTCTGTCAGAAATTGTAACAGAACGTCGTATCAATAACAACCATATGGTTTATCAATTATTTGAATATATCGCATCACAGCAGCGCCGCGATCGCTCCGGCAAGGGCGGCGAACTCCGAAAGCCCCAGCCGTTCGCCGCGGATATTGGCGTCGAGCCCGCAGGACGTGACGGCGGCGGTGAGCTGCTCCTTTGTGAGCTGGGCGCTGAAGGCGGTCATCAGGCTGTTGACGAGCGTCTTGCGCCGCAGGGCGAACGAGGCGTACACCACGCGGAAGAAGAACTTCTCATCCGCGACCTGCACGGGCGGCTCACGGCGCACGACGGCGCGCAGCACGGCGGAGGTGACCTTCGGCTGCGGCTCGAAGCACTCGCGCGGGACGGCAAACAAAAGCTCCGGCGCGGTATGGTACTGCATGAAGACGGAAAACGCGCCGTAGGCGCTCGTCCCCGGCGCGGCGCAGAGCCGCTCGGCGACCTCCTTCTGCACGAGCACCGTGATGCTTTCGAAGCATTTCGCCTCGATGAGCGCGGTGATGGCGGGCGTCGTAATGTTGTAGGGCAGGTTCGCGCACACGATGGGCGTGAGGCCCGCGAACTTTTCCTTCACCAGCGCGGGAATGTCGGTCTTCAGGATGTCGGCGGAGACGACCTCGAAATTATCAAAGCGCGCCATCGTCTCATTCAGGATCGGCAGCAGCGTTTTGTCAAGCTCCACGGCGACGACCTTTCCCGCGCGCTCGCAGAGCTCGTGGCTCAAAGCGCCGATGCCCGGGCCGATCTCGAGCACGCCGTTCGTTTCATCCGCGCGCGAGCTTTCGGCGATCTCACAGGGGATGGCGGGGTCGACGAGGAAATTCTGTCCCATGGATTTGGAAAAGTGAAAGCCGTGGCGCTGCAAGAGCGCCTCGATGGCGGCGCGGTCGTTTCGTTCCATTGCATTGCGTCCTTTCTCTGTTCAGAGGTGAAATCATTTTATCATATTTTGCGGAAAAGAGTAGTAAAACTTTTCGCGCTGTGGTAGAATGCAGAGATCCTGGAGATAAAGAGGGCTTTTTTCATGGAATTGACGCCGCAGATCCTGCTCATCGTGCTGCCGCTGATCTTTCTCGGCGGCTTTGTCGACTCCGTCGCCGGCGGCGGCGGACTCATCACGCTGCCCGCCTATCTGATGGCCGGCATCCCCGCCCATCTCGCCATGGGCACGAACAAGGTCGTCAACGGCACCGGCACGGCGCTCGCCTCGTTCAAATACTTCCGCGGCGGCAAGGTCCTGCTCCGCCCCGCCATCATCTCCGGCATCGGCGCGCTGCTCGGCGCGGCCATCGGCACGAAGATCGCTCTGCTCATTCCCGAGAACATCCTCAAGATCATGATGCTCGTGGCGCTGCCCTGCGCGGCGATCCTGCTGATGCTCAAAAAAGACTTCGGCAAGGAGAGCAATGCACC
Organism: uncultured Oscillospiraceae bacterium; assembly: GCA_934572465.1. Classification (GTDB taxonomy): domain Bacteria; phylum Bacillota; class Clostridia; order Oscillospirales; family Oscillospiraceae; genus Hominicoprocola. Next base: position 23,894 of record CAKTLG010000020.1, read on the forward strand.
CGCGCGCGAATACACGCCGAAGCAGGAAATGGCGCGCGCCGCGCTCATCGGTCTCGGACTCGGCTGCTACGACGGGCTGATCGGCCCGGGCACGGGCACGTTCATGATCATGGCGTTCACGATGGCGCTCTCGATGGATCTGCTCACCGCATCGGGCTGCGCAAAGCTTGCAAACCTCTGCTCCAACGTTGCCTCGGCGGTGCTGTTCATTCTGGAGGGCAAGGTCTGGTGGCTGCTGGCGCTGCCGGCGGCGGCGTGCAATATGCTCGGTGCCTACTGCGGCGCGCGCTTCGCCATGAAGGGCGGCAGCAAGCGCGTGCGCGGCATGATCTTCGTCGTGCTGGCGCTGCTGTTCATCAAGATGGGCTACGAGCTGCTGAGCTGAATCCGAAAAGTAAAAAGAGCGGCGCAGTGCGCCGCTCTTTTTTATTCCTCTGCGACCCACTCCCGCCGGATCGTCCACACCGCACCCTGAAGCTGCGCGGGGGCAAGGCCGGAGATGGCCTCCGGATCGAGCAGCTTTTCCCAGCTTGCAAGCATCTGCTCGCGCAGCTCCGGATAAAAGCGCGAGGTCATCACCTGATAGCCCGTCAGTCCCCGCGCCGAAAGCTCGCGCTCGAACGCCGCCGTCTCCCGCTCCGTCGCGCCGAGATAGCGCAGCTGCAGAATGCGCGTCCACCATGCGCGCGGAAAGAGCAGCAGCTCCGCGCGCGGCACGTCGAGCGCGAGCAGCGTTTCCGAGCGCGGCAGGCCCGCCGGATCGGGCGAGACCCAGTACGGCAGCTCCGCGCCCGCGGGCTTCGGCACAAGGGCTTCGCCCTTGCGCGCAAGGTAGCGGTAGGCGATGAGAAAGCTGTCCGCGCACTCGCCGTACTTTCTGCGGACGTATTCCTCGCGGCAGAAGCACTGCCCGCTGCGCCGCAGCTCGTCAATGACCGGCGCGGTCTGCGCGGCGTAGACCCGCGTCACTTCGCTTCGATCAGCCATTCTTTCCTCAGCTCCCATGTCGTTCCGTAGCAAAGGCCGTTGCCCAGCGAGACGGCGGGATCAAAGAGCCTGTCCCAGCTCTGCACGATCTCCTGCCTGAGCGCGGGGTAAAAGCGGGACATGCAGACCTGCGCGTCGCTCAGCCCCTGCGCGTCCATTTCCCGCCGGTGACGCAGCGCGTCCGCTTCATCCCGCGGAAGATAGGCATAGTTCAGGATCGCGCCCCATTTGGCGATGTTGACCGGCGCGATACGCTCCTCCGGGATCTCCAGCTCCAGCAGCACGGACTGCGCGTCCGTCAGCATTGCCGCGCTCCGCTCGTAGGAGAGCCATACGAGTCCCTCCGCGTCCACGGGCCGCTGCGCGCGCAGCGGATGGTGCTCAGCCAGCCAGTCATACACCGTCAGCACGAGCGGCGCCTGCTCCTGCAGATCCGCATATACGCCGCTGCGGCGCGCGGCATAGCGCCCCCGCACCGAGATCTCCTCCAGCACGCTGCGGTGCTGCCTTGTCCACACGCGCATATCCCCCGCCCCCTTTTTCTTCACCCTACCATGCCGGAGCGGGGAAGTCAAGACGCGTGCAAAAAAGGACGCCCCATTGCGGGACGTCCCTTTTCCTCTGCCATTTTTCAGTCGAGCACGTAGGCGATCGCCTTGCGCACGCCGAACTGAATGCACTCGTCATACGTGTCCATGTAGAGATCGAGCTTCTCGCCCCGCATACCGGTGTCCTCGGCATAGGCCATGCCGTAGTCAAAGGCGCTGGACTTGATATCGACGAAAAGCTTCGTCCCCAGCGGGAAGACGCGCTTATCCACCGCGACCACGCCGCGGCGGGCCGTGGTGCCGGTCGCCGTGCAGGTATCCACGCCGTCGTAGCCGGCGGTGTAGGCAGTGCATTTCACCGCCACGGCTCTGGAGAAGTGCAGCGAGTCGCCCGAGGCCATGAGAAGATAGCCGCTGCCGTCGGACTCGTAGACGACGGAGGAGACGGTGTCGCCCTCCTGCGCCTCGCTCACGCGCGTGCCGAGATAGGCAAGCTCAGCGACCGAGGTGTTGCCGCTCTCAGCCACCGCCTGACGGGAGACGAGCTGCCCATCGGCATACACGACCTCGTAGACCACGTCGCGCACGCCGTCGATGCCCTGCTGCACGACCTGCGTCTCACCCTTGGCAAGACGTCCGGTAGGCGTGTAGAGCGTGGTGTGCGCCACGGCCTCGCTCGCGGTCTCATAGTAGGTGATGTCGGAATCGACGGTGATCGAGACCTCCTCTCCGGACACATCGACCAGCACCAGCTCGAGCGGGCTGACGGTGATCTGCAGGCGGCGCAGCAGCTCGCCTACGCTTTCGCCGGAGCGCGTAGTGGCATATTCCACCGCGCCGCCGTGCGTCACGGTCACCTTTTCGCCTGCGGGCAGCGCGACCTTGACGTCCGCGCTCTGCGCGCCGGTGACGATGACGCGCTCCTGCGGGATCGCCGTCTCGGCGTCCAGCACGCTGACCGTCCCGCTGTCGGCGAGAAGGTAGAGCGCGTCGGCGCGGAGCTCCGGCGAGCCGTTCAGCGCCAGCACCGCGGCGAAGAGCGCCAGAAAGAGCGCCCTGCGGAAGCGTTGGCGGCTGAAACCTTTTTCTAAAACTGTTCGCATTTGATACTCCTTTTTCGCGGCGGATGCCGCCGCAGCCTTGCGCGCCATGCGGCGCGGCTGTCCGGAAAAGATTACAATTTGTAACTTTTCCAAAACATTCTGGCAGTATACCCCCCAAAAAAGGATTTGTCAAGTTTTCACTGTCGAGACGTCAAATGTTTTTGTTCTTCTCCATTTTTCACTATTTTTCGCACTTTCCCGAAAATAAAACGGCACCGGCGGTCCAAGAGCGGCCGCCGGTGCGATATTATGTCAAGCGCCGCTACTTCGCGTCCTCCCAGCCGCAGCGGGCGGTCGCGGCGAAATAGCGCATCGCCTCGACGGGGTGCTCTCCCGCCGCCGTCTCGCCGGTGAGCAGCAGACAGCGCGCGCCGCTGCGCGCGGCGTGGTACACGTCCATGACCTCCGCGCGCGTTGGCACAGCGGCGCGCTGCATGGAATGGAGCATCTGCGTGGAGACCATGAAATCCCGCCCCGCCGCGCGGCAGGCCGCAGCGATATGCTCCTGCGTGCGCGGCAGCTCCCACAGCGGCACGGCGTTGCCGAGATCGCCGCGCGCGATGACCAGAACATCGCAGGATGCTATTATCTCATTTAGTTTATGTAAACCTGTTTGGTTCTCGATTTTTGCAAAAATCTTCAGCTTTCCCGCGTTTTCCTCCCGCAGCGCGGCGCGAACGGCGATGAGATCGTCCTGCCCGCGCACAAACGGCTGCATCACGCCGGTGACGCCGAAGCGCGGCGCAAGACGGAGATTCTCGCGGTCGAGCGCCGTCAGCGCGGGGGCCGGCAGCTCGCGGCCTTCGATGGCAAGGCTCTTGCGCGGCAGGAGCACCCCGCCGCGTGTCACGCGGCACAGCGCGCGCCGCGCGTCCAGCACGGCCAGCGCAAGCTGTCCGTCGTCAAGCAGCAGCGTATCGCCGTTCTCGATATGCTCCGGCACGCATGGCGGCACGGGAAACGCCTGTCCGAGCGTCAGCTCCGCGCCCTCCGTGAGCGTCAGCGGCGCCGGAAGTGCGCCGACACGCAGCTCGGGGCCTTGCAGGTCGATGATAAGCTCAGGCCGCACGCCCTCGCGCGCGGCGGCGCGGTGCATCGTTTCGAGCCACGGCGCGCTGTCCGCCAGCGTGCCGTGGGAAAGGTTGAGCCGCATACCGCACATGCCGGCGGCAAACATCGAGCGCAGCGTATCCTCCCGCGCGCAGGCGGGGCCGAGCGTTCCGTAAAGCTTCCCTGTCATTCCTGCTGCGCCTCCCCGTGAAAGTGATGGTAGACGGAGGCGGCAGCGTCCTTTGGCAGCACGCGCTCAAGCGCGGGAAGGTCGGCCTCGCGGATGGCCTTCACGCTTCGGAACGCCTTGAGCAGCGCCTGCGCGCGCACCTTGCCGACGCCCGGGATGCCGTCGAGCGCCGAGCGGGTCGCGCTTTTCGAATGGCTCTCGTGGTGGAAGGTGATGGCGAAGCGGTGCGTCTCCTCCTGAATCTGGCCGATGAGGGCGAAGACGTTCGGCGCGGCGTGCAGGTCGATCTCGCGGCCCTCCGCCGTGACGAGCGCGCGCGTGCGGTGGCGGTCGTCCTTGACCATGCCGAAGATGGGAATATGCACCTGCATCTGCGCGCAGACCCGCTCGGCGACGCCCGCGTGCGTGACGCCGCCGTCGATGAGCATGACATCCGGCAGCGGGGCGAACTTCTCGTCCCCGTCGAGGTAGCGCTGAAGGCGGCGCGTGAGCACCTCCTCCATCGAGGCGTAGTCGTCGGGGTGCGAGGTAAGGCTCTTGATCTTAAAGCGGCGGTAGGCGCTCTTTTTCGGCTTCGCACCCTCGTAGACGACCATGGACGCGACGATGTCGCTCGCACCGGTATTCGAGATGTCGTAGGATTCCATGCGCGCGGGCGGCTCTGCAAGCGAAAGCATCCCCGCAAGCTGCGCCAGCGTGCGGCTCTCGCGCTCCTGCGCGGTCGTCACGCGCTCGACGTCCTCGCGCGCGTTGCGCTGCGCCATGGCAAGGAGCTCTGCCTTCTCGCCCCGCTGGGGGACGCGGAGCGTCACCCTGCGGCCCGCGCGCTCGGTGAGGGCGCAGGCAAGCTCATCCGCGCCCTCGATCTCGCACGGCAGCAGGATCTCGCGCGGGAGCACGTTCCGCTCAAGGTAATACTGCGGCAGCAGCGCCGACAAAATGGCCTGCTCGCTCTCGTCCTGCGGCGCGGCAAACAGACTCGTGTCGCGCCCCGTCACGCTGCCGTCCTCGATATGGAGCACGGCGCTGCCGCACTTGAGCGCGCCGCGGTAAACGCCCCAGACGTCGGTGTCGGCACAGATGCCGGCGATGACCTTCTGGCGCTTTCCCAGCACCTCGATGGCGCGGATGCGGTCGCGCAGCGCCGCCGCCTGTTCAAAGTGCAGCTCAGCGGCCTCCCGCTCCATCTCCTCGCGCAGCGCGCGCGTCAGGCGGCGGTAGTGGCCGGAGAGCAGCTCCTCGGCCTGCCCGATGCGGCGCAGATACTCCTCCTCGTCCGGCGTGCCGCGGCAGAAGGCGTCGCAGCGGCCCATGTGGTGGTTGAGGCACGGGCGCTCCTTTCCGATGTCGCGCGGGAAGGAGCGGCTGCACGTCGGCAGACGGAACGCCGCGCAGATCGCGTCGATGGCCGCGCGCGTCTCGCTTCGCCCGCCGAAGGGGCCGTAGTACTGTGCTTCGTCGTCCGCGGGCCTGCTGACCATGGTAAAGCGCGGATAGCGCCCCGTACCAAGGCGGATAAAGGGGTAGCCCTTGTCATCCTTCAGGAGAATGTTATAGCGCGGCATATGCTGCTTGATGAGCGAGTTTTCAAGGATCAGCGCCTCGAACTCGCTGGAAACGAAGATCGTGTCAAAGTGATCGACCTGCGAGACCATGCGGCGCGTCTTTTCGTTGTGGGAGGCGTTCTCCTGAAAGTACTGGCTGACGCGGTTCTTGAGCTTTTTCGCCTTGCCGACGTAAATGACGCAGCCGGTCTTGTCCATCATAAGATAGACGCCCGGGGCGAGCGGCAGATCGTTCGCTTTTTCCAGCAGCTCCTGCTTGGTCATGCTGTATGTCCTCCTCCCGTTCGGATATGGAAAAAGGCGGCTTTTGCAAGCCGCCTTTCCGGATCGTTTTTTTATTCGCCGAAGTTGCTGGAAATCAGCTCGCACAGAGCGGTGACCGCTTCCTTTTCGTCCGCGCCGTCGGCCAGCAGCGTGATGGTCGTGCCCTTCACGATACCGAGGGACAACACACCCAGCAGACTCTTGGCGTTTACGCGGCGCTCGTCCTTTTCCAGCCAGATGCCGCTCTTGAATTCGTTGGCCTTCTGGATGAAGAAGGTAGCCGGACGCGCGTGCAGACCTACCTCATTGTTGATCGTAACATTCTGAGTATACATCGTTACTTCTCCCTCTCCAAAAAAATCTTTCGGACTGTAGCATATCATATACCATCAAGGACGGTTTCGTCAATGTCATTTTTTGCGAAAGCGGACGGATTTGGCAATAATTACAGACAAACCGCCCCATAAGGGGGCCGTTTATTTCAACTCGACCACGGTGACGCCGGACTCGCCCTCGCCGAAATTGCCAAGGCGAAAGCTTTTGACCGACTTGTTGCGCCTGAGCATGGCGTGCACCGCCTTGCGCAGCGCGCCCGTTCCCTTGCCGTGGATGATGGTCACGGTCTCCAGGTGCGCCATAACGGCGGAGTCGATATAGCTCTCCACCACGCTCTCCGCCTCGAGCGTTTCCATGCCGCGGATATCAAGCTCGCGCGCGGCCGATGCCGTGCGCAGGATGCGCTGGGAGGGGGCGAACTGCGTCGGCTTTTTCGCCGTCGCCGCGCGCTCGTCGTCTTCGATGAGGCGCACCTCGTCCGCCTTGACCTTCATCTGCAGAACGCCGGCCTTGAGCGTCAGCGTGTCGCCCTTGACGGCGACGACCTCGGCCTGGCGCTTCGTGCCGGGGATCTCGACGAGGTCGCCGGTCCTGATCGGGCGCGAGGGCTTGGGGATGGGCTCTCTGCTCTCGTCTCGCACGCCCGCTGCGTCGCGCGCCTCCTTGAGATCGTGCATGATCTCGGCGCGTCTGGCGTTCATCTGCTGGGCGTCGAGCTTTTTCTGCTCCTTGCGCAGCGCGTCCAGCTCGCGGAACGTCTCGTCGGCGGCGGACTTCGCGTCGGCCAGCAGGCGCTTGGCCTCGGCCTCGCCGCGGCTGCGGGCGTTCTCCTTCGCGCGCTCCATCTGCGCGCGGAACTCGCGCGCCTTGCGCGCATCCTCCTCGCGCTGGGCGTACAGGCGGTCGACCTCGGCCTTCTCCTTTTCCAGCTGCTGGCGCTTCTGCTCCAGCTGCGTCAGCACGTCCTCAAAGCGGATGCTCTCGCTGTCCATCTGTGCCCTGGCCTTGTCGATCACACGCTCGGAAAGGCCCAGACGCTTTGAGATGGCAAAGGCGTTCGACTTGCCGGGGATGCCGATGAGCAGCTTGTACGTCGGGCAGAGGGTCTCCACGTCGAACTCGCAGCTCGCGTTTTCCACGCCCGCGGTCGTCATGGCAAAGGTCTTGAGCTCGGCGTAGTGCGTCGTCGCGGCGATCTTCGCGCCCTGCGCGCGCGCCTGCTCGATGATGGCGATGGCCAGCGCCGCGCCCTCAACAGGGTCGGTGCCCGCGCCCAGCTCGTCAAAGAGGATCAGGCTGCGGCCGTCCGCTTCGTCGAGGATCTGCACGATGTTCTTCATGTGCGCAGAAAAGGTCGACAGGCTCTGCTCGATGCTCTGCTCGTCGCCGATGTCGGCCAGCACGGACGTAAAAACGCTCACGGCGCTGCGATCGTCGCAGGGGATGTGCAGCCCGCACTGCGCCATCAGGCAGAGAAGCCCCAGCGTTTTAAGGCTCACGGTCTTGCCGCCGGTGTTGGGTCCGGTGATGACGAGCGTATCAAAGCTGCGGCCAAGCTCAATGTCGATCGGCACGGCCTTGGCGGGGTCGAGCAGCGGATGGCGCGCGTGGCGCAGATAGACGCTGCCGTCCTTTTTCAGCTCCGGGCGCATGGCGTTCATCTCATAGCTCAGCTCGCCGCGGGCAAAGATAAGGTCGAGCTGCACGAGCAGGTCGTAGTCCCACAGAATGTCGCGGCTGAAGCCCGCAGCCTCGCCCGAGAGGGCATAGAGGATGCGGTCGATCTCCTTCTCCTCTTTTGCCTCAAGCTCCTTGAGCTCGTTGTTGGCCTGCACCACGCCCATCGGCTCGATGAACAGCGTTGCGCCGCTCGAGGACGTGTCGTGCACGAGTCCCGGCAGCTCGCCGCGGCACTCGGCCTTCACCGGCACGACAAAGCGGCCGCCGCGCTGGGTGATGAGCGCGTCCTGCAGAACGCTGCGGTAGCTCGGTGAGGAAATGATGCGCTGGAGGATCTGGCGGCCCTTGGCCGCCGCCGCGCGCTTGTGGCGGCGGATCTCGGCAAGCTCCGGCGAGGCATTGTCCGAGATCTCGTTTTCATCGAGGATCGCGCTCGTGATCTTCTCCTCGAGAAAGTTGTTGGGGTGGATGGCGAGGAACATCCGGTCGATGACCGTGCCCTCCTCGTCCTCCTTATAGTAGTCGCGCACGCGGCGGGCGTTGGCGAGCAGCCCCGCAATGTCCAGCAGCTCGCGCGTGTTGAGCATGCCGCCGCGCTCGGCGCGGCCCAGCGCCTCGGCCACAGGCTTCACGCCCGCGAACGTGGGGCTGCCGCGCAGGAGGATCATTTTGCGCGCGGCGTCCGTCTCGTCGAGCAGGCGGCTGACCTCGCCGTAGTCGTCCGACGGCGTCAGCCTCCGCGCGCGTGCCTTGGCCTCCGCGCTGACCGCGTGCCGCTCGAGCATCGTCAGCAGACGCGGCAGCTCGAGCACGCGGATGGATTTTTCAAACAGTTCACTCATAGTTTTCTCCGAATTTTTGATTGCAATTCGTATTGTTTTCGACAAATATCACGCTTTGTTGTCAATTTTCAAGCTTTTGTAAAAGTCCAGCGTCTTGAAGCGCCGGTCGAGCTGCGCCCGCGCAAAGGCCTCGCAGACGGCGGCAAAGCGCGCCTCCGTCTCGCCCGTAAGCGTAAATGAGAGCATCCGCTTCGGCTCAGCGAGCAGCACATGGCGCATCGCGGCAAAGGAACCCGCGTCAAGCGGCAGCGTGTCCGCGCCGCCGCGCGGCGCGCAGTCCCTGCACAGCAGAACTCCCTGACGCACATCAAACACCGGCGTCTTCGGATTGTGCGCGCCGCAGACGGCGCAGCCGTCGAGCAGCGGCTCATAGCCCGAGAGCGCGAGCAGCTTCAGCTCAAACGCCGCCTTGACGAGCGTTTGCGGCTTATGGAGCTCGCTGAGCGCGTAGAGCGCGTTGAGCAGCAGCGACAAAAGCTCCGGCACGCTCTCGTCCTCCGCCGTGACGCACTCGGTCATCTCGGCAAAATACGACGCGAGCGACAAAAGCTCGATGTCCTGCCGCAGCCCGTCAAAAAGCGAGATCGTCGACGCCTCGTCAATGTAATACCAGTTCCCGCGCTGATAGAGCGTCAGCTCGGAAAAGGCCAGAAGCTCACAGCCCGCCGCAATGCGGCTCGACTTGCGCCGCGCGCCGCGCGCCACGACCGATACCTTTCCCAGCGCATCGGTCAGGACGGTCAATATGTAGTCGGCCTCCTTCGTCGGCGTGACGCGGAGGACGACCCCCTTTACAACGATCTTTCCCGGCATATTCTGTAAACCACTTTACCTTGTCAGTTATTGCTTTTTCTTATCGTTTTCCTCGCGCGCAGCCACATAAAACTCCGGCGCGCCGGTCTGCATGAACAGTGCGAAATAGCCCTCATCCATTCGTTTCACCTCATGCATAGCATGAGGCGGAAGCGCGCGAACTATGGCTGGGAAAATTTAATTCTTCTTTTTGATGCTGCCAATGCAGCTGCCGATCGCCATACCGATGCACAGACCACTCGCCATGCCGACACCCATATTGTCAAAAAGCGTCTGTCCCAGCGCAAGGCCGATGCTCATGCCGATCAGCATGCCAAAAATCATATAGCTGCCGTCATCATCGGTCTTCTTTTTCTTTTGATCCGACATAAAAGTCACTCCTTACTGCTGCTCGTCGCAGCCGAAGCTTCTGATATAGTTCATATTGTCGCGCCAGTTTGTCCCGCGCGGCCTGCCGCCGCGCGGGGACCCGTCGATCCATTGACGGGCGGAGTG